>NZ_JBIWCN010000002.1:0-514577 GCF_044761525.1 Streptomyces sp. NPDC097595 | reverse complement strand
CTGCCGAAGCAGGCCGGGGTATCAACATATCTGGCGTTGACTTTTGGCACGCTGTTGAGTTCTCAAGGAACGGACGCTTCCTTTGTACTCACCCTCAGAACATTTTCTGGGGCTTTCCTCCGGGCGCTTCCCTTCGTTCTTGCGTTTCCGACTCTATCAGACTCTTTCGTGTCCGATTCCCGGTCGAAGCGGGTCAAGCGATTTTTGCTTTCCAGTTCTTCGCTTTCGCGTTTCCCTTTCCGGCGGCTCCGACTTTATCAGAAGTTCTGAGTCAGAATTTCCACCCCCTCTCGGAAGCTTCGGGGCGCACGGATGCGCTCGCTGCTTCCCGGTGAGGTGGAGACGTAAACGTACTGGAGCGGGGCGCCCCGATGCAAATCGGGGGCCCCGCTCCGGA
The DNA here is from genome assembly GCF_044761525.1 of Streptomyces sp. NPDC097595. Lineage (NCBI taxonomy): Bacteria > Bacillati > Actinomycetota > Actinomycetes > Kitasatosporales > Streptomycetaceae > Streptomyces > Streptomyces sp. NPDC097595. The sequence continues at coordinate 514,180 of NZ_JBIWCN010000002.1, read as the reverse complement.
GTTCGCGCCTGTCGGAGGGTCAGACCTCGACCACGACGGGGAGGATCATCGGGCGCCGGCGGTAGGTGTCCGAGACCCACTTGCCCACCGTGCGGCGGATCAGCTGCTGGAGCTGGTGGGGCTCCATCACGCCGTCCTGGGCCGACTTGTTGAGCGCTTCCTCGATCTTCGGCACGACCGCGGTGAACGCCGCGTCGTCGATACCGGAGCCGCGAGCCTGGATGTGCGGGCCGCCCACGATCTTGCCCGAGGTGCTGTCGACCACCAGGAACACCGAGATGATGCCCTCGTCGCCGAGGATGCGGCGGTCCTTGAGCGAGGTCTCCGTGACATCGCCGACGGAGAGGCCGTCGACGTACACGTAACCGGCCTGGACCTTGCCGACGATCTTCGCCTTGCCGTCGATGAGGTCCACGACCACACCGTCCTCGGCGATGACGATGTGGTCCTTCGGCACACCGGTCAGTGCGCCCAGCTCGGCGTTGGCCCGCAGGTGGCGCCATTCACCGTGGACCGGCATCAGGTTCTTCGGGCGGCAGATGTTGTAGAAGTACAGCAGCTCGCCGGCCGAGGCGTGGCCCGAGACGTGGACCTTGGCGTTGCCCTTGTGAACGACGTTGGCGCCCCAGCGGGAGAGCCCGTTGATCACGCGGTAGACCGCGTTCTCGTTCCCCGGGATCAGGGAAGAGGCCAGGATGACCGTGTCGCCCTGGACGATGCGGATCTGGTGGTCGCGGTTGGCCATCCGGGAGAGGGCCGCCATCGGCTCGCCCTGCGAACCGGTGCAGACGAGCACGACCTCGTCGTCCGGCAGGTCGTCCAGGGTCTTGACGTCCACGACGAGTCCGGCCGGGACCTTCAGATAGCCCAGGTCACGGGCGATGCCCATGTTGCGGACCATCGAACGACCGACGAAGGCGACCCGGCGGCCGTACTCGTGGGCCGTGTCCAGGATCTGCTGGATGCGGTGCACATGGCTGGCGAAGCTCGCCACGATGATGCGCTTCTGCGCATTGGCGAAGACGTTGCGCAGAACGTTCTGGATGTCCCGCTCGGGCGGTACGAAGCCCGGGACCTCCGCGTTCGTGGAGTCGGAGAGCAGAAGGTCGATGCCCTCCTCGCTCAGCCGGGCGAAGGCGTGCAGGTCGGTGAGGCGGCCGTCCAGCGGGAGCTGGTCCATCTTGAAGTCACCGGTGGCGACGGCCATGCCCGCGGGGGTCCGGATGGCGACCGCGAGGGCGTCCGGGATGGAGTGGTTGACCGCGATGAACTCGCAGTCGAAGACTCCGATGCGCTCGCGCTGCCCCTCCGCCACCTCCAGGGTGTACGGACGGATGCGGTGCTCCTGGAGCTTGGCCTCGATCAGCGCGAGGGTCAGCTTGGAGCCGATGAGCGGGATGTCCGGCTTCAGGCGCAGCAGATACGGGACACCGCCGATGTGGTCCTCGTGGCCGTGCGTGAGGACGATGCCCTCGACGTCGTCCAGGCGGTCCCGAATGGTCGTGAAGTCCGGCAGGATCAGGTCGATGCCGGGCTGCTCCTCCTCGGGGAAGAGGACGCCGCAGTCGACGATGAGCAGGCGGCCGCCGTACTCGAAGACCGTCATGTTCCGGCCGATCTCGCCGAGACCGCCGAGCGGGGTGACCCGCAGGGCGCCCTTCGCCAGCTTCGGCGGGGTGCCGAGTTCAGGATGCGGATGACTCAAAAGACTCTCCTTACCACGCACGCCACGTACCGCTTGGGCACGTGGCGCGCATGTCATTCGTGCACTTGCTGTTGTCTTGGGTGGTGCTGTGGTGCTGTTTATTCAGTTGTGAAGTCTGTTGTCAGAGCTCTACCCCGCCGGCGGCGAGATCGATCTTGAGCTGGGCCGTCTCCTGCGCGGTCAACTCGACCAGGGGCAGCCGGAGCGGGCCCGCCGGAAGGCCCTGCAGCGTCAGCGCGGCCTTGGTGGTGATCACACCCTGGGTGCGGAACATGCCGGTGAAGACCGGCAGCAGCTTCTGGTGGATCTCGGTGGCCTTCTGGACGTCCCCGCCGAGGTGGGCCTCGATGAGCGCCCGCAGGTCCGGGGTGACGACATGGCCGACGACGGAGACCACGCCCACCGCACCGACGGACAGCAGGGGCAGGTTCAGCATGTCGTCGCCGGAGTACCAGGCGAGGCCCGAGCGGGCGATGGCCCAGCTCGCGCGGCCCAGATCGCCCTTGGCGTCCTTGTTCGCGACGATCCGGGGGTGCTCGGAGAGCCGTACGAGCGTCTCCGTGTCGATCGGCACACCGCTGCGGCCCGGAATGTCGTAGAGCATCACCGGCAGGCCGGTGCTGTCCGCGATGGCGGTGAAGTGCCGCAGCAGGCCCTCCTGCGGCGGCTTGTTGTAGTACGGGGTCACGGCGAGGAGGCCGTGGACGCCGCTGCGCTCGGCGGTACGGGCGAGCTCGATGCTGTGCCGGGTGTCGTTGGTACCGATGCCGGCGACGATGTGCGCCCGGTCGCCCACCGCTTCGAGGACGGCCCTGACGAGCTGGTCTTTCTCCGCGTCGCTGGTGGTCGGGGACTCGCCGGTGGTGCCGTTGATGATCAGGCCGTCGTTGCCTGCGTCCACCAGGTGGGTGGCGAGCCGCTGCGCGCCCTCGATGTCGAGAGCGCCGTCCGCCGTGAACGGCGTGACCATAGCGGTGAGGACCCGCCCGAAGGGGGTCTGCGGAGTGGAGATCGGAGCCATGGGTAACACGCTACTCGCTGCTCGACGCACGGTGCCCCCTCGGGGGGACAAGCAAGAGGAGCCCGGCACTGCCTGCTCGGGGGTTCAAGCAGTGCCGGGTCCGTTTGATCAGCCTAGATGAACTTCTCGAAACGCCGCAATACGGACACCGCCCTATGGGGCGACGCGTCCATTTTTGTTGAAGGCTGCATGGGTGAGCGGCATGAGCCGGGCCCAGTGGGCCTCCATCTGCTCGCCCACCATCTCGATCTCCCGCTGCGGGAACGAGGGCACCTTCGCCATCTCGTGCTGCGTACGCAGGCCGAGGAAGTGCATCAGGGAGCGCGCGTTGCACGTGGCGTACATCGTGGAGAACAGGCCGACCGGGAGCACCGCGCGGGCCACCTCGCGGGCCACACCCGCCGCCAGCATCTCCTGGTATGCCTCGTACGCCTGCCGGTACGAGTCCTCCATGGCGCGGGTGGTGACCGCGTGCTGCTCCGGCGTGCCCTCGACGAACTCGTACTTGCCCGGGCGGCCCTGCTGGATGAGCTTGCGGGACGTGTCGGGGACGTAGAAGACCGGCTGCAGCTCCCTGTAGCGGCCCGATTCCTCGTTGTACGACCAGCCGACGCGGTGCCGCATGAACTCGCGGAACACGAAGATCGGGGCGCTGATGAAGAAGGTCATCGAGTTGTGCTCGAACGGGCTGCCGTGCCGGTCCCGCATCAGGTAGTTGATGAGGCCCTTCGAGCGCTCGGGGTCCTTGGTGATCTCCTCCAGGGACTGCTCACCGGCCGTGGACACACGGGCGGCGAACAGCACGTCGGCGTCGCCGGCGGCGGACTTCACCAGGTCGACGGTGACGTCGCTGCGGAAATGGGCCTTCGTGGGCTCGGGGGTGTCGTCGGTCACCGACAGGGTCCTTCCAATGGTGTCGCGCGGGCGGCGACCACTCTACGGGCCGGGCTCAGGACGTTTGACGGCGGCGTGGGTGGGGAACGTCTTTCCGGTTTTTTCTGATTTCATCGGGCGATTCGGGGCACCGAACGGGGTAGTCGTGCGTCTGACTGGATAGCACCACCCGAAAGAGACTCCAAGGAGAGCCACCCCATGTTCCGCCGGCGTGAATCCGTCCCGTTCTCGTTCGTAGCCGAGGCCGACCGGTTCCGCAGTAACGTCACCCCGCCTCCCCGCCCCCGCAGTACGGTCTCCGAGCGGATGGGACGCGCCCTGATCGGCCTCGTCGTCGCCGGCGGGATCGCAGGGTCGCTGCTCCTCGGCCTGCCCGCTCTGGGGCCCGAGCAGGCGCCGGGGCACACCCAGCAGACCGAGGCCGCGCACGGGCGGTGACCCGGACGGACCCCCTGGGGTGGTCGGTCCGGGCATCTCCTCGGTAGCCTCACCGGGCACAGCAATCGAGCGTGCTTGTGAGTGAGGATCAGTCGTGCCCCTGCCCTTTCTGACGGCCGACCGCGCGTTTGACGCGAACGCGGAGGACGTCGCGCTGCCGTTCGACGACCACGACAGCTGGCGGCGGCCCTACCGTCCCGGTCCGTGGCGGGTCGCCGCCGCGGCCGGTCTGCTGCTGCTCGCCTCGTTCATCCTCTTCGCGGGAATGATCATCGCGTTCGCCGGAGCGCTGCCCGGGGCGGGGGCGTGTCTCGCGCTCGGCCTCGCGATGATCCTGTGCGCCCTGCGGATGCTGCGCATCGGCGCCTGGGTGAGCCGGCACGGTGTGCGCCGGGTGGGCTTCTTCCGTACGACGACCGTTCCGTGGAGCCGCGCCACTGCCGTACGTACGGTGCAGCAACCGGTGAAGTGGCTCGGGTTCCCCCGGACCGTGCAGGGTCAGGCGCTGATCGTCGTCCGCAAGGGCGGGGACGCGGTGCCGCCGCTGCTCACGGACTCCAACGCGGATTTCCTTGCGCGGGGGGAGGCGTTCGATCGGGCCGCGGACACGATTGAGGCGTGGGGGGACGAGTATCGGCCGCAGTAGCGGTTTCGTGGTGCGAGCCGTCCGGTGAGTGAGGTGTCCTCAATCGCCGGACGGCTCTTTCTTTGTCCTCAAACGCCGGACGGGCTGGGGTGGTCGCCCGATCGGCTGGGGTGGTCGCCCGATGGGCTGGAAGCAGCGTCCGCCCGGTGCAGTGCGATGGCTCGTTGCATGGCCTTGCGGGCTCGGGGGGTGTCGCGGGCATCCTGGTAGGCGACTGCCAGGCGGAACCAGCAGCGCCAGTCGTCCGGGGTGTCCTCCGTCTCCTCGCGGCGGCGTTCGAACACCGCGTCGGCGGAGGCGCGGTCGATGCGGCCGCTGGGTGTGCGCAGCAGTTCGTCGACGGGGAGGCCGCCCTCCGCGTCCAGTTCGGCGGCCAGGGCGTTGGCCCGGCGGACGAACTGGGTGTTCTTCCACAGGAACCACACGCCGATCGCCGGCAGGACCAGCACGGCGATCCCGAAGGTCACCGTGATGAGGGTGCCGTGCTTGATGAGCAGGACGCCACGGCTGCCGACCAGGACGAAGTAGAAGACCAGGACGGCAGCGGTGACGACGTAAGTGATCTTTGCGCGCATGGCGGGGCCAGTCAGTTCAGGTCGAGGAAGTGTTCCAGGCCGAACGTGAGGCCGGGAGTGGTCACCACGCGGCGGGCGCCGAGCAGGATGCCGGGCATGAAGCTGCTGTGGTGCAGGGAGTCGTGCCGGATGGTGAGGGTCTCGCCCTCGCCGCCGAGCAGCACCTCCTGGTGGGCCAGGAGGCCGCGGAGGCGTACCGAGTGGACCGGGACGCCGTCCACATCGGCGCCGCGCGCCCCGTCCAGCGCCGTGCTGGTGGCGTCCGGCTGGGGGGCGCAGTCCGCCTCACGGCGGGCCGCGGCGATGAGCTGGGCGGTGCGGGCGGCGGTGCCCGAGGGGGCGTCGGCCTTGTTGGGGTGGTGGAGCTCGATGACCTCGACGGACTCGAAGTAGCGGGCCGCCTGCTGGGCGAACTTCATGGTGAGGACCGCGCCGATGGAGAAGTTCGGTGCGATGAGCACACCGGTCTCCGGGGAGGCGGAGAGCCAGCCGTTGAGCTGCGCGAGCCGTTCGTCGGTCCAGCCGGTGGTGCCGACCACCGCGTGGATGCCGTGGCCGACGCAGTACTCGAGGTTCTCCATCACCGAGGCGGGGTTGGTCAGCTCGACGGCGACCTGGGCGCCGGTCTCGGCGAGGGTCTCCAGCTTGTCGCCCCGACCGAGTGCGGCCACCAGCTCCAGGTCGTCGGCGGCCTCGACGGCTCGTACCGCCTCGGAGCCGATACGGCCCTTGGCGCCGAGAACGGCCACGCGCAGCTTGCTCATTGCTCTGCTTCCTTAGGAGTTTTACGCGACCGCTTCGTGGAGACGGGCGGCCTGCTTGTCCTTGAGCGGTCCGATGACGGACAGCGAGGGGCGGTGTCCGAGGAGCTCGCCGGCGACGGAGCGGATGTCGTCCGGTGTCACCTCGCCGATACGGGCCAGCATCTCGTCCACCGACATCTGCTCGCCCCAGCACAGCTCGCTCTTGCCGATGCGGTTCATCAGCGCGCCGGTGTCCTCCAGGCCGAGGACGGTGGAGCCGGAGAGCTGGCCGATGGCGCGGCTGATCTCCTCGTCGCTCAGCCCGTCCGACGCGACCCGGTCGAGCTCGTCGCGGCAGATCTTGAGGACGTCGTGCACCTGGCTCGGGCGGCAGCCCGCGTACACGCCGAACAGGCCGCAGTCCGCGAAGCCCGAGGTGTACGAGTAGACGCTGTAGGCGAGGCCGCGCTTCTCCCGTACCTCCTGGAAGAGGCGGGAGCTCATGCCGCCGCCGAGGGCGGTGTTGAGGACGCCCAGGGCCCAGCGGCGTTCGTCGGTGCGGGCCAGGCCGGGCATGCCGAGGACCACATGGGCCTGTTCGGTCTTGCGGCCCAGCACCTCGACCCGGCCGGCGGTGCGCAGGGCGCGGGAGCCCTCGCGGGGCGCGGTGGGGACCGCGTCCGTACGGGAGAGGGCGCCGGCCCTGTCGAACGCCTTGCGGACCTGGCGTACGACGGTGGCGTGGTCGATGTTGCCCGCGGCGGCGACGACGAGGCGGGTCGGGTCGTAGTGCTTCTTGTAGAAGCGGGCGATCTGGCCGCGGTTCAGGGCGTTGATCGTGTCGACGGTGCCGAGGACGGGGCGGCCGAGCGGGGTGTCGCCGAGCATGGTGTGCGCGAAGAGGTCGTGCACGCAGTCGCCCGGGTCGTCCTCCGTCATCGCGATCTCTTCGAGGATGACACCGCGCTCGGCGTCGACGTCCTCGGGGGCGATCAGCGAGCCGGTCAGCATGTCGCAGACGACGTCGATGGCGAGCGGCAGGTCCGTGTCGAGGACCCGCGCGTAGTAGCACGTGTACTCCTTCGCCGTGAAGGCGTTCATCTCGCCGCCGACCGCGTCGATGGCGGAGGAGATGTCGAGGGCGCTGCGCCGGGCGGTGCCCTTGAAGAGGAGATGTTCGAGGTAGTGCGTCGCGCCGTTCAGGGCGGGCGTCTCGTCGCGCGAGCCGACGTTCGCCCAGATACCGAAGGTGGCGGAGCGTACGGAGGGCAGGCTCTCGGTGACGACGCGGAGGCCGCCGGGGAGGACCGTACGGCGGACCGTGCCGATGCCGTTGCTGCCCTTGATAAGCGTTTGGGTACGGGCGACGGCCCGCCCCTCCGAGGAGGGGCGGGCCGTCGTCGCGGAACTACGGGACGTCACTTGTCGGTGTCGTCCTTCTTCTCGTCCTCTTCACCCTCGATGACGGGGATGAGGGAGAGCTTGCCGCGGGAGTCGATCTCGGCGATCTCGACCTGGACCTTGGCGCCGACGCCGAGAACGTCCTCGACGTTCTCCACGCGCTTGCCGCCGGCCAGCTTGCGGATCTGCGAGATGTGCAGCAGGCCGTCCTTGCCCGGCATGAGCGAGACGAACGCACCGAAGGTGGTGGTCTTGACGACCGTACCCAGGTAGCGCTCGCCGACCTCCGGCATGGTCGGGTTGGCGATCGCGTTGATCGTGGCGCGGGCGGCCTCGGCCTGCGAGCCCTGCTGGGCACCGATGTAGATGGTGCCGTCGTCCTCGATCGTGATGTCGGCGCCGGTGTCCTCCTGGATCTGGTTGATCATCTTGCCCTTGGGGCCGATGACCTCACCGATCTTGTCCACCGGGATCTTGACGGTGATGATCCGCGGGGCGTTCGGGGACATCTCGTCCGGGACGTCGATGGCCTCGTTCATCACATCGAGGATGTGGAGGCGGGCGTCGCGGGCCTGCTTCAGCGCGGCGGCCAGGACCGAGGCGGGGATGCCGTCGAGCTTGGTGTCGAGCTGGAGCGCGGTGACGAACTGCTTCGTACCGGCGACCTTGAAGTCCATGTCGCCGTACGCGTCCTCGGCACCGAGGATGTCGGTGAGGGCGACGTAGTGGGTCTTGCCGTCGATCTCCTGGGAGATCAGGCCCATGGCGATGCCGGCGACGGCGGCCTTGAGGGGCACACCGGCGTTCAGCAGGGACATGGTGGAGGCGCAGACCGAACCCATGGACGTCGAGCCGTTGGAGCCCAGCGCCTCGGAGACCTGGCGGATCGCGTAGGGGAACTCCTCGCGGGACGGGAGGACCGGCACGATCGCGCGCTCGGCGAGCGCGCCGTGGCCGATCTCGCGGCGCTTGGGCGAGCCCACGCGGCCGGTCTCGCCGACGGAGTACGGCGGGAAGTTGTAGTTGTGCATGTAGCGCTTGCGGGTCACCGGGGAGAGGGTGTCCAGCTGCTGCTCCATGCGGAGCATGTTGAGGGTGGTGACGCCCAGGATCTGGGTCTCGCCACGCTCGAACAGGGCGGAGCCGTGCACGCGCGGGATGGCCTCGACCTCGGCGGCGAGCGTACGGATGTCCGTGACGCCGCGGCCGTCGATGCGGACCTTGTCCTTGATGACGCGCTCGCGGACCAGCTTCTTGGTCAGCGCGCGGTAGGCACCGGAGATCTCCTTCTCGCGGCCCTCGAAGGCCGGGAGGAGCTTCTCGGCCGCGATCTCCTTGATGCGGTCGAGCTCCGCCTCGCGCTCCTGCTTGCCGGCGATGGTGAGTGCCTTGGCGAGCTCGGTGCTGACGGCCTTGGAGAGGGCCTCCAGGACGTCGTCCTGGTAGTCGAGGAAGACCGGGAACTCGCCGGTGGGCTTGGCGGCCTTGGCGGCGAGGTCGGACTGGGCCTTGCAGAGCACCTTGATGAAGGGCTTGGCGGCTTCCAGACCGGCGGCGACGACCTCTTCGGTCGGGGCCTCGGCGCCGTCCTTGACGAGCTGGATGGTCTTCTCGGTGGCCTCGGCCTCGACCATCATGATCGCGACGTCGCCGTCCTCCAGGACGCGGCCCGCGACGACCATGTCGAAGACGGCGTCCTCAAGCTCGGTGTGCGTCGGGAAGGCGACCCACTGGCCCTTGATCAGGGCGACGCGGGTGGCGCCGATCGGGCCGGAGAAGGGCAGGCCCGCCAGGATCGTGGAGGCGGAGGCGGCGTTGATCGCGACCACGTCGTACAGGTGGTCGGGGTTGAGCGCCATGATCGTCTCGACGATCTGGATCTCGTTGCGCAGGCCCTTCTTGAAGGAGGGGCGCAGCGGCCGGTCGATCAGGCGGCAGGTGAGGATCGCGTCCTCGGAGGGGCGGCCCTCCCGGCGGAAGAAGGAGCCGGGGATCTTGCCGGCTGCGTACTGCCGCTCCTCGACGTCCACCGTGAGGGGGAAGAAGTCGAGGTTGTCCTTGGGCCGCTTGGAAGCGGTGGTGGCCGACAGCACCATGGTGTCGTCGTCCAGGTACGCGACGGCGGAACCGGCGGCCTGCTTGGCCAGGCGGCCCGTCTCGAAGCGGATGGTGCGGGTGCCGAAGGTGCCGTTGTCGATGACGGCCTCGGCGTAGTGGGTCTCGTTCTCCACTAGTGAATTCTCCATACTCGTCGTCTTTCGTCCGGGCGCCCGTGTGGCGCCGGACGGAGCGGAGAGGCGTGCCGTCTGTGCGGGGCCGGTCTTCGATCGAAGCTCCCGGGCGTTGTCCCGGGGGCCACTACCGAGGACCGGCGGCGGCCGTGCGGCGCCTCTCCTCGTCTGTTGTTGTACGTCCAGGTTACTGAGGTTGCCCCCGGTACCGCACGTACGGCAAAGGGAGCGGCTCCCTGAGTGAGGGAACCGCTCCCTTGCGCAGCGGTCTTACTTGGCGCCGCCGGCCGCACCGCGGCGGATGCCGAGGCGGTCGACGAGCGCACGGAAGCGCTGGATGTCCTTCTTGGCCAGGTACTGCAGGAGGCGGCGACGCTGGCCGACCAGGATCAGCAGACCACGACGGGAGTGGTGGTCGTGCTTGTGCGTCTTGAGGTGCTCCGTCAGGTCCGAGATGCGGCGCGAGAGCATGGCGACCTGGACCTCGGGGGAACCGGTGTCGCCCTCCTTCGTCGCGAACTCGGTCATGATCTGCTTCTTCGTAGCGGCGTCGAGCGGCACGCGGTACTCCTCTTGGTGTTCGATGCGCCCACGAGTGCCCCTGGTCTGGTTCTCAGGGGAGCTTGGGTGACTCGGGAGCGAGGGTCCGATGAGCGCAGTTCCCAGAGCGAACCGGGAACGCGTACACAAACGGCCACCGCCAGAATACCAGCCGCCCGGACCTGACCCTGCCGGTCGTCAGCCGGTGAGCGCCCTCGCGCGCGCGTAGAGGTCCAGGACGGCGAGGCAGAGCGGGACGAGGGAGAGCAGGAGGGCGCTCTCGGCCAGGTCCAGGAATCTGCCCCAGAACGGGGAGAGGCCCTTGCGCGGGACCGTCGCCCCGGCGGCGGCGAGGAGTACGGCGCCGGCGACGAGCGCCGCGCACAGTCCGGTCGTACGGGGATACAGGGCCGGGTCGTCTCCCTGAGCGGTGAGGGCGAGGCCGGTGACCGGGGCGGCGAGCGCCCCGATGCCCGCGACCAGCAGGCAGGCGACCTGGGCGGTGTAGCGGAAGAGGCGGGCGCGGAGCAGCAGCGCGAGCCCGGTGGCGAGGGCGAGGAGGCGGGCCCAGGTGTTGTCCGACGCGCCGAGTACGGCGGCCGCGCAGGCGGCGAGGCCCGCGCAGCCCCCGGCGAGGCCGAGCAGCAGTTCATGGCCGCGCCGGGCGCGGTCCGCGACGAGGCGGGTGTCGACGGGGGTGGCGTCCGGGGCGGCCGGGTCCTCGCGCTCGTCGTCGTAGGGGCCCGTCGGCCGGGGCGCGGCGTACCCGATCGGGAGCCGGGCGAAACGGGCGGAGAGGCCGGGCAGGAACGCGATGAGGCCGAGGGCCGCGGGGGCGCAGACGGCGGCCGTGGCGGTGGCGGACGCCTCGGTGAGGATCGCGGCGAAAGCGGCCAGCGCACCGGCGCCGGCGAGGAGGGCGGCGCCCGCGAAGGGGGCGTCGCCGCACGGGGCGAGCGCGGTGAGGGCGGCCGAGACGACGAGGACGGCGGCGCAGCCGAGCAGGAGCTGCATGCGGCCCGCTCCCCCGCCCGGGTCCGGGGCGATGAGGCCGGAGCCGGCGAGGAGGACGAGGGGCAGGGCGCCCAGGCCGAGCGCGGCGGCGGTGACGCGGTCGGCGTAGACCCGGGCTCGTACGGCGGCGACGGTGGCCGCGAGGAGTCCGGCGGCGCCGGCGACGGCTCCGGGCGGTCCGTGCAGGTCGTGGCGGACGGGGTCGGCCCGCCACAGGACGAGGGCCGCCAGGAGGAGGAGCAGCGCGCCGGCGGCCGGGGCCGCGCCGCGCAGCAGGTCGTCGCTCCACAGGTGGCGGTCGCGGCCGGTGGCCGAGGCGATGGCGTCGGCGACGTCGTCGAAGACGGGTGGGGGGAGCGAGGCGGCGAAGGGGCGCAGGGTGAGGATCTCGCCGTCGAGGACGCGTTGTGCGGCGAGGGTGCGGTCGCCGTCCAGGACCGTTCCGTCGAGCCGCACGAGGTGGTGGCCGGGGGGTGCGGTGTCGGGTGCGGCCGGTCCGGTGAGGCGCAGGATCTCGGGCCGGATGTCGGCGACGGCGATGTCCTCGGGCAGGGCGACGTCGATGCGGCTGTCGGGCGTGACGACGGTGACGCGGCGGAAGCCTGTCGTTGCGGTCGGACTCACGTGTCGGGGGCCCCTGTTCGTCGCTGGTCGGCGGTGTCCGCAGGATGGGCGGGCCACCCTATCGGGCGGATCGGGGCGAAGGCTGACAGTGCGTAGGATCACGGGCGCTTCGGGGCGGGGGGTGTCCTTTTGATATGCGCACGCGTCGGCGCGCTGTTCCCCGTTCCGCCCCGTCCCACACCCGCCCGCACCCAAGGATCGATGCACCGGTGAGTCAGATCGTCGTGAAGCGTCCGCCCCGTTTGCTGCCGCCGGAAGTTCCCACGAAAGAGGTGTTGTTGGAGCCTCCTCCGGTGCTGCCGCGCGGGCAGCGCGAGGGGGTGCTGATGCAGCTTCTGCCGGTGTTGGGCATGGCGTCGTCGGTGGTGTTCTTCTTCTCGCCGCAGGCGCCGCCGTTCATGCGGGTCATGGGTGTGCTGATGCTGGTGTCGACGCTGGCGATGGTGGTGGCCCAGGTGGTGCGGTTCCGGCGCGGTACGCAGGGGCGGGCGGCGGATGTGCGGCGCGATTACCTGGCTCGGCTGGCGCGGTCCCGCCGTGCGGTGCGGCGGACGGCGCGGGCCCAGCGCGACGGCCTGCTGTTCACGCATCCCTCCCCCGGGCAGCTGTGGTCGGTGGTCGCCGGGGGGAGCCGGGTGTGGGAGCGACGGCCCGGCGACGCGGACTTCGGGGTGGTGCGGATCGGGCTCGGCAGGCAGTGGCTCGCGACGCCGTTGGCTGTGCCGGAGCACGCTCCGGGTGAGCCGGAGCCGGTGTGCGCGGACGCGGTGCGGCGGTTCGTGGCGGTGCACGGCTCGTTGGACGGCCTGCCGTTGTGCGTTCCGCTGCGGGAGGCGTACCGGGTGCGGCTGAGTGGTTCGGCGGAGCCGGTCAGGGCGGCGGCGCGGGCGTTGGTGGCGCAGTTGGTGACGCTGCACTCGCCGCGTGACCTGGTGGTGGCGGTGGTGGCCGCGCGGGATGCGGCGGTGTGCTGGGAGTGGGTGAAGTGGCTGCCGCATGTCCAGGTGCCCGGTGCGGTGGACGGGGCCGGTGCGAAGAGGCTGTTCGCGCGGGATACGGCTGGGCTGGAGCCGCTGCTCGGCGCGCTGCTGGAGGGGCGGGGGCGTTTCGTACCGGAGGGGGCGCCGCTGCCGGACCGGCCGCATGTGGTCGTGGTGCTGGACGGGGCGGGGGTGGCTCCGGGTTCGGTGCTGGGTGCGGCGGGGGGCGTGGAGGGGGTGACGCTGGTCGAGGTGGCGCCGGGTGACGCGGAGGGGCCGCGCGGTGCTCTGTGTGCGCGGGTGCGTGCCGGGGTGCTGGAGGCGGAGTGCGGGGTGGGTGTGCCGGACGGGCTTTCGCTGCCGGCGGCGGAGGCGCTGGCCCGGCGGCTCGCTCCGTTGCGGGCCGGTGGGCGGGACGGGGACGAGCCGCTGCTGGCCGCGCTGGACTTCACGGATCTGCTGGAGCTGGGCGACGCGGGTGCGGTGGAGGTGGGGCGGACCTGGCGGCCCCGGCCGGTCGCGGAGCGGTTGCGGGTGCCCATCGGGGTGGGTGAGGACGGTGTCCCGGTGGTGCTCGATCTGAAGGAGTCGGCGCTCGACGGGATGGGGCCGCACGGGCTGTGTGTGGGCGCGACCGGTTCGGGTAAGTCCGAGCTGCTGCGGACGCTGGTTCTCGGTCTTGCTGTCACTCATTCCTCCGAAACGCTGAACTTCGTGCTCGCCGACTTCAAGGGCGGGGCGACGTTCGCGGGGATGGCGGGGATGCCGCACGTGGCCGCCGTCATCACCAACCTGGCCGACGACCTGGCGCTGGTCGACCGGATGGGCGACGCGCTGCGCGGCGAGCTCCAGCGCCGTCAGGAACTGCTGCGGGCGGCGGGCAACTTCGCGGGGGTCCACGATTACGAGCGGGCGCGGGCGGCGGGCGCCGCGCTGGAGCCGCTGGCCACGCTGGTGCTGGTCATCGACGAGTTCTCCGAACTGCTCACCGCGAAACCCGACTTCATCGACACGTTCATCCGGATCGGGCGCATCGGCCGTTCGCTGGGTGTGCATCTGCTGCTGGCGTCCCAGCGCCTGGAGGAGGGCAGGCTGCGGGGCCTGGAGACCTACCTCTCGTACCGGATCGGGCTGCGTACGTTCTCGGCGGAGGAGTCGCGGGCCGCGCTGGGTGTGCCGGACGCGTACGACCTGCCGCCGGTGCCGGGGTCGGGGTTTCTGAAGACCGGTACGCGGGAACTCACCCGCTTCAAAGCCGCGTATGTCTCGGGGCCGTACCGGCCGGGCGGGCCCGGGCGGGCTTCCGGGGAGGGTCCGGGAGGGGTTGCGGCGGCGCTGTTCAGCGCGTTGCCGGTGGCTGTGCCGGATGCTCCCCGCGCTCCAGCTGCCGCTTCCCCGAAGCGCGGGGATGACGCCGTCGCGGAGTCCGTGCTCGACGTGGTGGTGCGGCGGCTTGAGGGGCAGGGCGTGCCCGCTCACCAGGTGTGGCTGCCGCCGCTGGACCGGTCGCCGGGTCTGGACGCGCTGCTGCCGGGCCTCGGTACGGACCCGGAACGCGGCTTCACCGTAGCGGGGGACGGCAAACCCGGTGGGCTGGTCATTCCGCTCGGGCTCGTGGACAGGCCGTTCGAGCAGCGGCGGGAGGTGCTGTTCCAGGACTTCTCGGGGGCGGCGGGCCACATGCTGGTGGTCGGCGGGCCGCAGTCCGGCAAGTCGACGGTGCTGTGCACGCTGGTGATGTCCTTCGCGCTCACCCACACCCCGTGTGAAGTCCAGTTCTACGGCCTCGACTTCGGCGGTGGCGCGCTGGCGTCTCTGTCGGGCCTGCCGCACGTGGGCTCGGTCGCCTCGCGGCTGGATCCCGAGCGGGTGCGGCGTACGGTCGCGGAGGTGGCCGGGGTGCTGCGGGCCCGGGAGGAGCTGTTCCGGTCGCGGGGCATCGGTTCCATGGCCGCGTACCGGCGGGAACGGGCCGGAGGCGGGCTGCCCGGCGAGGTGTGGGGCGATGTGTTCCTCGTGGTGGACGGCTGGGGCGGTTTCCGTACGGAGTACGAGGAGTTGGAGCCGGTCGTCACCGACATCGCGGCCCGGGGGCTCGGTTACGGGGTGCATGTGGTGCTCACCGCCGCCCGTTATCTGGAGGTGCGGGCCGCGTTGAAGGACCAGCTGACCGGGCGGCTCGAACTGCGGCTCGGTGACGTGTCGGACTCCGAGTTCGACCGGAGGGCCGCCGCGCAGGTGCCCGCCGGTGTGCCGGGCCGGGGCCAGGTGGCGGAGGGGCTGCACTTCCTGGCCGCGTCGCCGTGCCTCGGCCCGGTGGAGGACGCGGCCGGACTCCCGGACCGTACGGCGGCGCTGGCCGGGCGGGTCCGGGCCGACTGGGCGGGTCCGCCGGCCCCTCCCGTACGGCTGCTGCCCGCCGTGCTCCCCGCCGAGCGGCTGCCGAAGGGGGACGAATTCCCGGAGCGGGGTGTCGCGATCGGTATCGCCGAGGCCGATCTCGATCCGGTGTTCGTGGACTTCGACGCCGATCCCTTCCTGCTGGTGTTCGGGGAGAGCGAGTCGGGGAAGACGGCGCTGCTGCGGCTGCTGGCCCGGCAGATCGCCCGCCGCTACTCCCCCGACGAGGCGAAGCTCGTCGTCGGGGATTACCGGCGGGGGTTGCTGGGCGCCCTGCCGGAGAGCCATCTGCTGGAGTACGCGCCGACGCCGGACGCGCTCGCGACGCATATGGAGGCGCTGGCCGGGGTGTTCGCGCGGCGCCGGCCGCCGGCGGATGTCACGCCCCGGCAGTTGCGGGAGCGCAGTTGGTGGACGGGTCCGCGGATCTTCGTCGTCGTGGACGACTACGACCTCGTCGCGACGGGTACGGGCAGCCCGCTCGCCGTCCTCACAGACTGGCTGCCGTTCGCGCGGGACACCGGGGTGCGCTTCATCGTCGCGCGCAACTGTGCCGGTGCCTCGCGGGCGATGTACGAGCCGTTCCTGCAACGGATCAAGGAGTTGGGCGCGCAGGGCGTGGTGCTGTCGGGCGATCCGGCGGAGGGCGATCTGGTCGGCTCGGTGCGTGCGCGTCCGATGGAGCCGGGGCGCGCGTGCATGGCGACCCGGCGCGGTGGGAAGAGCCTCGTGCAGACCGGCTGGCTGCCCGAACGGGGTTGAGCACGGGGACGGCCGCCAGGGTTTGGCGGAGCGGATCCCCGGCCGCCGTGTTGCCTGTACGGTGCCGTGCAGAGCCAGGTACGAAAGGAGCCCTTCACGATGGGCACGCAGGCGGAGAAGGACGAGCTGTACGCACTCGACATCTCGGGGGTGGAGTGGCTGTGTGCTCCCGGGACCGAGCAGGAGGAGGAGCGCGTCGAGATCGCGCACCTTCCCGGCGGCGCGGTGGCCATGCGGTCCTCTCTGGACCCGGACACGGTGCTCAGGTACACGGAGGCCGAGTGGACCGCGTTCGTTCTGGGCGCCAGGGACGGCGAGTTCGACCTTCCGTAGGGGTCGCCGGGTACGCGGTGGGGCACGTTCGGGTGAACGTGCCCCTTCGTACGTCCGGGCGGGTCCGGGCCGGTACCCCGCGCCCCGGTCAGTAAGCCTCGGTGAACAGGCGTGAGGACCGGAGGTCGGTGGCCCGGTAGTGGTCCTTGCCGGTCTCGATGAGCCTCGCGACCTCTTCGAGCCTGGCCCTCATGTGGTCGGCCTTGTTCCGGTACTTGTGCTGGAGCGTCACGTACTCGGCATGCGCCTGGCCGTCCCAGGTGTCGGTGACGACCTTGAGCGCGCCGTCCATCTCCTCCAGGTCCTGGCAGATGTTCCGCGAGACCGCGCGGATGCGGTTGGCGACCTCCTGGACGCTCTCGTACCTGACCTTGGTGTGCGGGTCGTGCCCCATCGGGTTTCCTCTGGTCGTGTCGGGGGAACGGCGCCGGGATCAGACGCCGTTCAGGGCGGAGGTGCCGCCCGCGGAAGCCGGTTCCCGTACCGCCTTGAAGGCCGCGCGGACCTCCTCGTCGTTGGCGTTGCTGAGGTTCCGGGTGCCGTCGACGGCATGGAGCAGTACGCCGAGGAGGCGCCGGATCTCGTCGTGGTCCTCGTTGACCACGAGCTGCGCGGAGGTGAACCCCGAGGCGCCGGCACCGGTCCAGCCGGCCCCCACCGTCGCGAGGACGTCGGCCAGCTCGCGGGCCTGCCGGGACACCGCCTCGGCAGTGTGGACGATCCTGTTCCTGGCCTGGACGACCGGATCGTCGGCAAGCGCGAATCCACCCGTGGGGCTGGTCATACGAGGTCCTCTCTCTGGGCCGTTCAGGCCGCTCAGGCTAGCCAGTCCGGGGTCCGCTCCCGGCCGCCGCGAAGGCGCCTCGCAGGTGTACGGAGCCGGCTCCCGGGGGCCCTCCGGCTCATCCCGTACGGCGTCGGCGCAGCTCCCGCGCGACGGCCGCCCCGCCCGCCACCGCGCCGGTCAGGAGGACCGTGAGGGCCATGGCCCAGGCGGCGTGGCGGCGGTCGCGGCGCTGCGGGGTGTCGGCCGCCGGCAGCGGCGCGGGGTCGGGTGCGCGGGCTCCGGCGGGGGGCTCGTCGGGGTGCGGGGCGTCCTGCGGGGCGTCGTCGCCGGACAGCGCGCGGACCGGGTCGACTACACCCCATCCGACGAAGTCGTCACGGCCGTTGACGGAGCGTTCCGCGGTCTGTTCGATACGGGCGGCGATCTGCGCGGCCGTCCAGTGCGGGTACTTGGCGCGCATCAGTGCGGCGACCGCGCTCACGTAGGGGGCGGCGAAGCTGGTGCCGCTGTCGGCGCAGTGGCCGCGGCCGGGGGCGGTGGAGACGATGTCGACGCCCGGCGCGGCGATGTCCACGAAGCTCCCGGGCCGGGAGAAGGGGGCGCGTTCGTTGTCGCGGTCGGACGCGGCGACGGCGAGGACCCCGTCGAACGCGGCCGGGTAGGTGGACGCAGGGCTCCCGTCGGCGCCGTTGTTGCCGGCGGAGGCGACGACCACGATGTCCCGGCGGACGGCCTCGGCCACCGCGCGGCCCAGGGCGGAGCCGGGGGCCTGCGGGCGGACCGTCTCCTGCGAGATGTTGATGACCTGGGCGCCCCGGGCGACGGTGTACTGGATCGCGGCGGCCAGCGACGCGTCGGTGCCGTGGTCGCGCGCGTCGTTCTGGCGGACCGGGATGACGGTCGCTCCGGGCGCGAGCCCGACGAAGCCGGTCCCTCCGCGGGGGCGGGCCGCGATGATGCCGGCGACCAGGGTGCCGTGGCCCACCGTGTCGCCGGTGCCGTCGCCGCCGGGCGCCAGTGTGTCGGCGCCGGGGGCGACCGCGCCCGCGAGCTGGGGATGGGTGCCGTCCACCCCGGTGTCGATGACGGCGACGCGGACGCCCGCGCCCCGGGTGTCGTGCCACAGCTCGTCCAGGAGCACGCGCTGCAAAGACCAGGGGCGGCCCTCGAACGGCCGGTTCGCCGGGAGGACGCACGCACCGCCTTCCGGTCCGGTGGCCGCGCACGCGGGCTGGGCCACGGCGAGGACGGCCAGCGCGACGAGGGCCGCCACCGGCCGGATCGCCGCCACGTCAGGAGCCCTGCGGGCGGCGCGCGCCGGTGGTGTCGAGCCGCGGTCCGCGGGGAAGGAACTCCGACCACTCGGCCGGCACGAGGGCGGGTCGCACGTCCTCGTAGCCGAGCCTGGTCTGCGCCTCGTTGGCCCGCACCGGCCCGCGCGGAGTGGTGCCGGTGGGGAGGGCGGAGTGCCCGGGGTCGCCGTCGCCGTTCCCCTGAACCGCGTACCTCAATCCGGTGTCCGTCACCAGGAAGAGTGATCCGTCGGGCCTGGTCTGGCGGCCCCGGACCTGGGTGTAGAGGAGTCCGCTGCCGGGGGTGACATAGGTGCGGGTGCCGCCGGCGCCGACGGCGGCGGGGTAGGTGGTGCCGGCCCAGGTGCTCAGGGTGGTGCGGCCCTTGCCGTCCGTCGCGCGCAGCACGGAGCAGACGGTGCCGCGGTGCGCGGTGTCGACGCGGACGGCTTTGCGGGCGGGCCAGTGCGCGGCCTGCCCGGCGAAGGGCGCCGGGTCGGGCACGAAGTCCTGGAGCCCCGCCGGGTAGGCGGTACCGGCCTGGTCGAGGGCGGCGGTCTGCGGGGAGTTGACGATCAGCCAGGCGGTGAACTCGGAGACCGGCCGGACCCTCCCGTCGAGCACCACGTGGTAGGCGGTGCCCGCGCCGGTCCTGGTCCGCAGCACCGCTCCGACGCGGTTCTCGCGGGCGGAGAGGTGGCCCTCGACGCGGGCGGGGGCGCCGATCTCGCCCGGGACGACGGGGAAGGCGACGGGGCTGCCGGTGTGCAGGGTGGCGAGCCAGTCGCCGGTGACGGCTTGCGGCCGGGCGCGGCCGACCAGGGCGTCGGTGAGGTGTCCGAGGTCGGCGGGCCGCTCGTCCACGCGGTATTTGGTGCCCCGGGCGTCCACGAGGTACCGGGTGCCGTGCGGGTCCCGGACGTAGAGGACCTGGCCGCCGGTGAGCCGGTTCGGGCCCTCCGTCAGCCTTTGGTCGCGCGCGGCGAGGACGAAGCCGGCCCTCTGCACACCGGCTCCCCCGCCTCCCGGCCGTACGCACACGGCCCACCGCTTGGCGGTGCCCGCGTCCCGCTCGCCGGGAAGCCGGTCGGGGGCGTACGGGATGCCGATGACCGGTCCGCGCGGGGGCCCGCCCGCGTCGAGGACGTCGTCGGCGACCTGGACGACGCCGTAGTCGCCGGGGTCGAGCAGCAGCCGGGCGGACGCGAGGTTCAGGACGGGGTGCAGCCGGGTACGGCGATGGGCGCCCCGGCCGGTGGTGAGCACGACATAGCGCGTGGTCGACGTCCGGCCGACGACGACCTTGGCACCGGGACGGTCCCAGCCCTTGGGCGCGACCGGGCGGAACATGCCGTACGCGCCGAACCCAGCGAGCAGCAGGGCGCCGGTGAGCACACCGGGGAGGACGGCGCGCAGCGGGCGCGGGGCGCCCTCGTCCGAGCCTGCCGGTGAGGGCTGGAGGAAGGCACCAAGAGCCCTTCTCTTCGCAAATGTGTACGCGTTCAGCTCGTCCCGTCGGGTCACCATGGCCCAGCCCGCCTTCCCTCTCCGCCCGCGCCGCACACCTGCGGACACCCACCGCCTGCGCTTCGGCGGGGCCTTCCGCTGTCGGCGACCACTATGCCGCCTGCACCTGGTGGTTGGCCGAGGAACGGTACGCTGTGCGCTTCCGCCGGAGAGCTCGGCGGGACGGTTGCGGAACGGGCCGGGACGGCGCGGACGGGGGCGGGGCACGATGGCGGACAGGGGTGGAGCGCGGCTGAACCGGCGTGCTGGGCCGATCGGGACTTTTCGATTGCAACAGCTGGTTCTGTTCGAAGTCGCGGTGGCGGTCCTGCTGTGCGCCTGGGTCGTCGGACCCGCGCTCCTGGGTCCTGCGGGGCCGACGGCCGCGCTGCTCGTCGTCCTCGCAGTCGTGCGCAGGCGCCGCCGCTCCCTGCCGGCCTGGCTGGCCACGGTCGTCGCGTTCCGGCTGCGGAACCGGAGAGCCGCCTCGCGGATGCCGGCCGCCGAGTCCCCGGTGGCCCCGCTGGCCGAGTGCGTACCGGCCCTGCGCACCTGTTCGTTCACGCACCGGGACCGGCGGCCGGTGGGCATGGTCGGCGACGGTACGCACCTCACGGTGGTGGTGCGGGTGGACGCGGAGGACACGGTGCTGCGGGCGGACCGGACCGCACGGCCGCTGCCGCCGGGGCTCGTCCGGGAGGTGATGGACGTCGACGGCATTCGCCTGGAATCGGCGCGGATCGTGCAGCACACGCGGCCCGCCCCGGCCCCGCATCTTTCCGGCGACGCGGTCGCCACGCTCAACTACGCACCCCTTCAGGCCCGTACGGGGTCACCGGCGGTGCGGCTGACCTGGGTCACGCTGACGCTCGACCCGGAGCTCTGCCCGGAGGCCGTCCGCATCCGTGGCGGCGGCCTGATCGGCGCACAGCGGTGCCTGCTGCGGGCGGCCGACCAGCTGTCCGGCCGGCTGGCCGGGGCGGGGTTCGGTGCGACGGTGCTGACGGAGCAGGAGCTCGGGGCCGCGCTGACCACCGCGGCCTGCGCGGACGCGACCGGTGCACCCCGTGACGAGGGGTCCGCGCGGCCCGCCCGTCGCACCCGGGAGACCTCGCGGACGTGGAGCTGCGACGGGCGCCGGCACACCGTGTACTGGGTGCGGCGGTGGCCGCGCTCCGGTGATGCGCCGATGCCCCGGCTGGTCGCGCTGCTCACCTCGGCCCCGGCGCTGGCCACGACGTTCAGCCTGACGCTGGCGCGGGGCGACCGGCAGGAGGTCGCCGCGGCGGGACACCTGCGGATCAGCGCGCGCACCGGCGAGGAACTCCGGACCGCACGGCGCGAATTGGAACGGGTGGCGCGCGGGGTGCGGGTCTCGCTCGTACGGCTGGACCGCGAGCAGCTGCCCGGGGTGCTCGCCACACTGCCGCTGGGCGGGGCCCGCTGATGGCGGCGCCCGGGCGGGTGCGGGGCCGACTGGGGTTCGGGCCGGTCGGTCCGCGCCGGCGGCGGTACACCATCGGGCCCGAGCAACTGGCCTCGCTGCACCTGCCGGTGGGCGACGACGGGGTGGTGATCGGCGAGGACGACGAGGGCTTCCCCGCCGTGCTGGGCCTCAACCGCCCTTGCCCGTACGAGATCACGCTCATCGGCGGGCTGTGGACGGCGCAGGTGTTCGCGCTGCGGGCGGCTGCGACGGGTGCGCGGATCGCGGTGGAGACGGGTCGGACGCACGCCTGGGCGGGTCTGGCCCGGGCCGGCGGCGACAGCGGGTGCCTCGCGTTGCACGAGGTCGGCCGGGTGCCGCCGCTGGGCCCCTCGGCGGCCTCGCCGGTCCTCGTCGTACGGGACTGCGGCATGCGTCCGCCGCCCGGTCGGGCCGTGTCCGGGCCGTGGCAGTCGGTGCTGACTCTGTTGCCTTATCTGGGCCCGGCCGCGTCAGGTCTTGTGGAGAAGGCGTCGCTGGTGGGCGTGCAGCGGGTGTCGCCCGACGAGGCGGAGGAGGCCGGGCGACTCCTGAGGTTGCCGGCCGGTGCGGTCCGCGCACTGCCCGCCCTGGCGGACGGGGCCACCCTCTGGTGCACACGGCGGGAGAGCCGGCTGGTGACGACCCGGGCGACCGACGCCGAGACGGGGCTGCTGGGCGCCGCGCGCCGGGTGGACTGACGCGCGTACGCCTGGGGGTCACCGCTGTGCGGTCCGAGGGTGCGACGGACGCGATTCACGGTGCAGTTGTACGTATTTGACCGCTTTGGGTTTCACTCCCTGTCGCACGCAGTCCACTTGGGTGCAGTACGTGACGTACGGGACAGCGTTCGCGGCACCGTACGGCCTGCCGTGGCGGGCCCCATGGCGTTTAGGCTGGGTCCGGACGCGGCGGAGAACCTGAGGGCAGGCCATGTGCGTCCCAGGGGGAGAGCCGGGCGGTTCGCGTTACGGGAACGGCCCCCACCCACCACGGCACAAGGGTGCTCGACCACACCAGGAGGCAAAGTGAACGGCGATCGGGACGAGATGCGCGGGGGCTGGGACAAGCCCGTCGACGAGTCGTCCGACGCGGAGCCCGCCGAGACGACGGGTGAGTTCACCATCGACTACACCCCGCCCGCCTGGTACACGCAGAACGCGCCGGGCGACTCCCTGGGCGGCGCCGGTACGCCGCCGGTATCGCCCCCGCCGCCGAGCGGGGACCCGGTGCCGCTGCCTCCGCCCCCGGCGCAGCGCGGCTTCGACCCCGACTGGACCCCCGCCCCGGCGGAGCCCTCGGACGCCGCTACGCCGGTCACCGGCGACCTCGACAGCGGCGCCACCATGCGGTTCTCGGCCTCCGCGCTGAAGCGGGAGATCGAGGAGCGGGACCGCGCGGAGCGCGAGGCGGAGCCGGACGCCGGGGCGGCGGGCGGCGATGCGCCGTCCGGTGCCGGCGACGACGACGCGTCCGAGGCCGCCGGTGCCGTTTCGGACGACGCGGAGGCGGGTACGACCGGCGCCGATCAGGAGGAGTCCTGGGACGACGTCCTGGGAAGGGTCTTCGACTTCGAGCCCGAGGAGGAGGCGGCGGCGACGCCGAAGCCCTCGGACGACACCGGCGACGCCCCGGCCACCGGGGACAGCGAGGAGGGCGACGACGACGCGTCGGCCGGCGCGTCCTCGGAGCCGTACAGCCTGAAGTCATTCGACGCGGAACCGTCCGACCCCGTGCCCTCCGCCGAGGTCCCTGCCGCCCCCGCCGAGACGGACTCCCCCGAGCCGGACGACAAGGCTCCGGTGAGCGACGCCGCCCCGGACGCGGCGCCCCGCGACGTACCGGCGGACAGCGCGCCGCAGGACGCCTCGTCGTCCCCCTGGGCGCCGGCCGCGCCCTCGCAGGGCGGTCTCCCGCCGCTGCCGCCCGCCTTCCAGCCGGCCGCGCAGCAGCCGCAGGCCCCGCAGCCCGAGCCCGCTCAGCCCCAGGCGGCGCAGCCCCAGCCCCCCGCCCCGCAGTCCGGCTACGGCTTCCCCCAGCAGACACCGCAGCCGCAGCAGCCGGCGCCCCAGCAGCCCCTCCCGGCCGCCAACCTCCCGGCGCAGCGCCCGCAGCCGCCCGCGCCCCAGGTCCCGCAGGCCCCGCAGCCGCAGGCCCCCTGGTCCGCACAGCAGCAGCCCCAGCCGGCCCAGCCCCAGCCTCAGCCCCAAAGCGGCTACGGCTTCCCGCAGGGCGCCCAGCCCCAGGCCCAAGGCACCCAGGCCCAAGGCACCCCGGCCCAAGGCACACCCACCCCCACGCCCGACGCCGGCACCCCGAACCTCCCCGCGCAGGTCCAGCCGCAGCCGCAGCCCCCGCAGCCCGTCGACCCCCGGGCCGGCAGCTCCTGGCCCACCCCCGCCCCCCGCGATCCGCGTTCCTCGGGCGGTGCCCCGCTGGGGTACACGGCGGCCGTGGAGCTCACCTCCGACCGGCTCATCCGGGGCAAGCAGAAGACCCGGAGCAGCCGTAACCCCTCGGGCGCCTCGCGCTTCAAGCTGGGCGGCAAGAAGGAGGAGCAGGAGAGGCAGCGCAAGCTGGAGCTCATCCGTACGCCGGTGCTGTCCTGCTACCGGATCGCGGTGATCAGCCTCAAGGGCGGTGTCGGCAAGACCACGACCACCACCGCGCTCGGCGCGACCCTGGCCAGCGAGCGGCAGGACAAGATCCTCGCCATCGACGCCAACCCGGACGCCGGCACGCTGGGCCGCCGGGTGCGCCGCGAGACCGGGGCGACCATCCGCGACCTGGTGCACGCGATCCCGCACCTCAACTCGTACATGGACATCCGGCGGTTCACCTCGCAGGCGCCCTCCGGTCTGGAGATCATCGCCAACGACGTGGACCCGGCGGTCTCCACGGCCTTCAACGACGAGGACTACCGGCGCGCGATCGACGTGCTCGGCAAGCAGTACCCGATCATCCTCACCGACTCGGGCACCGGTCTGCTGTACAGCGCGATGCGCGGTGTGCTGGACCTGGCCGATCAGCTGATCATCGTCTCGACGCCCTCGGTCGACGGCGCCTCCAGTGCGTCCACGACCCTGGACTGGCTGTCGGCGCACGGGTACGCGGAGCTGGTCCAGCGGTCCATCACCGTGATCTCCGGCGTCCGCGAGACCGGCAAGATGATCAAGGTCGACGACATCGTGCAGCACTTCCGGACGCGCTGCCGCGGGGTGGTCGCGGTGCCGTTCGACGAGCACCTGTCGGCCGGCGCGGAGGTCGACCTCGACATGATGCGGCCGAAGACCCGGGAGGCGTACTTCAACCTCTCCGCCCTGGTCGCCGAGGACTTCGCGCGCGCCCAGCAGCAGCAGGGGCTCTGGACGTCGGACGGCAGCGGCCCACCGCCGCAGTACGCCCCGCCGCTGCCGGGCCAGCAGATCCCCGGACAGCAGATCCCCGGCCAGCAGGCCCCGGGCCAGCAGCCGTACGCACCCCAGCAGCCGCAGCAGCCCGGCCCCGCCGGCCACCCCCAGTACCCCGGACAGCCGTACGCGCCACAGCAACCCGGTCAGCCCTATCCGCAGCAGCCGCAGTCGTACGGCGGCCAGCAGCAGCCCCATCCCCCGCAGCCGGGCCCCGGCGCCGGGCAGAGCTGGCAGCAGCCGCAGGCCCAGCAGCCGTACCAGCAGGGCCAGCCGCAGCCCCATCCGCAGGGCGACCAGCCAGGTCAGCCCGGCCAGCCCGCGCACCCCGAGCTGCACGGCCCCGTACCGCCCGCCGGATGGCAGCAGCAGTCGCCGCCAGCGCCTCAGCAGTAGGGCGTCAGAGGTCTAAACCAATGAGGGTCCGCATCGCCTCCGCGATGCGGACCCTTTTGGCATATCCGCAGACCACACGCCGTTTCGACGACCGTTGACGCGGCTCGACCACCGCTGATAAACCTTCGCAACACCAGCCGGCGAACCGAAGTTCAACACGCCTTTCCCGTGCGAGTCATGACACGAGGTCCCAGACCATGGTCGTAAGAGTTCCGTCCTCCTCCGCCCCGCCACGCTCACGTCTGCGTGTGCTCCTGGCCTCCGGTGCCGCCGCCCTCGCTCTCGCAGCCGGGTCCGTCGTGCCGGGAATGCCCCTCGGCGCCGCGCCCCAGCAGGCGCAGGCCGCCGACAGCGGCAACAAGACGCTCACCGTCGCGGTCGCGCAGAGCGTCGACTCCCTGAGCCCGTTCCTCGCCCAGAAGCTGCTGAGCACCAGCGTCTCGCGGCTCATGTACGACTTCCTGACGAACTACGACGCCAAGGACAACCACGCCATCCCCGGCCTGGCGACCAAGTGGGAGCCCTCCGCCGACAAGCTGACGTGGACGTACACCATTCGGTCCGATTCGAAGTGGTCCGACGGGCAGCAGGCGACCGCCGAGGACGCCGCCTGGACGTTCAACAAGATGATGGACGACGAGGCCGCGGCCCAGGCCAACGGCAGCTTCGTCACCAACTTCAAGAAGGTCACGGCCCCCAGCCCCACCAAGCTGGTCATCGAGCTCAAGGAGCCGCAGGCCACCATGGCCGCGCTCGACGTGCCGATAGTGCCGAAGCACGTGTGGGAGAAGGTCGGGGACTTCTCGAAGTTCAACAACGACACGAAGTTCCCCGTCGTCGGCAACGGCCCGTTCATCCTGACGGACTACAAGGTCGACCAGTACGTGAAGCTCAAGGCCAACCCGGACTTCTGGCGAGGGAAGCCGAAGTTCGACGAGCTGGTCTTCAAGACGTACAAGGACCAGGACGCCGCCGTCGCCGCCCTGCGCAAGGGTGAGGTCTCCTTCGTCGCCGGTTCGCCCGCGCTGACGCCCGCTCAGGCGAACTCGCTCAAGGGCGACAAGAACATCAAGGTCAACGAGGGCCCCGGCCGCCGCTTCTACGCACTGGCCACCAACCCCGGCGCGCAGACCAAGGACGGCAAGAAGTTCGGCAACGGCAACAAGGCCCTGCTGGACCAGAAGGTGCGCCAGGCGCTGTTCCTGTCGATCGACCGCGAGACGATCATCGACAAGGTCTTCCAGGGCCACGCCGTCGAGGGCAAGGGCTACATCCCGCCGCGCTTCTCGGCGTACTCCTGGGAACCCTCCGCCGACCAGGCGCTGAACTACGACCCCGACAAGGCGGCGAAGCTGCTGGACGAGGCGGGGTACAAGCTCAAGGGCGACCAGCGTGTCGGCAAGGACGGCAAGCCGCTCGACCTGCGCCTCCTGTGCCACGCCACCGACCCGAACGACAAGGCGGTCGGCAAGTACCTCAAGGAGTGGTGGGGCAAGCTCGGCATCGGGCTGAAGGTCGACTGCCTGGACGACGTCTCCGTGCCCTGGTACGCCGGTGAGTACGACCTCGCCTTCGACGGCTGGTCGGTCAACCCGGACCCGGACTTCGTCCTCGGCATCCACACCTGCGCGGCCCTGCCGACGAAGGCCAAGGCCAGCGCGACCACGGACAACTTCATCTGCGACAAGAAGTACGACGAGCTGTACAAGAAGCAGCTCGCCGAGTACGACCCCGCGAAGCGCGCCGACCTCGTCGGGCAGATGCAGTCGTGGCTGTACGACTCCGGGTACATGAACGTGATGGCGTACCCGAACGCGGTCGAGGCGTACCGCACCGACCAGATCAAGTCGATCACGACCATGCCCGAGGCGGCCGGCAACATCTACGGCCAGGACGGCTACTGGAGCTGGTGGTCGGCCGTGCCGGCGAGCGGCGACGGCAGCTCGGACAGCGACAGCTCCGGCTCCTCCACCGGTGTGATCATCGGAATCGTGGTGGCGGTCGTGGTCCTCGCAGGTGGCGGCTTCCTGATCTCGCGGCGCCGCCGCACCACCGCGGACGATCGCGAGTAGGTTCTCGAACGGGATGCGAGGAACCGGCCGGCGCGGGTGCGGTACCAGACCCGCGCCGGCCGGTTCTTTCCAGGAACGACACGAGTAACGAGAGTTCCCCATGACAGCTGACAGCACTCCGGCGCTCGTGCAACAGGCGGACGCGGCCACGGACGGCCCTCCGGCCGGCCCCTCGGCCGCACGCGGTCCACGGGCGCGCAACACCACGGCCTATCTGAAATATGTGGCCGCCAAGATCGCGGGCGCCGTCGTCTCGCTGTTCGCGGTTCTGGTCACCAGCTTCTTCCTCTTCCGGCTCATTCCGAGCGACCCCGTCAAGCAGATGACGGGCGGGCGGCCCGTATCGGCCGAACAGCTGGACTCGCTGCGCCACCAGCTCGGGCTCGACCAGCCGATGTGGCAGCAGTTCACCAGTTACATCGGGGACGCGTTCACCGGCGACTTCGGTGCCTCGTTCGCGTACCACGCGCCGGTCATGGACAAGATCGTCGAGAAGCTCCCGGCGACGCTGCTGCTCACCGGCACCGCCTACGTCCTCTACAGCCTCATCGGCCTCTGGCTCGGCACCCGCACCGCCTGGCGCAACGGCTCCACGAGCGACCGGTTCCACACCGCGCTCGCGCTCACCCTGTACTCGGTGCCGTCGTTCTGGCTCGGGCTGCTCCTGATCATCGTCTTCTCGGTGGGCGTCGGCCCGATCCCCGGCATGTTCCCGACGGGCGGGATGTCGTCGGGCGACACGAGCGGATTCGGTTACGTCATCGACGTGGCGCATCACATGGTGCTCCCGGTGATCACGCTGGTGGCGGTCGGATACGCGCAGACGCTGCTGGTGATGCGGTCCTCGCTGCTGGACGAGATGGGCAGCGACTATCTGACGACCGCCCGCGCCAAGGGGCTGCGGGACGACGTCGTACGCCGCAAGCACGCCGTGCCCAACGCGATGCTGCCCACCTTCACGCTGATGTTCGTCAACCTGGGGCATGTGGTCGCCGGGCAGATCCTGGTCGAGACCGTGTTCTCCTGGCCGGGCCTCGGCTCCCTCTTCTACCAGGGCCTCAGCACCCCCGACCTGCCACTCGTCCAGGGCCTGTTCTTCGTCTTCGCCACCGCGGTGATCCTGGCGAACACCCTTGCCGATGTGCTGTATCCGCTGCTCGATCCCCGGGTGGGCCGATGACCACGACCGATTCCATGCCCACGCCGACCCCGGCGTCGGCCCCGCCCGAGCCCGTCCGGAGCGCCCGCGCCCTGGCCCGGGCCCGTAAACGCCAGTCCGCGGCCCGCTTCTGGCGGGAGTACCGCCGTCACAAGGGCGGCATGTGGGGTCTGGCGGGCCTGATCGTGATCGCCCTGATCGCCCTGGCCGCGCCCCAGCTCGTCGGCGCCGACTCGGAGAGCGTCACCGAGGCGTCCGGCGGCGCGCTCGAAGCGCCGAGCGGCGAGTTCCCGCTCGGCACCGACCAGTTCGGGCGCAGTGTGCTCGCGCTCCTGGTGTGGGGCGCGCGCGTCTCGCTGACCGTGGGGCTGCTCGCGGCGTTCCTGTGCGTCGCCATCGGCACGATCGTGGGGATCGTCGCGGGCCACTTCCGCGGCTGGTACTCGACGGTGCTGATGCGGGTGACCGACTGGTTCCTGGTGATGCCCACGCTGGTCCTCGCGGTCGCCCTCGCCTCGGTGATGGACCGCTCCCTGTGGACCATCATCATCGCGATCGGCGTCACGACCTGGCCGACCACCGCACGCCTGGTGCGCGCGCAGACCCTCGCCGTGGAGTCCCGCCCGTACATCGAGCGCGCCCGCGCGCTGGGCGGCGGCCACGGCCACGTCATGCTCCGGCACGTCCTGCCGAACGTGATGCCGCTGGTGCTCGCCCAGACCACGCTGGCCATCTCCAGCGCGATCCTGAGCGAGGCCACGCTGGCCTTCCTCGGCCTCGGCGACCCGACCATCGCCTCCTGGGGCAGCATGCTCCAGGACGCGCGCGCCGCTGGGGCGGTGAGCGCCGGCGACTGGTGGTACCTGGCACCGCCCGGCATCGCCATCGCCCTGGTGGCCCTGGCGTTCACGCTGTGCGGCCGCGCGATCGAGTCCGTCCTCAATCCCAAGCTGGGGGTGGCCCGTTGAGCACGACGAGCATCCGCAAGACGCCTCTTCTGGAGGTACGCGACCTGACGGTGACGTACGCCGGCGGGGCGCAGGCCGTCCGCGGCGTGAACCTCCAGGTGGAGGCCGGGCGCAAGCTGGGCATCGCCGGGGAGTCCGGCTGCGGCAAGTCCACGCTGGCGCTGGCCCTGCTGCGGCTGCTGCCCGCGGGCACGAAGGTGACCGGCGAGATCCTGCTGAACGGCGAGGACGTCCTCGCGATGAAGTGGGGCCAGGTCAGGGCCGTCCGCTGGGCGGGCGCGTCCATCGTCTTCCAGGGCGCGATGCACTCGCTGAACGCCGTGCACCGCATCGGGGACCAGATCGCCGAGCCGATCCTGCTGCACAAGAAGGTCACCCAGGCCGCCGCGCGCAAGCGGGCCGGTGAGCTGCTGGAGCAGGTGGGACTGCCCGCCGCCCGGGTGGACGCCTATCCGCACGAGCTGTCCGGCGGTCAGCGGCAGCGTGTGATGATCGCGATGGCGCTGGCCTGCGACCCGGGCCTGATCATCGCCGACGAGCCGACGACGGCCCTGGACGTGATGATCCAGGCCCAGATCCTGCGCCTGATCGAACAGCTGGTCTCCGAGCAGGACCTCGGCCTGATCATGATCAGCCACGACCTCGCGGTGCTGTCCGACACCTGCGACCGGCTCGCCGTGATGTACGCGGGCCGGGTCGTGGAGGAGGGCCCCGCCTCCGAGGTCTACGAGGGCGCGCACCACCCGTACAGCAGGGCCCTGTCGGGCGCCTTCCCGCGCATCGGGGACCCGACGTCCCGGTTCGCGCCGCGGGGCCTGCCCGGCGACCCGCCCGACCCGTCGGCGCTGCCGGCCGGCTGCACCTTCCACCCGCGCTGCGCCCTGGCCCTGGACTCCTGCGCCACGCAGGACCAGGAGCTGCGGGACGCGGGCCCGGGGCGGCAGGCCGCGTGCGTGCTGGTGGGTCCGGAGGGGGCGGCGGCGCCGGTCCTGCCGGGCGCCGAGGAAGCAAGGAGCACATCATGACGACGACCCCCGTGGACCTGCTCAGCGCGCAGGGGCTCCGGATCACCTTCCCCGGCCGGCACGGCGCCGAACCGGCGCGTGCGGTGGACGGGGTCGACCTGGACATCCGGCCCGGCGAGATCGTGGCCCTGGTCGGCGAGTCGGGGTGCGGCAAGACGACGCTGGCCCGCTCCCTGCTGGGGCTGGTCCCGCCGACGGCCGGTCGGATCATGTTCGACGGGAAGCCGCTGGACTACGGGAGCCGGTCCCTCAAGGCGTACCGCAAGCGCGCCCAGCTGGTCCTCCAGGACCCCAGCGGCTCGCTGAACCCGCGTCACACGGTGTACGACGCGGTGGCCGAGGGGCTGCGCATCCACGGCTACGCGGGCGACGAGCGGCAGGCGGTGCACGACGCGCTGTCCCGGGCCGGGCTGCGTCCGCCGGAGCGGTTCTTCCTGCGCTACCCGCACGAGCTGTCGGGCGGTCAGCGCCAGCGCGTCGTGATCGCGGGGGCGCTGGTCCTGGAGCCGGAGCTGATCGTGGCGGACGAGCCGGTGGCCTCGCTGGACGCATCGGTGCGCGGCGAGATCCTGGCGCTGCTGCTGCGGCTGCGCGAGGAGCTGGGGCTCTCCGCGCTGGTCGTGACGCATGATCTCGGTCTGGCGTGGAACATCGCGGACCGGGTCGCGGTCATGTATCTGGGCCGCATCGTGGAGACGGGCGCCGTCGAGCAGATCCTGACGGCTCCGCGCCATCCGTACACCCAGGCGCTGCTGTCGGTGCTGCCGGAGGCGCCGGGCGATCCGGTGGTGCTCACGGGCGAGCCGCCGGACCCGTCGCGGGTGCCGTCCGGCTGCCGCTTCCACGCCCGCTGCCAGGTGCTGGCCTCGGGCGAGGCGGAGCGGGCGGGCGTCGCGGACGCCTGTCGTACGCAGGACCTGCCGGTCCTGTCGGGCGGCGGGGAGACGCAGGTGGCGTGCCACTGGGCCACGGCGAAGGTGACCGCGCCGACTGTCTGACGGGCGGTACGGGTTTCCCGGCCGGGCCGGCCGGGAAACCCCGCGCGGTCAGTCCTGTCCGGCCTCGGCGGCGGCGATCAGCTCGCTGCACCGCTTCACGTCGGCGGCCATCGCCACCAGCAGGTCGTCGATCGTGTCGAACTTCAGCATCCCGCGTACGTACGCCAGGAAGTCCACGGCCACGTGCAGGCCGTACAGGTCGAGGCCGACGCGGTCGATCGCGTACGCCTCCACCGTGCGCTCGGTGCCGTCGAACTGCGGGTTGGTGCCGACCGAGATCGCGGCGGGCATCGCCTCGCCGTTCGCGTGCAGCCAGCCCGCGTAGACGCCGTCGGCGGGGATCGCGGTGTGCGGGAGGGTTTCGACGTTCGCGGTGGGGAAACCGAGCTCGCGGCCGCGCTGCGCGCCC
Source organism: Streptomyces sp. NPDC097595 (assembly GCF_044761525.1). Taxonomy (NCBI): domain Bacteria; kingdom Bacillati; phylum Actinomycetota; class Actinomycetes; order Kitasatosporales; family Streptomycetaceae; genus Streptomyces; species Streptomyces sp. NPDC097595. Next base: position 482,386 of record NZ_JBIWCN010000002.1, on the reverse strand, counting down.
CGGACGACGACGCCCTCGACGCGGTGCGGGCGGCCCAGGATCTCGGCGGCCCCGGCCACATCGCCCTCGGCGACCAGGCGCCGGGTCAGCGTGGAGGAGAACGGCTCGCCGCCGCCCGCCGCGCCGCTCACCCGCAGGTCGATGACCTCGACGCGGTAGTCGTGCTCGGCGCCCAGCTCGGCCAGCAGCTCGACGTTCCCCGCGGCCTTGTGGCCGAAACGGAAGTTGGGGCCCTCGATGACCAGCTGGGCGTGCAGCTTGTCCACGAGCACCTTGGCGATGAAGTCCGCCGGGGCGAGCCGCGAGAACTCCGTGGTGAACGGCAGGATCAGCATCGCGTCCACGCCCAGCTCCGCCATCAGCTCGGCGCGCCGGTGGTGCGGGGCGAGCAGCGGGGGGTGGCTGCCGGGCCGGACGACCTCGCTGGGGTGCGGGTCGAAGGTGACGACGACCGACGGCACGCCGAGCTCGCGGGCCCGCTCGACGGCACGGCCGATGATCAGCTGGTGACCACGGTGCACCCCGTCGTACGAGCCGATGGTGACGACGCTGCGCCCCCAGTCCTGGGGGATGTCCTCCAAGCCTCGCCAGCGCTGCACTCTGACCGCTCCTCGCCCGAACCTGTGTACGTGGATATCTCGATTACGCAGGTCTAAGACTGCCATGCTCACGCCCTGCGGCCCGCATCGGCATGGTCATCGGAGCCTCCAGCGCCTCCACCGTGCGCCGGGCGCTGGGGCCGACGACGGCCGCCCACTCCTGCGGCGCCTCGGCCAGCCAGCCCGCGACCAGCGCGCCGAACCCGGGCACCTCGCGGACCAGCGCGACGAGCCGCCGGTCGAACAGCGCGGCCCCTTCGGGGGTACGCACGAGGAGCATCCCGGTCCGGTGCACCAGCGCCCTGGTGCGCACCGGCGACCGCCCGGCACATCCGGCCGCGGCGGCCCGCAGCAGGGCCTCCAGGACCACCGGGTCCGGGATCCCCCCGCGCTGCTCGGCGTCCAGCAGCACCTCCAGGAGCTCGTCGCGGGTGGGCTGCGAAGCGGGGCTGCCGGGCGAGGCGAGCACCGCGGCCAGCGATCCCCGGACCGGCGCGGCAGCGGCGCGGTCCCGGAGCAGCCCGGTGAGCAGCGGCAGCAGCAGGGCGCGCGCGGCGGGCCCGTGCTCCAGGCGGCGGTCGAGATACGCGGCGGTGTGCGCCGTGTCCTCCGGGTGGCCCTCGGCGTAGGCGCGTACGAGTCCGGCGGCGTGCAGCGCGAGCTCCGGAGCGTCGATCCCGGCCAGGGCCCGCAGCACCTCGCCCGCGCCCTGGTCCGGCCGCGCGAGCCGGTCCCGGTAGGCGGTCACCACGATGTCCGCGTGCGTGGGCAGGGCGGCGGCGAGCGCGGCGGCGGGCACCCGCACGTCCTGCGGGCCCTGGGCGACGAAGGCCCGGACGGCCTGCGGGAGATAGCGGGCCCGGGTCCGGGGGTCCGCGACGAGGAAGGCGAGGACCGGTCCGTGCAGCTCGCTGTCGGCCGGGCGGGCCAGCACCGCGAGCGCGGCCCGGCGCACCCGGTCACGGTCCGCGTCGAGGGTCAGGCGGGGGGCGAGGAGCGTCGCGTACGAGACGGCGGCGACCCGGCGGGCGCGCCGGTCCTCGTCCCCGGCCCACCGCTCGACGGCCCGGCCGAGCGCGGCGGGCTCGTCCTCGGCGAGCGCGGCGAGCAGCTCCTCGGCCCGGGGATGCCCGGCGGCGACGAGCGCGTCGGCCAGGTCGTCGACGGCGAGGTCCCGGCGGGCGTACAGCAGCGCCTGCGCGGCGGCGGCGACGGTCGGCCGCACCGCCGTGTCCGGGGCCGCGGCGAGCACCCGGTCGTCCGTGAACCAGGCGCACAGAAGCGGCATGACGGTCCGGGGCCGGTCGGCGAGCCGCCGGTCGACGGCTTCCAGGAACCGCGCCTCGCCGCTCGTGGTCCCGTCCCCGGGCGGCCCGTCGGCGGGAACGAGCCGCCGGAACAGGTCCATCCGGTCCGCCTCGGGCAGCCGCAGCCCCCGCCAGAACCAGGGCCCGAACTCGGCGTACGCCCCACCCGCACCGCCCTCCTCACCGGAACTCCGCACGACGCGCCCGGCGAGCAGCCGCAGCACCCCGAGATACGGCCGCGCGTCGGGGACCCGGAGCAGTGTCTCGCCGAGCAGCCGGGCGGCCCACCAACGCGGGTCGGAGAGAGGCCGGGCCCGGTCGTCGTCGGCCGCGCCCTCCGGCAGCCGGTCCAGCGCCTCGATGAGGTCGGCGAGCCGGTGGGCGAGGGCGGCCGTGCCGTGGCGGCGGGCCAGGAGGAGCAGGGCCTGGATCACCGGGCCGATCCGGTGCCGGGGCACGGGCAGGCTGCGCGGTCCGGTCGCGAGCGGGTCCCCGGCCGGAAGCGGGTGTCCGTCCGGAAGCGCGTCCCCGGCCGGTCCGGCCCGGCGGGGGCGCGGCACCCGGCCGTCGTCCTCCGCCGGCTCCGCGTGCCACCGGTGGACCAGGGCCCGCAGGGCCGCGTCCAGATCGAGGTGCGTGCTCTGGATCCAGTCCCCCACCTCCTCGTGGGCGAAGCGGTAGCCGGCGCCGGCCGGGACGAGGAGCCCTTCGGTGAGGACCGCCGGGGCCCACCCCGTACGCCAGGGGAACAGCTCCTCGAAGGCGGCCCGGTCCAGCTCGCCCTGTCCTGGGCCGAGGCAGCGGCGGGCGGCCTCGTGGACCTGTCCCGCCACCCGGGCCGCCAGGCGCCGCACCGCCGTGGGCCCGGGGCGGCTGCCGGCGGCGATGCGGACGGCGATGCGCAGGCACATCAGGTCGAGGTGGGCGGCGAAGACCTCCTCGGTGCCGGGGCGCCCGGGTGTGTCCGGCGGCAGGGCCTCGCGGACCTCGGCGAGCAGGCGGAGGGTCAGCGGGTGGCGGTCGTGGCCGGCGGCGAGGGCGTCGGGCGGGAGGCCGAGTCCTTCCCGGGCGCGTTCGGCCTGGCCGGCGGTGAAGTCGGTGACGCGGACCGCCGGGGGGAGCCGCCGGGCGGGCCTGGCGGGCCGGTGCAGGGCCTCGGGCGGACAGAGCGCGCCGGCCGTCTCCCAGTGCTCGGGGCGGCAGCCGACGACGAGCCGGGCACCGTTCTCGCGGAGCCAGCCGACCGTGCCGGTGGTCCAGTCGGCGAGCCGGTGGGCCAGGACGGGCGGCATCTCCTCGGGGGCGTCCAGCAGGACGAGCAGCGGCACTCCGGAGCCCGCGGCCAGCCGGGCGACCCGCTCGGGTGTGGCGCTCGCCATGTCGCCCGGGGCCCCGGCCGCGCCGACGATGCGCCCGGCCTGCTGGAGGGTGCGCGCGACGGCGTCGGCGACGGAGGTGTCGTCCGCGAGGAGGTCGGCGCCGCGCAGCCACAGCGTGGGCGCGGGCACCGGGCCGGTCGCCCGGCGCGCGGCGATGGCGGCGAGCTCGGTGGTGCGGCCGGTGCCCGGCTCGCCGACGAGGGCGAGGACCACGGCTGGCTCGTCGGGTCCGGCCGCCGCGAAAGGTCCGGCCGCCGCGAACGCCTCGGCCTCGGCGCGGATGTCGGGCCGCTCCACCGGCTCGTGACGCTCGCCCGGGCCGCCCGCCGAGCCGACGGACATGGCGGTGAGCTGGAGGGCCCCGGCGAGGTTGAGATCGGGGCCGTAGCCGGGGACGGTCGCGGCGTTGCGCCGCAGCAGCTCGCCCAGCGGCCCGTCGGCGGGTGCCCCGGCCAGTGGTGCCGCGCAGCCGGCGGTGGCGTGGGAGGCGCGCAGGGCGAGCCCGAGGACGGCGATGACGGCCCCGCTGTCCGGGTCGAGCACGGGCCCGCCCACCGCCGCGCCGCCCAGCCGGAGCGCGTCGCTGCCGTCCGTGCCGAGGGCCAGTTCCAGGGCCCGGTCGATCCGGTGGGTGCGGCCGCGACTGGTGTACGTGACCGGGGTGCGGCCCAGGATGCGCGCCTCGCGCAGGCCGTGCGCGGCGACCGTCACATACGTACCGGGGTCGATGCGCTCCCGTACGCACAGGGGCAGCGGCCGGACGCCGAGGGTGTCGGGGCCGCCGGTGGGCAGGAGGGCGAGGTCCCATTCGGGGACGGCGGTGATGTCGGCGGCCTCGACGCGGTGGCTGCGGCCGTCCGTGCCGTGCAGCAGGAGGTGCGGAAGGCCGTCGACCGCCTCGTGGCTGGTGACGACCGTGCCCCGGTCGTCGGCGACGAAGCCGGTCCCTCGCGGCCGGCCGGCCGGATCACACAGTCGTACCAGCGTCGCCCGGTCCCCGCATCCCATGGTCAGACGGTAGGCCGCCGAAGATCCCCGCGCGGACCACTCCGGGCGAAAGCGCCCCCGTCACCCCCCTGATTCACTCCGAGCGCCTGCCCGTTGGGGTGAATCCGGGGCGTTCGGTGGACAGGAATGGGTGGGGGATCGTGGAGCGGGCGAAGGGGGCTCCGCCCGCTCCACGATGAGGTTCCGAGTGCGCCGGGCCCGGTCAGCCGAAGACGGCGAGGCTCTTGGCCTTGCCCTTCTGCTCCTCGACCAGCACCAGGAACCGCCCGTCCGGCCCGAAGACGGCGACCGGCCCCGGCGGATAGGCGGGCATGTCCAGGCGTACGCCGTTCAGCAGCAGCTTCGCGCGCTTCTCGTCCACGTCCCAGCGGGGGAACGCCGACGCGGCGGCCTCGGCCACCGGCATCACGGCCAGCTCCTCCTGGTGCTGGTCCAGCGTGCGCGCGGCGTCCAGCCCGTACGGGCCGACGCGGGTCCGCCGCAGGGCGGTCAGATGGCCGCCCACGCCGAGCCCGGCGCCCAGGTCACGGGCGATGGCCCGGATGTACGTCCCCGAGGAGCAGACCACCGAGACGACCAGGTCGAGCACCGGCGTACCGTCCTCGGCGACGGCCTCGCGGACGTCGTAGACGCGGAAGGACGAGACGGTCACCGGCCGGGCCGGGATCTCGAACTCCTCGCCGCCGCGCACCCGCGCGTAGGACCGCTTGCCGTCGATCTTGATGGCGCTGACCTTGGACGGCACCTGCATGATGGCGCCGGTCAGGGCGGCGACCCCGGCGTCGATCCCCTCACGCGTCACCCCGGAGGCATCGGCGGAGGAGGTGATCTCGCCCTCCGCGTCGTCCGTGACGGTGTTCTGGCCGAGCCGGATCGTGCCCAGGTACTCCTTCTCGGTCAGCGCGAGGTGGCCGAGGAGCTTGGTGGCCTTCTCGACGCCGAGCACGAGCACACCCGTCGCCATCGGGTCCAGCGTGCCGGCGTGGCCGACGCGGCGGGTGCGGGCGATGCCGCGCATCTTGGCGACGACGTCGTGCGAAGTGAAGCCGGACGGCTTGTCGACAATGACAAGTCCGCCCTCCCGTCGCCCGCCACCACCCTTGCCCGGGGTCGCTGCGCTCCCGCCCCCTTCCTGAGGCGTCCTGTTCTGCGTCATTCGGAGGCGGTGTCCTCGTCGGTCTCGTCCTCCGGCTTGCGGTACGGGTCCGCTTCGCCGGCGTACGCGGCGCCCGAGGACGCCTCGCGCACCTTGGCGTCCGAGGCCCGTGCCCGGTCGAGCAGGTCCTCGATGGCCCGGGCGTTCTCCGGGAGGGCGTCGGCCACGAAGGTGAGCGTCGGGGTGAACTTCGTCCCCGCCGCCGAGCCGACCGCCGAGCGCAGGATGCCCTTGGCGCTCTGCAGGCCGGCCGCGGCGCTGGCCCGCTCCTCGTCGTCGCCGTAGACCGTGTAGAAGACCGTGGCCTCCCGCAGGTCACCGGTGACCCGGACGTCCGTGATCGTCACGTGGGTCCCCAGGCGCGGGTCCTTGATGCCGCGCTGCAGTTTCCCGGCGACCACCTCCTGGATGAGGTCCGCCAGCTTCTTAGCCCGCGCGTTGTCGGCCACTGGTCCGTCTCCTTCTCGCCTTGCTCAATCGTCTTCGTCGCTGTGCAGCCGCCGTCGTACGGACAGCAGCTCCACTTCCGGCCGGGCGGCGACAAGGCGCTCGCACCGGTCGAGTACGTCTGTGAGGTGCCGGGTGTCCCCGGAAACCACGGCGAGGCCGATCTCGGCCCTGCGATGGAGGTCCTGGTCGCCCGTCTCCGCCGCGCTCACCGCGTACTTGCGCTGGAGTTCGGCGACGATCGGACGGACCACGGAACGCTTCTCCTTCAGCGACCGTACGTCGCCGAGAAGCAGGTCGAAGGACAGTGTCCCCACATACATGTATGCCCGGATGTCCCGCCGGTTCGGGTTCGTGTCCCGCCGATGATCGGCGGGGACACAAGAACCGTACACGGAACGGCCGGGGCCGATCGACGGAAATAGGTCCCGTCGACCGGCCCCGACTGTTGAGGTACGGGTCAGCCTCGCGGCTTCTCGCGCATCTCGTACGTCGCGATGACGTCGTCGATCTTGATGTCGTTGAAGTTTCCGAGGTTGATACCGCCCTCGAAGCCTTCGCGGATCTCGGTGACGTCGTCCTTGAAGCGGCGCAGACCGGAGATGGTGAGGTTCTCCGCGACGACCTTGCCGTCGCGCAGCAGGCGCGCCTTGGTGTTGCGCTTGACCTCGCCGGACCGGACGAGCACACCGGCGATGTTGCCCAGCTTGGACGAGCGGAAGATCTCGCGGATCTCCGCCGTACCGAGCTCGACCTCTTCGTACTCCGGCTTGAGCATGCCCTTGAGGGCCGCCTCGATCTCCTCGATCGCCTGGTAGATGACCGAGTAGTAACGGACGTCCACACCCTCGCGGTCGGCCATCTGCTGCGCACGCCCGGCGGCGCGCACGTTGAAGCCGATCACGATGGCGTCGGAGCCGGTCGCCAGGTCGATGTCCGACTCGGTGACCGCACCCACACCGCGGTGCAGGACCCGGATGTCGACCTCGTCGCCGACGTCGAGCTGGAGCAGCGAGGACTCGAGAGCCTCCACCGAACCGGACGCGTCGCCCTTGATGATGAGGTTGAGCTCCTGGACCAGACCGGCCTTGAGCGCCTCGTCCAGGTTCTCCAGGGAGAACCGGACACCCTTGCGGGCGAAGTTGGCGTTGCGCTCGCGGGCGGCACGCTTCTCGGCGATCTGGCGGGCCGTACGGTCCTCGTCCACGACGAGGAAGTTGTCGCCGGCGCCCGGGACGTTGGTGAGACCCAGCACGAGGACGGGGGTCGACGGACCCGCTTCCTCGACGTTCTCGCCCTTGTCGTCGAGCATCGCGCGGACACGGCCGTAGGCGTCGCCGACCACCATCGTGTCGCCGACCCGCAGGGTGCCTCGCTGGACCAGGACGGTCGCGACGGCACCGCGGCCGCGGTCGAGGTGGGACTCGATCGCGATGCCCTGCGCGTCCTGCTCCGGGTTGGCCCGCAGGTCGAGCGAGGCGTCGGCGGTGAGGACGACGGCCTCCAGAAGAGCCTCGATGTTGAGGCCCTGCTTGGCGGAGATGTCGACGAACATCGTGTCGCCGCCGTACTCCTCGGCCACCAGACCGAACTCGGTGAGCTGACCGCGCACCTTGGTCGGGTCGGCACCCTCGACGTCGATCTTGTTGACCGCGACCACGATCGGCACGTCGGCCGCCTTGGCGTGGTTCAGCGCCTCGATCGTCTGGGGCATCACACCGTCGTTCGCCGCCACCACGAGGATCGCGATGTCGGTGGACTTCGCACCACGGGCACGCATGGCGGTGAACGCCTCGTGACCCGGGGTGTCGATGAAGGTGATACGGCGTTCCTCGCCGTTGACCTCGGCACCGACCTGGTACGCACCGATGTGCTGCGTGATGCCGCCGGCCTCGCCCGCGATGACGTTCGTCTTGCGGATCGCGTCCAGCAGTCGGGTCTTACCGTGGTCGACGTGACCCATGACGGTCACGACCGGCGGACGGGAGACCAGGGCCTCTTCGCCGCCCTCGTCCTCGCCGAACTCGATGTCGAAGGACTCGAGCAGCTCGCGGTCCTCCTCCTCCGGGCTGACGATCTCCAGGACGAAGTTCATCTCGTCCGCGAGGAGCTTCAGCGTCTCGTCGGAGACGGACTGCGTGGCGGTGACCATCTCGCCGAGGTTCATCATGACGCCGACCAGCGAAGCCGGGTTGGCGTTGATCTTCTCGGCGAAGTCGGTGAGCGAGGCACCGCGCGACAGCCGGACGGCCTGTCCGTTGCCGCGAGGCAACATCACGCCGCCGACCGACGGGGCCTGCATGGCCTCGTACTCCTGGCGCCTCTGCCGCTTCGACTTGCGGCCACGACGCGCGGGACCGCCGGGACGGCCGAAGGCGCCCTGCGTGCCACCACGGCCACCGGGACCGCCGGGACGGCCACCGAAGCCGGGACGGCCGCCGAAGCCACCGCCACCGCCGGGACGGCCCGCGCCGCCACCGCCGCCGCCACCGGGACGGCCGGCGAAGCCGCCGCCACCGCCGCCGGGACCGGCCGGACGACCGGCGAAGCCGCCGCCACCGGGACGGCCCGCGCCGCCCGGACGACCGCCGCCGCCACCGGGACCGCGGCCACCGCCGGGGCCACCACCGGGACGCGGACCGGCAGCGGGACGCTGCGGCATCATGCCCGGGTTGGGTCGGTTACCACCGGGACCGCCGCCCGGACGGGGCGCCTGCGGCCGGGGCATGCCGCCCGGAGTCGGACGCGGCGCGCCACCCTGGCCCTGCGGACGCGGGGCGCCACCGGGGCCACCCTGCGGACGCGGGGCGCCGGGGCGCTCCTGGCCGCCACCGGGACGCGGTGCGCCGCCGGGACGGGGTGCCTGCGGACGGGACATGCCCGTCGAGCCACCGGAGGTGAAGGGGTTGTTGCCCGGACGGGGACCGGCCGGACGGGCGCCACCGGGGCGCGGGGCGCCCTGGCCGGCGGGACGCGCGGGGCGGTCGCCGCCGCGCTGGCCGCCGTCACGCTGACCGCCGTCACGCTGACCGCCGTCACGCTGACCGGCCGCGGGGGCCGGACGCGCGGGACGGGGGCCGGGGGTCGCGCCGGCGGGGCGCGGTGCCTGCGGCGCGGCCGGCTGGGCCGGGGCCGGGGCCGGGGCCGAGAACTCCGCGGCGGGCACCGGCGTGACCGGGGCCTTCGGCGCGGGCTTCGGGCCCGGACGCGGGCCGGGGGCCGGCGCCGACGGGGCGGAGGGGGTGCTGCTCGGGGCCTCGGCGGCGGCCGACTTGGGGGCCGGGGCGCCGGGCTTCGGGGCAGCGGGACGTGCCGCGGGGGCCGGAGACGGCGCCGCGGGCTTGGCGGGGGCGGCCTTACGAGGCGCGCCCGGCTTGGCAGCGGGCTTGCCGGCGTTGCCGCCGGGCCCCTGCAGTGCGTCAGTCAACTTGCGCACGACCGGCGCCTCGATCGTCGAGGACGCCGAACGGACGAATTCACCGAGTTCTTGGAGCTTGGCCATGACGACCTTGCTCTCAACCCCGAACTCCTTGGCGAGTTCGTATACCCGGACCTTAGCCACTTCGCTCCTTTTAGGTCCGGTTACCGCCGGACCGTCGCTACTTCATGGGCGTACTCATCGCGTACTCATCGAGTGCTCATCGCAATCTCGACCTACTTCCAACTCGCGAGGTACCTGACCGCACGGGGACCCGTGCCGTTCACTTCTTACGGTGTCACCCGCTCGACGAACCGCTGTACCGCGGTCGGGTCGAACGGCCCCTTGGCCTTGAAGGCCCGGGGGAATGCCCGGCGGCGAACCGCCAGGTCCAGACAGTCGGGGACGGGATGCACGTACGCACCCCGGCCGGGCAGCGTACCGCGAGGATCGGGGACGCAGTGGTCCCCGTCCGCGACGATGCGCAGCAACTCGTTCTTGGCCGCCCGCTCCCGGCAACCCACACAGGTTCGCTCAGGGCAAGCGCGGGCGAGCGTCCGGCCAGACACGCTTAAGTCTACCTCCCCGCACCGACCTCACCCCTTTGGGGCAAAAATCGAACGTACGTTGTCGTGATCTCAGCGGCCGGCCGACGGGATCTATTCCCCGGACGCCGCTCGGAGGCGCGTCAGCGCCGGTCCGAACGCTCCCGGGCCCGCTCGGCGCGCTCGCGGTCGGCGACGTCGCGCTCGGCGTCCGTCTCGGTGTCCGGGCGGATGTCGATGCGCCAGCCGGTGAGCCGGGCGGCCAGGCGGGCGTTCTGCCCCTCCTTGCCGATCGCCAGGGAGAGCTGGTAGTCCGGCACGGTCACCCGGGCGGAACGGGCCCCGAGGTCAACGACCTCGACCTCGCTCACCCGCGCGGGGGACAGCGCGTTGGCGACCATCTCGGCCGGGTCGTCCGACCAGTCCACGATGTCGATCTTCTCGCCGTGCAGCTCGGCCATCACATTGCGCACCCGTCCGCCCATCGGGCCGATGCAGGCGCCCTTGGCGTTGAGGCCGGAACGGGTCGAACGGACCGCGATCTTGGTGCGGTGGCCGGCCTCGCGGGCGATCGCGCAGATCTCGACGGAACCGTCGGCGATCTCCGGGACCTCCAGCGCGAAGAGCTTCTTCACCAGGTTGGGGTGGGTCCGCGACAGCGTGACGGAGGGGCCGCGCACGCCCTTGGCGACGCGCACCACGTACGTGCGCAGCCGCAGGCCGTGGGTGTACTCCTCGCCGGGCACCTGCTCCTGCACCGGCAGGATGGCCTCCAGCTTGCCGATGTCGACCAGGACGTTCTTCGGGTCCTTGCCCTGCTGGACGACGCCGGTGACGACATCGCCCTCGTGGCCCGCGTACTCGCCGAACGTGCGGTCGTCCTCGGCGTCGCGCAGACGCTGGAGGATGACCTGCTTGGCGGTGGTAGCGGCGATCCGGCCGAAGCCCGACGGGGTGTCGTCGAACTCCTTGGGCTCCTGCCCCTCCTCCAGATCGGCGGGGTCCTCCTTGGCCCACACGGTCACATGGCCGCGCTCATCCAGCTCCACGCGCGCCCTGCGGTGGCTGCCGTCGGTGCGGTGGTACGCGATGAGGAGGGCCGACTCGATCGCCTCGACCAGGACGTCGAACGGGATCTCCTTGTCCTGCGCCAAGCCCTTCAGCAGCTTCACGTCGATGTCCACGGCTACGCCTCCTCTTCCTTCTTGTCCTTGCGGTTGAATTCCAGCTCCACGCGGGCCTTGGCGATCTCGTCGAAGGCGATCCGGCGGGCGGTGGGCTTGCGGCCCTTGACGCCCGGCACCTCCAGGTCGAGACCGTCCTCGTCCACGGCGAGGATGCGGGCCACCAGCTCGCCGCCGTCGCCCAGGGTCAGCCTGGCGAGGCGCCCGGTGGCGCGTACGTAATGGCGGTGCTCCGAGAGCGGGCGGTCGGCGCCGGGCGAACTGACCTCCAGGACGTATTCGTCCTCGCCCATCACATCGGTCTCGTCCAGCTTCGCGGAGATCGCGCGGCTCAGCTCCGCGCAGGTGTCCAGCTCGACACCCTCATCGGAATCCACGACGATCCGCAGCACTCTGCGGCGGCCTGCCCGGGAGACTTCGATCTCTTCCAGCTCCAGCTGCTCGGCGCTGACGAGCGGTTCGACCAGCCCGCGCAGCCTCTCGCTCTGGGTGGTGCTCATCCGGGTGACTCCTCGGCCGCGTGTGCTGTTGTGATGATCTCGCGTGTCTGGTCAAAGGGTATCCGGTCGCAAGGGGTGTTGCTGTCAGCCGGTCCCCCGAGCGCGGGTACGCTCACAGGCGGTGATCACTTCCGGACAGATCCAGTCAAGACAGGTCCAGCCCGAAGGAGAGCAAGTGCGGCGTACGGGGACGACGCGCAGGGGCGCGCTCGCGGCGACCGGCGCGCTGGCCGCCGGGGCGGTGCTGTCCGGCTGCGGAAGCGACGGGGACGGCGCGGGCGGGGGCACCAAGGGCTCCGCGCACAGTGCTTCCTCCTCGGTACGCGCGGAGAAGACGCTGCGCGCCGGCGCCGGCCGCACCACGGCGACCCTGCTCGCCGGTTACGAGCACGTGCTCCGGGCCCACCCGACGACGGCGTCGGCCCTCACTCCCCTGCGCGACGCGGTCCGCGCCCATCTCAAGGCGCTCTCCCCGGAGAAGGCCCCCGCGCTCGGCATGGCCCGCTCGCGCGCCGCCACCCCCGCCGCCGCGGTCAAGGAGCTGGCAGCGGCCGAGCGCTCCGCGGCGGACGCCTACACCGCGCTGCTCCTGGAGGCGCCCGGGGAGCTGGCCCGGCTGCTGGCCTCGGTCGCCGCCGCCTGCGCGGCGCACGCCTACCTGCTGACCGAACTGGCCAAGGAGACCCCGGCATGAGCGACGCCAAGAACGACGGCCCGCTGGAAGCGGCCCAGGCGGCGCTGGCCGCCGAGCACGCCGCCGTCTACGGCTACGGGGTCGCCGGCGGCCGGGTCGCGGCGGGGCGCCGGGCCGAGGCCACCGCCGCGTTCCACGCCCACCGGGCCCGCCGCGACGCCCTGGTGCGCACGGTCCGGGACCTGGGCGGTGAGCCGGTGGCCTCGGACGCCGCGTACGCTCTGCCGTTCGCGGTGCCGGACGCGGCGGCCGCGGTCCGGCTCGCCGCAGTGCTTGAGGACCGCGTCGGGTACGTGTACTCCGACCTGGTCCGGGCCGCCGACGGCTCGCTGCGGCGCAGCGCGGCGGACGCGTTGCGGGAGGCCGCGGTACGCGCGGCGCGCTGGCGGGGCAGCGGCGTACCCTTTCCCGGGCTCGCGGAGCGGGCCGGTGCCGAGGCCGGCCAGGACACGCGGGCCGGGGCCGCCACCGCGCACTGAAAAAGGGCGCACACGAGAAGGCTCTGAAAGGGAACACGGCACGTATGGGTTTTGAACCGCCGCAGCGTCTGGTGCGAGCGCTCGGTGAGTCGTACGGGGATACGGCCGCCGGGGAATGGCTCGCGGGGCTTCCCGCACTGACCGAGCAGGCGCTGGCCGCGACCGGCCGCGCCCCGGTCGTGGAGCGGGTCGCGGCCCCCGGCGGGCGCAGCAGTCTGGTTCTGCTGGTCCGGGGGGCCGAGGGCACCCCGGCCGCCCTGAAGCTGGCCCCCTCCGGTGCCGCGCCGGGGCTCGAACAGGCGGCGCTGGTCCACTGGAACGGCTGGGGCGCGGTGCGGCTGCTCGACCCCGAGGACGGCGGGCGGCCCGTGGAGGGCGCGCTGCTCCTGGAGCGGCTGCACCCCGAGATGTCGCTGCGGTCGCTGCCGGAGGCGAAGGCGCTCCTTGAGGCGGCCGGGACGGTGCGCCGGCTGTGGGTCGACCCGCCGGCCGGGCACGGCTTCGAGACGGTCGCCGAGCGGACCGGGCGGCGGGTGGACGCCATGCGCGCCGCCGCCGCGTCCGATCCCGCGCTCGAACCCCTGGTCACCGCCGCGCTGGCGGTCCGCGATGAGCTGGTCTCCGGCTCCCCCGAGACACTGCTGCTGCACGGCAACTTCCGGCAGAGCAAGGTGCTCGCGGGTGAGCGGGCGCCCTGGCTGACGGTCGGTCCCGAGCCGCTGGTCGGTGAGCGGGCGTACGACCTGGCGCGGCTGGTCCGGGACCGGGTGGAGGACCTGATCGCGTCGTCCGCCGGGGCGACGACGGCCCGGCGCAGGGTCAAGAAGCTCGCGGACTCGCTGGACGTGGACCAGGAGCGGCTGCACGGCTGGACGCTGTTCCGGGCCGTGGAGTCGGGCACCCGGGCGCTGGCGGCCGGGCGCCGTCAGGAGGGCGAAGTCACCCTGGAGTTCGCGGGCTGGCTGTAGGAGATGCGTAAGGGCCCCGCACGGAACGTTCCGTGCGGGGCCCTTACGCGTGGAGAGCGTCAGTCCTGCTCGGAGAGGCGGGCGATGGCCTCCTCGACCGTCAGCTCCTCGCGCTCGCCGGTGCGGCGGTCCTTCAGCTCCAGGACGCCTTCGGCCGAGCGGCGGCCGGCGACCAGGATCTTGGGGACGCCGATCAGCTCGGAGTCGGTGAACTTGACGCCGGGCGAGACACCGGCGCGGTCGTCCACCAGGACGCGCAGCCCGGCGGCGGTCAGCTTGTCGGAGACCTCCAGGGCCAGTTCGGTCTGGAGGGCCTTGCCGGCGGCGACGACGTGGACGTCGGCCGGGGCGATCTCGCGGGGCCAGCACAGGCCCTTGTCGTCGGCGGTCTGCTCGGCGAGCGCGGCCACGGCGCGGGAGACGCCGATGCCGTACGAGCCCATCGTGACGCGGACGGGCTTGCCCTGCTGGCCGAGCACGTCGAGCTGGAAGGCGTCGGCGAACTTGCGGCCGAGCTGGAAGATGTGGCCGATCTCGATGGCGCGGTCCATCTGGAGACCGGTGCCGCACTTGGGGCAGGGGTCGCCGGCCTCGACCACGACGACGTCCAGGTAGTCGTCCACCTCGAAGTCGCGGCCCGCGACGACGTTCTTCGCGTGCTTGCCCTCCTTGTTGGCGCCGGTGATCCAGGCGGTGCCGGCGGCGACGCGGGGGTCGGCGATGTAGCGGACCTTCTCCAGGCCCTGGGGGCCGACGTAGCCCCGTACGAGGTCGGGGCGGCCCACGAAGTCCTCGGCGGTGACCAGCTCGACCACGGCCGGGGCCAGGTGCTCGCCCAGCTTGTCGAGGTCCACCTCGCGGTCGCCGGGCACGCCCACGGCGACGATCTCGCCGTCGACCTTGACCAGCAGGTTCTTCAGCGTGGCGGAGGCCTCCACGCCGAGGTGGGCGGCCAGGGTCTCGATGGTGGGGGTGTCGGGGGTGTCCAGCTCCTCGACGGGGCCGACTCCCGAGGCGTCGCCGGCGGTGGCGTTGAACGTCACGGCCTCGGTGTTGGCCGCGTAGTCGCAGTTCGGGCAGTCCACAAAGGTGTCCTCGCCGGCGGGCGCCGGGGCCAGGAACTCCTCGGAGGCGGAGCCGCCCATGGCACCGGAGACGGCGGAGACGATGCGGTGGTCCAGGCCGAGCCGCTCGAAGATCCGGATGTACGCGGCGCGGTGCAGCTGGTACGACTCGACCAGGCCCTCGTCGGTGGTATCGAAGGAGTACGAGTCCTTCATCTGGAACTCGCGGCCGCGCAGCACACCGGCGCGGGGGCGGGCCTCGTCGCGGTACTTCGTCTGGATCTGGTACAGGATGACCGGCAGGTCCTTGTAGGACGAGCACATGTCCTTGACGACCTGGGTGAAGATCTCCTCGTGCGTGGGGCCGAGGAGGTAGTCGGCGCCCTTGCGGTCCTTGAGCTTGAACAGCAGGTCGCCGTACTCGTCGTACCGGCCGCTCGCGTCGTACGCCTCCTTGGGCAGCAGCGCGGGGAGCAGGACCTCCTGGCCGCCGATGGCGTCCATCTCCTCGCGGACGACGCGGGTGATGTTCTCCAGGACCTTCTTGCCGAGCGGCAGCCAGGACCAGATTCCGGCAGCGGTGCGTCGTACGTAGCCGGCTCGGACGAGGAGCTTGTGGTTGAGCGTCTCGGCGTCCGCCGGGTCGTCGCGCAGTGTCTTGATCATCAATCGGGACATGCGCTGGACCTGGGCCATGGTGAACTCCTGCTCGGAAAGGGTGATGGGCCCGAGGTTAGCGGGGCGGCCCGTGCGGGCGGAAATCCATTCCCTCACGTACGGCGCAGTGGCAGGGGCGCTCCCATGACCGCGTACGGCTTGGGGGCGCTGGGGAAGAGCACCTGGCGGGCGAGGTCCTGGTAGCCGAGGGAGCGGTAGAGGCCGCGGGCCGGGCTCTCGGTGTCGATCGCGGAGAGGATCGAGCGGGGCTGGACGACGGCGTCGGTGATGGTGGTGATCAGGGTGCGGCCGATGCCCCGGTTCTGGAAGTCCGGGTGGACGTGGAGCTCGGTGATCACGAAGGCGTCGTCCAGCCAGTGGGCGCTGCCGGTGGCGCGGAGGTACGGCTCGACGACGGTGGACCACCAGTGGCCGCGGTCGTTGGGCATGCCGTAGACGAAGCCGACGAGCCGGCCCTCGGGGGTGAGGGCGCCGAGCGCGCGGGCGTGCGGGTGGTCGAGGTGCCGGAGCACGATGTGCCGGCGGACCTCGATCTCTCCGGCGCTCAGGCCGAAGGCCACGGCCTGGACGGCCAGTGCCTCGTCGACGCGGGCCGCGAGGTCGATCGGCCCGACCCGGACGCCGGTGGTGCGGGGGCCGCCCCCGGAATCTGCTGCCATGGGCCGACCCTACTGTCCGGGCGGCCGTCGTGACGGGGGCCGGTCAGAAGAGCACGCTCATGAAGGCGCCGGTCTCCCGGAAGCCGATGCGGCGGTACGCCTTGCGCGCGGGGGTGTTGTAGTCGTTCACGTACAGGCTGACGACCGGGGCGACGTCGGCCAGCGCGTACCGCAGTACGGCGGCCATGCCGGTCTCGGAGAGGCCGCGGCCGCGGAATTCGGGGGCGACCCACACGCCCTGGATCTGGCACGCCTGCGAGGTGGTGGCGCCGATCTCCGCCTTGAAGACGACCTTGCCGTCGTCGATCCGGGCGAAGGAGCGGCCGGCGCCGATGAGTTCGGCGACGCGGGCCTGGTAGAGGAGTCCGCCGTCGCCGGCGAGCGGGGAGACGCCGACCTCCTCGGTGAACATGTCCACGCAGGCGGGCATCAGGATGTCCATCTCGTCCTTGCGGACGCGGCGGACGAGCGGGTCGGGCTCCACGTCGGCGGACGGGCTCTCGGTGACCATGAGGGGCTGGTTGGCCCGGACGTCGCGGGCGGGGCCCCAGCCCGGTTCGAGGAGGCGCCAGAGCTCGGCGGTGGGTTCGGCGGGGCCGACGATCGAGGAGCAGCGGCGGCCGGCCCGGCGGGCGCGTTCGGCGAAGGCGCGGACGGCTTCGGGGCCGGCGCAGATGGGGACGAGGTTGGCGCCCGAATAGCACAGGGAGCGGAGCCTGCCGTCGGCGTACCAGCCCCACATCTCGCCGCCGAGGCGCCAGGGGTCGAGTCCGGCGATCTGGACGCGGGACGTCACGAAGGCGTTGGCCACGGGCTCGCTCTCCAGGACGGCGAGCGCGGCGCCGAGGTCGCTGGGTTCGAGGACCCGGGTAGTGGTGTGCGTCAACACGAGGGGGCCTCACCATGCGGTCTGCTGATTTCCGCACTGTAACCGAAGAGCCTGAGTGACGCCGCCCGTGCCCGGGAACAGCTGTGCGTACCCGCCGGGGGCCCGCACGCGGAAGCGCCCCGCCGAGGGGTTCCTCGCGGGGCGCTGCCGGGCCGGGACGGGTCAGCTGATGGAGACCTCGGGCTCGCCGGAGGCGATGCCGTCCTTCTCCATCTGCTCGGCGATCTTCATGGCTTCCTCGATGAGGGTCTCCACGATCTTCGACTCGGGGACGGTCTTGATGACCTCGCCCTTGACGAAGATCTGGCCCTTGCCGTTGCCGGAGGCGACGCCGAGGTCGGCCTCGCGGGCCTCGCCGGGGCCGTTGACGACGCAGCCCATGACGGCGACGCGCAGCGGGACCTCCATGCCCTCCAGACCGGCGCTGACCTGGTCGGCGAGCTTGTAGACGTCGACCTGGGCGCGGCCGCAGGAGGGGCAGGAGACGATCTCCAGGCGGCGCTGGCGCAGGTTCAGCGACTCCAGGATCTGGATGCCGACCTTGACCTCTTCGGCGGGCGGTGCGGAGAGCGAGACGCGGATGGTGTCGCCGATGCCCTCGCTGAGCAGGGCGCCGAAGGCGACGGCCGACTTGATGGTCCCCTGGAAGGCGGGTCCGGCCTCGGTGACGCCGAGGTGCAGCGGGTAGTCGCACTGGGCGGCGAGCTGGCGGTAGGCGTTGACCATCACGACCGGGTCGTTGTGCTTGACCGAGATCTTGATGTCGCGGAAGTCGTGCTCCTCGAAGAGGGACGCCTCCCAGAGCGCGGACTCGACCAGCGCCTCGGGGGTGGCCTTGCCGTACTTCTTCAGCAGCCGGGCGTCCAGCGAGCCGGCGTTGACGCCGATCCGGATCGGCGTGCCGGCGTCCTTCGCGGCGCGCGCGATCTCCTTGACCTTGTCGTCGAACTGCTTGATGTTGCCCGGGTTCACGCGCACCGCCGCGCAGCCGGCGTCGATCGCGGCGAAGACGTACTTCGGCTGGAAGTGGATGTCCGCGATCACCGGGATCTGCGACTTGGACGCGATGATCTTCAGGGCGTCCGCGTCGTCCTGCGTGGGGCAGGCCACGCGCACGATCTGGCAGCCGGAGGCGGTGAGTTCGGCGATCTGCTGAAGCGTCGCGCCGATGTCGGACGTACGGGTCGTCGTCATCGACTGCACCGAGACGGGGGCGTCCCCGCCGACCGCCACCGATCCGACCTGGATCTTCCGGCTGACCCGCCGTTCGGCGAGCTTGGTCGGAACGGCGGGCATTCCGAGAGAAATCGCAGTCATGCGCTGAGCATCCCCAAGGTGTGGATCGAGGTCCCGGTATCGGCGGGCTCCGGCCTTCGAGGTTACGTCACCGGGGGCGGCCGGGAGCACACCGCGTCCGGCCCCGTACGGAATGTCGGCCCGTCGGACGCACCCCGCACACCGCCGGTCACTCGCGGTGCACCGGGCGCGTCCGACGCGCCCCGGTCAGGTGATCTTGACCGGGTTGACCACGTCGGCGACGAGGACGAGCAGGGTGAAGCAGATGAAGACGCCGGCGACCACGTAGGCGACGGGCATCAGCTTGGCGACGTCGAACGGGCCGGGGTCGGGGCGCTTGAAGACTCGTGCCGTGTTCCGGCGCAGGGCCTCCCACAGGGCCCCCGCGATGTGGCCGCCGTCGAGCGGGAGCAGCGGGAGCATGTTGAAGAGGAACAGCGAGAGGTTGAAGCCGGCCAGCAGGAACAGCATCATCGCGATCTGGCTCTCCGCCGGGACGTCCAGCGTCATCACCTCGCCGCCGATGCGGGCCGCGCCGACGACGCCGACCGGGGAGTCCGCCGCGCGTTCGCCGTCGCCGAAGGCAGCGTCCCACAGGGCGGGGATCTTGGAGGGCAGGGCGATGATCGAGTCGACGCCGTTCTCCACCATGTCGCCCATGCGGACGACCGAGTCGCCGAAGGAGAGCGGGAGGATCTTCGTCTGGGCGGCGAAGCCGAGGTAGCCGGCCGTGACGAATTGGCCGGCGACCGCTTCGCCGTGCGAGTCCTTCTTGGCGACGGCGTTCTTCAGGAGGACCGCGTGCAGGTCCTTCTCCTGCCCGTCGCGCTCGACCGTGATGGTGGCGGGACCGACGGTCTCGCGGATGCGGTCGGACAGGGCGTCCCAGGAGTCCATCCGCTCACCGTCGAAGGCGACGATCTTGTCGCCCTTCTTCAGCCCGGCGGCCTGCGCGGGCGAGACGGCGTCGGACTTCTCACAGGTCTCACGCTTGGCGCTCTGCGGGATGACGCACTTCTGGACGCCGGCGACCTCGGTGGTGTTGGTCTGGAAGCCGAAGGACATGGCGACACCGAGGAAGATCACCACGGCCAGGACCAGGTTCATGAAGGGTCCGGCGAACATGACGATCACGCGCTTCCACGGCTTGCGCGTGTAGAAGAGGCGCTTCTCGTCGCCCGGTTCCAGTTCTTCGAAGGCGGCGGATCTGGCGTCCTCGATCATGCCCCGCCAGGGCGAGGTGGAGCGCGCCTCCAGCTTGCCGTCGGCGCCGGGCGGGAACATCCCGATCATGCGGATGTAGCCGCCGGCCGGGATGGCCTTGATGCCGTATTCGGTGTCGCCCTTCTTGCGGGACCAGATGGTCGGGCCGAATCCGACCATGTACTGGGGGACGCGGATGCCGAAGAGCTTCGCCGTCGACAGGTGGCCGAGCTCGTGCCAGGCGATGGAGAACAGCAGGCCGAAGGCGAAGATCACGATGCCGAGGATCGTCAGCAGGATCGTCGTCATGCTCATGCGCGTGCCTCCGCAATGGCCTTGGCCGAGAGTTCCCGGGCCCGGGTCCGCGCCCAGGTCTCCGCTTCGAGTACGTCCGCGACGGTGAGAGAAGTTCCCGATTCCGGTGTGCCGTGTTCGCCCACCACCGCGGTGACCGTGTCCATGATGCCGTTGAAGGGCAGCTTCCCGGACAGGAACGCGTCGACGCACTCCTCGTTGGCCGCGTTGAACACGGCGGGCGCGGTGCCGCCGAGCGTGCCGACGTGCCGGGCGAGGCCGACGGACGGGAAGGCTTCGGTGTCGAGCGGGAGGAACTCCCAGGTGGACGCCTTCGCCCAGTCGAAGGCGGGCGCCGCGTCGGGGACGCGCAGCGGCCAGCCGAGGCCGATGGCGATCGGGCCGCGCATGTCGGGCGGGGTGGCCTGGGCGAGCGTGGAGCCGTCGGTGAACTCGACCATGGAGTGCACGTACGACTGGGGGTGGACGACGACCTCGATGCGGTCGAAGGGGATGTCGTAGAGCAGGTGGGCCTCGATGACTTCGAGGCCCTTGTTGACCAGGGTGGCCGAGTTCACGGTGATGACCGGTCCCATGGCCCAGGTCGGGTGCGCGAGGGCCTGCTCGGGGGTGACCTCGTCCAGCTCGCTCCTGGTGCGGCCGCGGAAGGGGCCGCCGGACGCGGTGACGACGAGCCGGCGCACATCGGCGCGGGTGCCGGCGGCGAGCGCCTGGAACAGCGCGGCGTGCTCCGAGTCGACGGGGATGATCTGCCCCGGGGCGGCCAGCGCCTTCACCAGGGGGCCGCCGACGATCAGGGACTCCTTGTTGGCGAGCGCCAGGGTGCGGCCCGCCTTCAGGGCGGCCAGGGTCGGGGCGAGGCCGATGGAGCCGGTGATCCCGTTGAGCACGGTGTGGCAGTCGCTCGCGGCCAGCTCCGTCGCCGCGTCGGGTCCGGCGAGGATCTCGGGGAGCGGCTCGCCTGCCCCGTACTCCTGGCGCAGCGCCTCGCGCAGGGCGGGTACGGCCTCGGGCGAGGCGACTCCGACGGTGCGCACCTTCAGCAGGCGGGCCTGCTCGGCGAGGAGGGCGACCCGGCCGCCGGCCGCGGACAGCGCGGTGACGCGGAAGAGGTCGGGGTTGCGCAGCACCAGGTCGATGGCCTGGGTGCCGATGGACCCGGTGGAGCCGAGGATGACGAGATCCCGGCGTCCTTCCACGGCGTCGAAGACGAGGTGCGGGTCTGCGAGAGGGGCAGGGCTGTCGGTCATGCGCCCCATTGTGGCCGCTCCCCCTGTGCGCGGGGACAGGGTGTCCCGGGTTGACCCGTCCGTGTCCCCCGTCCCCGCGCTCCCCCGTCAGCGGGTGGCGGCGGCGAACGCCTCGTGGAAGCCGGGGAACGTCTTGCGTACGCAGCCCGGGTCGTCGTACGTGATGCCGGGGGTGCGCAGGCCCGCGACGGCGAACGACATGACGATGCGGTGGTCGCCGTGCGTCTCGATCTCGACGGGCCTGGGCGCGCCCGGCTGGATCTCGATCCAGTCGGGGCCCGTGGTGACCGTGATGCCCATGCGCCGCAGATTGTCCGCGCACGCCTCCAGCCGGTCGCACTCCTTCACGCGGGTGTTGCCGACGTCCTCGATGCGTACGGGCCCCGAGGCGAAGGGGGCGATCGCGGCGAGCGTGGGCATGGTGTCGGAGATGTCGCGCATGTTGACGGTGAGGCCGCTCAGGGTGCCGGTCGAGCGGACCGTGGTGGCGCCGTCCTTCATGGTGACGTCGGCGCCCATGCGGCGCAGGACGTCGGTGAACCGCAGGTCCCCCTGGAGGGCGCCCTCGGCGAGTCCGGGGACGGTGATCCCTCGGCCGGTGAGGGCGGCGGCGGCGAAGAAGTAGCTCGCGGTGGAGGCGTCGGGTTCGACGGCGTAGGTGGTGGCGCGGTAGCCGCCGGGCTCCACGGTGAAGACGGTGCCGTCGGGGCCGCTGCGGGTGACCCGGGCGCCGAAGGAGCGCATCATCGCGAGGGTGATCTCGATGTAGGGCGCGGAGACGAGGTCGGTGACGGTGATCCGCAGCCCGGTCTCCGTGAGCGGGCCGAGCATCAGCAGGGCGGTGAGGTACTGGCTGGACTGCCCGGCGTCCAGGGTGAGTTCGCCGCCCTTGATGCCGGCGGCCTCGATGCGCAGCGGGTGGTGGCCCTCGGCCTCCTCGTGGCGCAGGTCGACGCCGAGGGTGCGCAGGGCCTCGGTGAGCGGGGCGAGGGGGCGGCGGCGCATCTGCGCTGAGGCGTCGAAGCGGTAGCTGCCGCGGGCGCCGGCCGCCGCGAGGGTGGGCAGGAAGCGGGCGGTGGTGGCCCCGTCACGGCAGTAGACGTCGGCCTCGGTGGCGGCGGGCCCGGCGGGGCGGCCGGTGATGTGCCAGGCGTCCGCCTCCTGCTCGACCTCGTAGCCGAGCGCGGTCAGACCGGCCGCGAAGCCCTCGGTGTCGTCGGAGCGCAGCGGGCGTACGAGCGTGCTGCGGCCGTTCGCGGCGGCGGCCAGGAAGAGGGCGCGCGCGGTGACGGACTTGGAGCCGGGGACATGGATGACGGTCACGGGCGTCCATCCTGCCGTGAACCGGGGCGTGCGACGGGGCGCGTCCAGCGACTGGACGCGCCCCGCGGTGCCTGACGGTTCAGCGGATCGGGCGGTGGACGTTCTCCTCGGTGGAGGGTCCTGGGGTGGCGTCGGCGATCCAGGGGCCCTCGCCGCTCGGGTCGACCACGCCCTCCTCCAGCCAGCCGTACGTGCCGGACAGGACGCCCTCGGTGACGCGCCGGTCGAGGTCGTCGGTGTTGGACCAGAGCCGGGTGAACAGCTCCTCGACGCGGATGCGGGCCTGGCGGCAGAAGGCGTCGGCGAGCTGGTACGCCTCGCGGCCGTGCTCGTCCGTGGCGCGCAGGTGCTCGGCGCGGACGCAGGCGGCGCTCATCGCGAAGAGTTCGGCGCCGATGTCCACGATCCGGCCGAGGAAGCCCTGTTTGGTCTCCATCCGGCCCTGCCAGCGGGACATCGCGTAGAACGTGGAGCGGGCCAGCTTGCGCGAGGCGCGTTCGACGTACCGCAGATGCGTGGCCAGGTCCGGGTGGCCGGCCGGGTTGAACTCGGCGTAGGTGGTGGGGAGCTGGCCGGGGCCGGCGACGAGCTTGGGCAGCCACTTGGCGTAGAAGCCGGCCGCGTTGGCGCCCGCCTTCGCCTTGGCGGAGAGCGGTTTGTCGGGGTCGATGATGTCGCCGGCGACCTTGAGGTGGGCGTCGACGGCCTCGCGGGCGATCAGCAGGTGCATGATCTCCGTGGAGCCCTCGAAGATCCGGTTGATCCGCATGTCGCGGAGCATCTGCTCGGCGGGCACGGCCCGTTCGCCCCGGGCGGCGAGGGAGGCGGCGGTCTCGAAGCCGCGTCCGCCGCGGATCTGGACGAGTTCGTCGGCGATCAGGCAGCCCATCTCGGAGCCGTACAGCTTGGCGAGCGCCGCCTCGATGCGGATGTCGTTGCGGTCCTCGTCGGCCATCTGCGAGGCCAGGTCGACCACGGCCTCCAGGGCGAAGGTGGTCGCGGCGATGAAGGCGATCTTGGAGCCGACGGCCTCGTGCCGGGCGACCGGCCTGCCCCACTGCTCGCGGACGGCGGACCACTCGCGGGCGATCTTCAGGCACCACTTGCCGGAGCCGACGCACATCGCGGGCAGCGAGAGCCGGCCGGTGTTGAGCGTGGTGAGCGCGATCTTGAGC
Source organism: Streptomyces sp. NPDC097595 (assembly GCF_044761525.1). NCBI lineage: Bacteria > Bacillati > Actinomycetota > Actinomycetes > Kitasatosporales > Streptomycetaceae > Streptomyces > Streptomyces sp. NPDC097595. The sequence goes on along the minus strand of NZ_JBIWCN010000002.1, from coordinate 458,850 downwards.
CCGGCGCCCTCGGGTCCGATGCGGTTCGCGGCGGGCACGCGCACCTGGTGGAAGCGGGTGACGCCGTTCTCGATGCCGCGCAGGCCCATGAAGGCGTTGCGGTGCTCCACGGTGATGCCGGGGGCGTCCGCCTCGACGACGAAGGCGGTGATGCCGCCCTTGCCCTCCGAGGACTTCGGTACGCGTGCCATGACGACCAGCAGGTCCGCGACGACGCCGTTGGTGGTCCACAGCTTCACCCCGTCGAGGACGTAGTCGTCCCCGTCCCGGACGGCGGTGGTGGCGAGCCGCGCCGGGTCGGAGCCCACGTCCGGCTCGGTGAGGAGGAACGCGGAGATGTCCGTACGGGCGAGGCGGGGCAGGAAGGTGTCCTTCTGCTCCTGGGTGCCGAAGGTCTTCAGCGGCTGGGGCACGCCGATCGACTGGTGGGCGGAGAGCAGGGCGCCGATCGCGGGGCTCGCGGAGCCGGCCAGGGCGAGGGCCCGGTTGTAATAGACCTGGGTCAGGCCGAGGCCGCCGTACTTGACGTCGATCTTCATACCGAGCGCGCCGAGTTCCTTGAGGCCGTTGACGACCTCGTCGGGGATCTTCGCCTCGCGTTCGATGAGAGCGCTGTCGACCCGGGTCTCGCAGAACTCCCGGAGCCGGGCGAGGAATTCCTCGCCGCGCCGGACGTCCTCGCCGGCGGGCTGCGGGTGCGGGTGGATCAGGTCCAGGCGGAAGCGGCCGAGGAAGAGTTCCTTGGCGAAGCTGGGTTTGCGCCAGTCCTGTTCCCGGGCGTCCTCGGCGACCTGGCGCGCTTCGCGTTCGGTCACCTTGGGCGTGGGCTGTTGTGCGGATGGAGCGGACATGAGGGCTCACCTCGCCGCGTCGTCGGGTGGGTGGACCCGGCAGGCGCACGGTCGGGACGGGGTCCGTCCGCCGTGCGTACCTGTCCGGTTCTACTCGTCCGTATGTACCCGATTACCGGCGACCCGACCAGCCCCGGGGCGCCGATCGGGTCGGCCACCACTCCACTGCCCGCCGCCGGGTGCGGCATGCGCCCGCGTGGGCGTCAGAGCGCGAGGCCCGTGAGGACGAGGACGCGCTCGTAGGTGTAGTCGTCCATCGCGTAGCGGACGCCCTCGCGGCCCACGCCGGACTGCTTGGCTCCGCCGTACGGCATCTGGTCGGCGCGGTACGAGGGGACGTCGCCGATGATCACACCGCCGACCTCCAGCGCGCGGTGGGCGCGGAAGGCGGCCTGGATGTCATGGGTGAACACGCCCGCCTGGAGCCCGTACTGCGAGGCGTTGACGGCGGCGAACGCCTCGGCCTCGCCGGTCACCTTCTGCACGGACAGGACCGGCCCGAAGACCTCCTCGGTGGCGAGGGTGACGCCGCCGGGCAGCCCGGCGAGGACGGTCGGGGCGTAGGTGGACCCGTCGCGCTTGCCGCCCGCGAGGAGCTGGGCGCCCGCCGCGACGGCCTCGTCGACCCAGGACTCGACGCGCCGGGCGGCGGCCTCGTCCACGAGCGGGCCGACGTCGGTGGTGGGGTCGGAAGGGTCGCCGGTGACCTGGGCCTCCACGGCGGCGACGATCCTGGGCAGCAGCCGGTCGTACACCGCCGCGTCGGCGATGACGCGCTGGACGGAGATGCAGGACTGGCCGCCCTGGTAGTTGGAGAAGGTCGCGATGCGGGTCGCGGCCCAGTCCAGGTCCTCGTCGGAGGCGTAGTCGCCGAGCACGACGGCGGCGCCGTTGCCGCCGAGCTCCAGCGTGCAGTGCTTACGGGGCACCGAGTCCATGATCGCGTAGCCGACGGGGGCGGACCCGGTGAAGGAGATCACGGGCAGCCGCTCGTCCTGGACCAGGGCGGGCATCCGGTCGTTGGGGACCGTGAGGACGGACCAGGAGCCGGCCGGGAGGTCCGTCTCGGCCAGCAGTTCGCCCAGGACCAGCGAGGAGACCGGGGTCGCCGGGGCCGGCTTGAGGATGATCGGGACGCCGACGGCGATGGCCGGGGCGACCTTGTGGGCGCTGAGGTTCAGCGGGAAGTTGAAGGGCGCGATGCCGAGGACGGTGCCGCGCGGGAAGCGCCGGGTGAGGCCGAGGCGGCCGGTGCCGCCGGCGTCGGTGTCCAGGCGCTGGGCCTCGCCGCTGTTGAACCGGCGGGCCTCCTCGGAGGCGAAGCGGAAGACGGACACGGCCCGCCCGACCTCGCCGCGCGCCCACTTGACGGGCTTGCCGTTCTCGGCGGAGATCAGCTGGGCGATCTCCTCGGTGCGCTCGGCCAGCCGGCGGGCCACGTGGTCGAGCGCGGCGGCGCGGACGTGGGCCGGGGTCGCGGCGAACTCCTCGCGCACGGCGTGCGCGGCGGCGACGGCCTCCTCGACCTGGGCCTCGGTCGGAACGGAGACCGTCCCGACGAGGCGCCCGTCCCAGGAGTTGGTGACGTCGAAGCTTTCCTCGCCGGTGGCCTGGCGGCCGGCCAGCCAGAAGGCGTGGGTGGAGGTCATGGGGTTCCGGCCCTTCGATGGCGTGGGGTGTGTCCGCCCCCACGGTAGGGCCGGGACGACCGCCTGGCGTTTGTCCTGGGTGGAGCGGACAGCGGCCCTGGTGCGCCTTATTGGCCAGGGGATGCGGTGACCTTCAGGGCGAGCCAGATCTCCATCCGGACGTCCGGGTCGTCCAGCGAGCGCCCGAGGATCTCCTCCACCCGCCGCATCCGGTACCGCAGGGTGTGCCGGTGGACCCCCAGGTCGGCGGCGGCCGCGTCCCACTGCCCGTGGTGCGAGAGCCAGGCGCGCACCGACGCGACCAGATCGCCCCGGCCCTTGGCGTCGTGCTCGTACAGCGCGCGGAGCATCCCGTCCGCGAAGGCCCGCACCGCGTCGTCGGCGAGCAGCGGCAGCACGGACCCGGTGGCCAGCTCGGCGTGCTCGACCAGGGCCCGGCCCCGGCGGCGGGCCACCGAGAGGGCCTGCTCGGCCTGCTTGTACGCGGCGGACACCGCGACCGGGCCCGCCGGTGCGGACATGCCCACCACGACATCGCTCTCCCGGGCGGCGGCCGGCTCGCGCGGGGTCAGCGCGTCCTGCGCCTCGGCGTACGCCTGGCAGGCGGTCACCGCCGCGCCGCCGTCGGCGGCCAGCACCAGGAGGCGTTCGCCCTCGGGCACCATCAGCAGGGTCTCCCCGGACCGGTCCGCGGCGGTGTCCAGCGCGTCGGCCAGGAGCGCCGTGGCCGAGGGGTCCTGGCCCTCGGCGATGAGCAGCCGGAAGGGGGCGTCGAGCAGTCCGCCGTAGAGGTCCCCGGCGACCGCGCGGGCGTGGTCGGGCTGGCCGGCGAGGAGCATCCGCAGCACCGCCGCACCGAGGCGCTGCTCGGCGCCCTGGAGGGCGCGGGAGCGGGCGGTGGTCAGGGTGAGCAGGGCGACCGCCGAGTGCACGGCGTACCGCTCGGCGGTGCCGAGGGCCGCCCCGGTGCCGACGGCGAGGGCGCCGCGGACCCGGCGGCCGGTGCCCAGGGACTGGAGCTCGACGCGGTCGTCGGTGTCGCCGACGACCATGCTGGCCGGGGCGGGGCGGGCGCGCAGCCGCTCCACCTCGGGGGTGAGCCGGGCGGCGCGGCGGGCCGCCCAGTCGGGGGCGGCGGCCACGACGGCCCCCGCGGTGTCGTAGAGGGCGGCCCAGCCGTTGACGTGGGCGGCGAGGCGGGTGAGGAGGGCGGCGGGGCCGTCCCCGGCGAGCGCCGCGCTGGTGAGCTCCCGCTGCGCCTCGAAGCCGGCGGTGACCGCGCGGTACTGGTCGGCCGCGATCTGCGAGGAGACGGCCTTGGCGATGGCGATGAACGGGGTGCGGCGGGGCACTTCGAGCAGCGGCAGCCCGGCTTCCTCGGCGGCGCCGATCAGGGGCCGGGGCACCTCGTCGTAGTTGACGCCGACGGCGAAGCCGAGCCCGGCGACCCCGGCATCGGCGAGCCGGCGCACGTAACGGCCCATCGCCTCCGGGTTCTCCGCGTCCAGGTTGGTCGCGGTGACCAGCAGCAGTTCGCCGCCCTCCATATAGGGGACGGGGTCGGTCAGCTCGCTGGCGTGCGCCCAGCGCACCGGTGTGCCGAGGCGGTCCGCCCCCGCGCGCACCGTGAGTTTGAGCGCCGAGTGCTGGACGAGCGAGGCGAGCGTGGGCGGCATGGGGGTGAGGGCCTTCGGCAGGGGGCGATTTCGCCGTCCCGTATGAACGGCTCACTTCGATTCTGCCAGGGTGGCAGAGTCTCTGTCACCGCTGCCACTCGCGTCCCGCGCGCCTCTGCCGCCTCCCCCGCCTCAGCCGGCCAGCCGCACGAGCAGCGGGGGCATGTGCGCGCCGTCCACGGTGGTCAGGGAGAGCACCGCGTGGCCGTGCGGCAGCTCGTAGGCGAGTGCGGAGGCGGACCAGCGTTCCCGTTCGACCTGGCGGACGGTCACCGCGTCCGTGGTGACGGCCTTGCCGGTGGCCATCTTGCGCAGGGAGTGCAGGGCGCGGGTGAGCGGCTGGTCGGCGAAGACGCCGTGCTGGGCGACCTCGCGGACCTCCACCCACTCCTTCCCCCACGCCTCCGCGAAGCGCTTGCCGTCCCAGGTGGTGAGGCCGGGGAAGGCCATGGTGCAGCCGAACGCCCCGAGCAGCGCCGTGTGCAGCCCCTCCGGCACGTCGTCCAGGGTGCGCAGGGCGAGGACCGCCCCGGCGTTGACGGACCGGAGGCGGCGGATGCCCCGGACGGTGTCGGCGGTGACGGTGTGGGTGGCGTCGTCCAGGACGAGGCAGACGAACAGCGAGCGGTCGGTGCGGGCCGCGGTGACGGCGTTGAACTGGGCGAGCACCAGGCGGGCCAGGATGCGGGACGCCTCGGCGTGCGCGCGCTCCGGCAGGTCGACGCGGACCCGGAGCGGGTGCCGGCCCAGGGAGCGAAGCGAGAACGGCCGGGCGTCCTCGCCGGTGGCGAAGAATCCCGCGAAGGCGGGCCGGTCGAGCGCGGCGATCCGGTCGGCCAGGACGGCGGCCGGGTCGGCGCCGCCGCCCGCCTGGCGGGCCCTGGCCTCCAGCTCGCGCAGCATCGCCTGGTGTCCGCCGGCCGCCAGGGCCTCGCGCAGCGCGTCGAGCGCGGCGGCGGAGCCTTCGAGGAGTTCGCGGAGTTCGGGTACGGAGGGGAAGCGGCCGTGGACCGTGCGGAACGGGCCGAGCAGCTGTCCGAGGGCAGTCGCGGCGCGCCGGGTCTCCAGGGCGGGGATGTCCCCGGCCAGCCCCTCGGCGAGGGCCGCCGCGGCCTCGTCCGGGTCGGTGGTGCCGCCATACAGGTCGAAGTCGTGCAGGGACGCGGGGTCGCCGATGCGGATGACGACGTCGTAGGCGTCGTCCGGGCCGAGCCCGCCGCCCGCCGCGCCGACGGCGAGCACCGCGGCCTGTCCGGTGAGCGCCCGCAGCGCGAGGGCCTCCACGACGGGCCGGACGACCCGTTCGGTCTTGCCGGAGCCCGGCGGGCCGACGACCAGCAGGGAGGTGCCGAGCGACGCGGGGTCCAGCGCCATGCCGGAGCCCCGGCGGGGGTAGGGGTTGCGCGGGTCGTCGGCGCACTCCCCGATGCGGACCTGGCCGGTGAGCGGGTCGTGGGTGGCGGTGCGCCGGGGCACGTCCCGGAGGCCGGAGGGGTGCAGGAAGGCCTCGGCACCCTTGCGGAACACGGTCTCGGTGAAGGAGGCCAGGCGGTCGGGGCGGCCGCGCGCCCCGGTCCAGGCGTGGCCCACCCGTACGCAGTCCACGTCGTTCATCCGGCCCGCGTACACGGCGGCGGTCAGCGCCTCGGCTGCGTCGGCGGCGCCGGCGGCACGCAGTTCGGGCCACTGGGCGCGCAGGGGGCCGTCCGCCGGGGCGGGGGCCGTGCCGTCCTCGACCCGGGGGCGGGCGGGCGCGCGTCCGGCCCGGAGGTCGCGGAGTGCGTCTCCCCAGTGTGCGGCCCGGGCGATGGGCCACACCACGATCGCGGTGGTCAGCGCGTAGCAGGTGTAGGCGGCCACGGTGGCCTTCAGCCGGTCACCGCTGAGCAGCCAGTCCTGCGCCGATCCCATGAGCACGAGCAGCAGCGGCACCTTCGGGGTCCAGGCCAGCCACAGCAGCACCACCGCGGCGGCCACCGACAGGGTCAGCCTGACGCGTTCGTACCGCTCGCCGGCGAAGTACCGGAGGACGTGGGCCCAGCCGCCGAGCCGGGCGGCGTAGAAGCCCAGAATGAGGACCAGGACCTCGTAGTAGAGGGTGGTCGAGTCGACCACCAGGCCCGGCGCGTCGTCCCGCAGACCGCCCAGGACCCACCACTTGGGCCCGGTGATGATCTCGATCGGCTTGAACACATAGGGGACGGCACGCGCCGAGAGCAGCAGCCACAGCAGCAGCCAGAGGATCAGCGTCGCGGCCGGGCCCACCAGGGAGGGGCGCGGCGGGCGCTCGGCGGGCCGGGGCGTGAATCCGTACCGCCAGACGCCGGGTCCGGCCTGGGGGCGCGGGGCGTTGAACCAGTCGGCGGTGGGCGCGGCGCTGCCCGGGGCCGGGGTGTGCGCGGGGGGTGCAGGCACGGCGGGGGGCCGGGTGGGGGGCGGGACGGTGGGCGGGTGCGCGGGCGGCGGGCCGGCCGGTCGCGGTACGGAGCCTCCGGCCCCCGCGCCCGGCGGCTGCGCGCCCCGCGTGCCCCACGCGCCGTGCGTACCGTCGTTCTCCATGAACCGTTGCCCCCTTGACCAGCCAGGTCCGTTACTGCACCGGTCAATCTAGTGCGCGCACACGGTGAGTTCAGCAACGCGCCCGGATAGTGACCGCCGGAATCGCGCCCCGTACCCCCGCGCCGCCTTCTGTCCTTCGCGGACAACGACACGTACGCGACCACTACCGATCGGAGCATGCCCCGCCCGGGGTCCCGCGCCTAGCCTGCACAACGAAGAAGCGTCCGAAACACCCCCCAGGAGCCCCGCATGTCCGAAATCCCGCAGGAGCGCCGACTCGTCACCGCCGTCCCCGGTCCGAAGTCGGTCGAGCTGCAAGAGCGCCGGCTCGCGGCGGTCGCCGCGGGCGTCGGCTCCACGCTGCCGGTGTTCACCGCGCGGGCGGGCGGCGGGATCATCGAGGACGTGGACGGCAACCGGCTGATCGACTTCGGCTCCGGCATCGCCGTGACCTCGGTCGGCGCCTCCGCCGAGGCCGTCGTGCGCCGGGCCTCCGCGCAGCTCGCGGACTTCACCCACACCTGTTTCATGGTCACGCCGTACGAGGGGTACGTGGAGGTCTGCGAGCGGCTCGCGGAGCTGACCCCGGGCGACCACGCGAAGAAGTCCGCGCTGTTCAACTCGGGCGCCGAGGCCGTCGAGAACGCGGTGAAGATCGCTCGCGCGTACACCAAGCGCACCGCGGTCGTCGTGTTCGACCACGGCTACCACGGCCGGACGAACCTCACGATGGCGCTGACCGCCAAGAACATGCCGTACAAGCACGGCTTCGGCCCGTTCGCGCCGGAGGTGTACCGGGTGCCGGTGGCGTACGGCTACCGCTGGCCGACCGGTGCGGAGAACGCCGGCGCGGAGGCGTCCGCCCAGGCCATCGACCAGATCACCAAGCAGATCGGCGCGGAGAACGTCGCCGCGATCATCATCGAACCGGTGCTCGGCGAGGGCGGCTTCATCGAGCCGGCCAAGGGCTTCCTGCCGGCCATCGCGCAGTTCGCCAAGGACAACGGCATCGTCTTCGTCGCGGACGAGATCCAGTCCGGCTTCTGCCGGACCGGCCAGTGGTTCGCCTGCGAGGACGAGGGCATCGTCCCCGACCTGATCACCACGGCCAAGGGCATCGCGGGCGGCCTCCCGCTGTCGGCCGTGACCGGCCGCGCCGAGATCATGGACGCGGCGCACGCGGGCGGCCTCGGCGGTACGTACGGCGGCAACCCGGTCGCCTGCGCGGGCGCCCTCGGGGCGATCGAGACGATGCGCGAGCTGGACCTGAACAAGAAGGCGAAGCGCATCGAGGAGGTCATGAAGGGCCGGCTCGAAGCGATGCGCGCGAAGCTGCCGAACGGCGGGCTGATCGGTGACGTCCGGGGCCGCGGCGCGATGATCGCGATCGAGCTGGTGAAGCCGGGCACGAAGGACCCGCACCCGGAGGCGGCCGCCCGGCTCGCGAAGGCGTGCCACGCCGAGGGTGTTCTCGTCCTGACCTGCGGCACCTACGGCAACGTGCTGCGCTTCCTGCCGCCGCTGGTGATCGGCGAGGACCTGCTGAGCGAGGGTCTGGACGTCCTGGAGGGCGCCTTCGCGGGCATCTGAGCCCCGGATCGCGTGCGGGCCTGTGAAGAAAAGGTGGGGGGCCGATGGCGGGATACCGTACCCGCTATCGGTCCCCCCTCCCCTGACGTACGGTTTCCGCAGATGAGAGAAACACCCCGCCCGCAGGGGACTGCGGGTGAATCCGGGTCGGAGCTTCCTCGGCACCGTCCCGGGCGTGCCTTCGCGCACACCACTGGGGCATCACGCTCCGGAACTCCTCACCGATCGGATGGCCGCCCGCCCCACACCCCCCGGGGCGCGCGGCAAACCGGTCCACTCGTCCGCTCCGGAACAACCCCCCCAGTTCCGGGGCGGACGGCTTTTTTCATTTCCCTGGTGTCGGGCCTGTCGGCCCTCTTCGCGCTGACCACCTGGCAGATCGCCGCCGACGGCCCGCTGCGCGGCCTCGACGAGCGCGCCGGACGGATGCTCGTCGGCCACGGCCCCCGGTGGCTCACCGAATTCCTCGCCGATCTCGGCAATACGCAGGTCGCCCTTCCGGTGCTGGCGTGCGCGATCGGCTGGTCGCTGCTGCGCGGACGGCGGTGGGAGGCGCTGGCCACGGCCCTCGCGATGGCGGCGGTGCCCCTGCTCGTCGTACCGCTGAAGGACTGGATCGCACGGCCCGGGCCGCTCACGGACGCCACCGGCTACTACCCGTCGGGGCACGCGGCGACGGCGGCGGTGGCGTACGGGGCTTCGGCGCTGCTGCTCGCCGGACGGGGGCGGCACCCATGGATGATGCCCGTCACCGCCGTCCTGCTGACGGCGGTGACGGGCATCGGTCTGGTGCTCCGCGGCTATCACTGGCCGCTGGATGTGCTGGGCAGCTGGTTCCTGTGCGGGCTGCTGCTCCTGCTGTTGTACGGGGTGCTCAGCCGAAGTAGGCGTCGAAGTTCTTCGAGAACTCCCAGTTGTTGAAGCGGTCCCAGTTGACGGACCAGGTCATCAGGCCGCGCAGGCCCGACCAGGTGCCGTGGGTGGCGTAGGAGCCGCAGTCGGTCTTCTTGGTGAGGCAGTTGAGCGCCTTGGTGACCTCGGCGGGCGAGGTGTGTCCGTTGCCCGCCTGGGTGGAGGCCGGCAGGCCGATCGCGATCTGGTCGGGCCGCAGCCCGGGGAAGACCTTCGTCTGGTCACCGGCGACGGGGAAGCCGGCCATCAGCATGTCGGTCATCGCGATGTGGAAGTCGGCGCCGCCCATGGAGTGGTACTGGTTGTCCAGACCCATGATGGAGCCCGAGTTGTAGTCCTGGACGTGCAGCAGCGTGAGGTCGTCGCGCAGCGCGTGGATCACCGGCAGATAGGCACCGGCGCGCGGGTCCTGGCCGCCCCAGGGGCCGGAGCCGTAGTACTGGTACCCGAGCTGGACGAAGAAGGTCTCCGGGGCCATGGTGAGGACGAACTTCTCGCCGTACTTGGCCTTGAGGGTCTTCACCGCCGAGATCAGGTTCACGATCACCGGGGTGGTGGGGTTCCGGAAGTCGGTGTCCCCGGTGTTCAGCGAGAGCGAGTGGCCCTCGAAGTCGATGTCCAGGCCGTCGAGCCCGTACTCGTCGATGATCTTGCTCACCGAGGAGACGAACGTGTCCCGGGCGGCGGTGGTCGCGAGCTGCACCTGGCCGTTCTGGCCGCCGATGGAGATCAGCACCTTCTTGCCGGCGGCCTGCTTGGCCTTGATGGCCGCCTTGAAATCGGCCTCCGACTCGACGTTCGGGCACTCGGTGACCGGGCAGAGCTTGAAGCGGATGTCGCCCGAGGTGACGGAGGTCGGCTCGCCGAAGGCCAGGTCGATGACGTCCCAGGAGTCGGGCACGTCCGCCATGCGCGTGTAGCCGGAGCCGTTGGCGAAGCTGGCGTGCAGATAGCCGACGAGCGCGTGGGCGGGCAGCTGGGTACCGGTACCGCCTTCGCTTCCCTTGCTCGTGGTCGCCGAGACCGCGGCCGACTTGGCGGACTCGCCCGCTTCGTTGACGGCGCTGACCTGGAAGCTGTACGCGGTGGAGGCACTGAGTCCGGTCACGGTGGCCGAGGTCCCGGTGACGCTCTGGACCTTGGTGCCGCCCCGGTAGACGTTGTAGCCGGTGGCCCCGGAGGAGCCCGTCCAGGACAGGGCGACCGAGGAGGAGGTGACCGTGCCCGCCTTGAGACCCGTGGGAGCGGAGGGCAGCACGACCGGGTCGCCGCCCGGGCCGGTCAGGCTGATGTCGTCGGCGTAGTAGGCCGGGGTGCCGTACCAGCCGTGCGTGTAGATGCCGACCGAGGTGGTGGACGGCCCGGTCGTGAAGGTGGTCGTGAGCTTCTGCCAGCCGGGCGCGGACTGCGTCCAGGTGGAGACGTCCGTCGTGCCGGTGCCCGAGGCGCCGAGGTAGACGTAACTGCCCTGCACCCAGGCACTCAGCGTGTACGTCGACCCGGGCTTGACCTTCACGGACTGGGAGCACTGCGCGTTGTCGCTGCCGGCCGGGGTGGCCTTCAGCGCCGAAGTCCCGCCGTGTACGGGGGTGCTGACGGCCGCTCCGCTGCCGCCGGAGCAGTTCCAGCCGGACAGCCCGGCCTCGAAGGTGCCGTTGCTCGCCAGTTCGGCGTCGGCCGCGGCGGCGGTGGGGGCCGAGGCGGCGAGACCACCGGCGGCGAGGAGGGCGGCCGAGAAGGCGGCCACCAGTCCGGTCATGCGGGCGGGGGGTCTTGTGCGTTCCACAACGGCCTCCGTACAGGGGGGAATTGGTGCGGCGCGGGGAATTGATGCGGCGCGCACAACATGGTCCAGACCAATCGGGTTGTCAAGACCTCTGGCAATGTCAGACCCCCTCGCCGTCTGCGGGGCCCGCCGCGGCCTCGTGCATCGCGAGCTCCAGGAGCGTGGCGTCGGTGAGGGTGCCCGAGCCGTCGGGCGGGACGAGCCAGCGCACCTTTCCGGCCGGGCGGCCCGGGTGCGGGACGACGATCCAGGTGCCGCGCCCGGCCCCCCGGATGCCCGTGCCGACCCAGCGGGTGACGGTGCCCGGCGGTACGAAGAACCCCATCCGGGACTCGCCGAAGTCCGCGAGGACCGGCCCCGGCCGGTCGATGAGCCGGGTGAGCACGTCGAGCGTGGGGTAGCCCAGCTCCCCCGGCAGGATCAGTACGTCCCAGCGCCGGCCGGCGGGCAGGAGCGCGATCCCCCGCGGATCGCGCTCCCAGTCCCACCGGCAGGCGGCCGGGTCGGGCGCCGCCGACGCCAGCCACTCGACCGCTGCCCTGACCTCCGAGCCCTTCATGGCCCGCCTCCGTAGTCCGTGTCGCGCCGGCCGGGCGGCGGGCGCGTTCACGGGAGAGAGCGGGCAGGGGCCGGTTCATGACGCGGGTTCGGCTACTCATTGGTAGTGATCTGGGTCACGTGGACCCGTTGTCAGTGGCGGGTGGCAGACTCCGGAGCATGGAACACATGGGGGACGTGCGCAGTGTCGAGGACCTGGTCGAGCTGACCGGCCGCGGCGAGAAGGTGAAGTACCTGCACTTCTGGGGGCACCGGCCGCGCCCCGACGGCTCCATCGGCGCGAGCTGCCTCAGTCAGTGGTGGCCCTCGCCGTTCACGGTCGACGGCGTGACGTACGCGTCGGCGGAGCACTGGATGATGGCCGCCAAGGCCCGGCTGTTCGGCGACGCGGAGGCGGCGGAGCGGGCGGTGGCGGCGAAGAGCCCGGCCGAGGCGAAGAAGGTCGGCCGACTGGTGCGGGGCTTCGACGACGCCGTCTGGCAGCGTGAGCGGTACGGCCTGGTGGTGGCGGGCAGCGTCCACAAGTTCGGCCAGGACCCGGAGCTGGGCGCGTTCCTGCTGCGCACCGGTGACCGGGTGCTGGTGGAGGCGAGCCCCCTGGACCGGATCTGGGGCATCGGGCTCGCGGCGGACGACCCGCGCGCCCAGGACCCGGCGGAGTGGCGGGGGCTCAATCTGCTGGGGTTCGCGCTGATGGCGGCCCGGGAGGAGCTGCGGGGCGCGGCCGAGTCGATATGAGGCGGCTCGCGGGGCGGCGGTGGTGGTGTTCCCCGGCGTCCCGCGAGCCGTCGTCCTCGTGTGCTCAGGCCCGTACGGAGAAGTGGCCCAGCGGCGGGAGCTCGCGCGCCTCGGCGACGAGGGAGACGGGCGCGGGCTCGTAGTCTGACCCGCTGTCCTCGTCGTCGAAGTCGTCGTTGGTCACGAGCCAGATGAAGAAGCCGAGGAAGGCCGCGCTGACGACGATCCCGATGGAGCCGAGGATGATCCCGGCCAGCGCCACGCCCCCGTTGTCGGCCTCGCCCCGCTGAGCGCGGCCGCGGCCGATGATGCCGAAGATCAGCGCGAGGATGCCGAGGACGATGCCCAGGCCGTACATGCAGAAGCCGGCCGTCGCGATGATGCCGAGCACCAGCGAGGCGATACCCAGCCCGTTGGCGGGCGCCGGTCCGCCCCACGGGTTCCCGTAACCGGGGTAGCCCGGGTAGCCGTACTGCGGCGCCTGCCCGGCGGGGTAGCCGAACTGCGGGGGCTGGGCGCCGGGGAAGCCGTAACCGGGGGTCTGCGGGCCGGGATAGCCGTACGGGGGCTGGGCGCCGGGGAAGCCGTCCTGCGGCGGCGTGCCCGGGAAGCCGTCCTGCGGCGGTCCGGCCTGGCCCGGGCCGTTCGGCCCGACGGGCGGCGGGGGCACGGACCCGGGGGTTCCGGGGGCGGCCCATCCGGCGGGCCCGGTCTGCGGCGAGCCGAATCCGGCCGGCGGCGGCACCGGTCCCGTTCCGATGCCCGGCATGGAGGTGACCGTCAGCTGGTCGTGTACGGCGGGCGGTCGCGGGTCGCCGGATATGCCGTTGCCGGGTATGGCGTCGGACGGGGTGCGCGGGGCGCCGGGGACCTCGGGGCCGGGGTTCCCGGCGCCGGGCTTCTTGTCCAGGGGCACGCGGCCGACCGGGGGCGCCGGGCTGTCCGAGGGCCCGGGGCCGCCCGGCGCCGGGGTCTCGCGGGGCGTGCGCCGCTCCGGCGGTGCCCAGGGGTCGACCGGTGCGGCCCCGTCCGCAGGCTGATCTGTGTTGTCCGACATGGGCCTCCCCCATCGTGATGCGGTCATGCTACGGGCCCGTCCTACGATGACTCCCGTCCCCCGCCCCGGTCACCCCTGACCGGAGCCCGTCACACTCCACGCCCACGGAGGCCCCGATGACCGACCTGCACCCCTTCATCGCGGGGCTGCCCAAGGCCGAGCTCCATGTCCACCACGTCGGTTCGGCCTCCCCCCGCATCGTCGCCGAGCTGGCCGCGCACCACCCCGACTCCAAGGTCCCCACCGCCCCCGAGGCGCTGGCGGACTATTTCACCTTCACCGACTTCGCCCACTTCATCGACGTCTACCTGTCCGTCGTGGACCTGATCCGCACTCCGGAGGACGTCCGGCTGCTGACGTACGAGGTCGCCCGTGACATGGCCCGGCAGAACATCAGGTACGCGGAGCTGACGGTCACCCCGTTCTCCTCGACCCGGCGCGGCATTCCCGAGCAGGGGTTCATGGAGGCGATCGAGGACGCCCGCAAGGCGGCCGAGCGGGAGCTGGGCGTCGTGCTGCGCTGGTGCTTCGACATCCCCGGTGAGGCCGGTCTTGAGGCCGCCGAGGAGACCACCCGGCTCGCGGTGGACCTTCGGCCCGAGGGGCTGGTGTCGTTCGGGCTCGGCGGCCCGGAGATCGGCGTGGACCGCCCGCAGTTCAAGCCCTACTTCGACCGCGCGATCGCCGAGGGCCTGCACTCGGTGCCGCACGCCGGGGAGACCACGGGCCCGCAGACCGTCTGGGACGCGCTGAACGAGCTGCGCGCCGAGCGCATCGGCCACGGCACCAGCTCGGTCGCCGACCCCAAGCTGCTCGACCACCTCGCCGAGCGGCGCATCGCCCTGGAGGTCTGCCCCACGTCCAACATCGCGACCCGGGCGGTGAAGGACATCGAGCAGCACCCGGTGCGCGAGATGGTCCAGGCCGGGGTGCTGGTCACGATCAACAGCGACGACCCGCCCATGTTCGGCACCGACCTCAACAACGAGTACGCGGTGGCCGCCCGCATCCTCGGTCTGGACGAGAACGGTGTGGCCGCGCTCGCGAAGAACGCCGTCGAGGCGTCCTTCCTCGACCCGGCCGGCAAGCGCACGCTGACCGACGAGATCGACACGTACACCGCCAACTGGCTGACTCGCGCCGGACGCTGACGTACCGGCGGTGACAATGGCCCCATGTCGAAGCCTGTCACCGCCGTCGCCCACCGGGGCGATCCGTACCGCGCCCGCGAGAACACCCTCTCCTCGATCCGCTCCGCGCTCGAACGCGGGGCGGACGCGGTGGAGATCGACGTCCGGGTCACCCGCGACGGGGTGCCGGTGCTGCTGCACGATGCCACGCTGGACCGGCTCTGGGGCCATGACCTGCGGCTGGACCGGCTCAGCCACCAGGAGCTGACCGAGCTGACGGCGGGCGGGGTGCCGACGCTGCGCGAGGCGCTGCTCGCGGTCGGCGCGCACCGCGTGATGATCGACCTGCCGGGCTCCACGCCGGATTCGGTGAAGCGCACGGTGGGCGTGGTGCGGGAGTGCGGGGCCGGGGAGCGGGTCTACTACTGCGCCGGGCCCGACGCGATGCTGCGGGTGCGCGCGGCCGACCCGTCCGCCGAGATCGCGATGACCTGGACGACGCTCGCTCCGCCGCGTGCGGCGCTGCTCGACGCGGTCCGGCCGCGCTGGCTGAACTACCGGTTCGGTCTGGTCAGCCGGGAGCTGACGGACCGCAACCACCGCGACGGGCTGCTGGTCTCCGCCTGGACCGCCGACACCGGCCGGACGATGCGCCGGCTGATCGGCCATGGCGTGGACTCCGTCACCACCAACCGGATCGACGTGCTCCGCAGGCTGATCGACCGGCACGGGGCCGGGCGCAGACCGTGACAGGGCCGCGCACGGTCTGGCGCCGGGTGCGGGAGACGGGCGGTCCGGGTCCCCGGGTGACCGACATCGGCGTGGTCCTGCTGGTCCAGGCGGCGGTGTCGGTGCCCTGGGTGCTGCCCCGCGACCCCCGCCTCGAACCCGCGACGCTGTCCGCGTATCTGCTGACCACCCTGACCGTGCTTCCGCTGCTGTGGCGGCGCCGGGCTCCGGTGCGGGTGCTGCTGGCGGTGATGGCGGCGCAGAGCCTCTACGGGCTCGCCACCGACGGGCCGGGGCAGACCCTTCCGTACACCGGTCTGGTCGCCCTCTACAGCGTCGCGGCCTACGCCCCGGCACCGGCCCGCCGGCTCTGCGGGGCGCTGACCCTGGCGATCGTCTTCCCCTCGGTCGCCACGGCCAAGGAGCGCGAGTTCCCGGCGGGGACGCGGCAGCACTACGTCAACATCAACTCCACGGTGGCGGGGCTGCTGATCGAGAAGGTCACCGGGCACTCCTACGAGGGGGAGGTGTCCCGGCGCATCCTGGCCCCGCTGGGTCTGCGCGACACGTCGTTCCCCGGCTCCGATCCCCGTATCCACGGCCCGCACAACCACGGGTACCAGCGCATGAAGCAGGCGGACGGCACCACCGCTCTGCGGGACGTCAGCGTGTGGAGCGCGACCGACGGCTGGGCGGCGGGGGACATCATCTCCACCACCGCCGACCTGGAGCGCTTCCTGACCGCGCTGTTCCGGGGCCGGGTGGTGCGCGGGCCGCTGCTGGAGGAGATGTTCACGCTGCCGGACCCCTCGGTGCGCGACTTCGTGACCGGGAGGGCGCCCGCGTTCAGCGCCGGTCTGTCCACCTGGACGCTGGGCGGCCGCCAGGTCTGGGGCAAGACCGGCGGCCGCTGGGGCTACAACTCGGGAATCGGCGCCACGCGCGATCTCTCCCGCACGCTCGTCTACAGCATCAACTCCACGGACGCGAAGGCCGAGGGGGAGAACGCCCTGGTCATGGGCGTGGTCTCGACGGTCTTCGGGGCGCCGTCGGCCGACTGAGTCAGGCGGCCACCGGTTCGCGCTCCGGTGCCCGCTCCATCGCCTCCAGGCGCTTGATCTTGCGGTGCACGATCAGCAGCGGGATCACCCCGAAGACGCCGAACGACATGTCGATGATCGACCACCAGAACGGGATGTCGCGGATCGGGCCGCAGATCAGCGCGAGCGGGATGATCCCGGCGCAGGCGATCATGCCGAACTCGATCACCCAGATGTTGCGGACCGGGTCGCGGAAGGGCCCGTAGAAGGCGACCGCGATGACCAGGTGGGCGAAGGCCAGCCAGTCGGTGCCGTACAGCACGAAGGGATACCGGGCGTCGGCCTCGTCGAGGCCGGTGCGGACGCGGGTGATCCACTCCAGCAGCGCCGGGAAGTGTTCGGGGACGGGAGAGGCCGAGGACGTCAGCAGATCCTCGGTCCACCGC
Organism: Streptomyces sp. NPDC097595; assembly: GCF_044761525.1. NCBI lineage: Bacteria > Bacillati > Actinomycetota > Actinomycetes > Kitasatosporales > Streptomycetaceae > Streptomyces > Streptomyces sp. NPDC097595. Next base: position 442,129 of record NZ_JBIWCN010000002.1, on the reverse strand, counting down.
AGTTCGTGGACGAGCGGGAAGGCGGTCAGCCCGCTCAGCACCAGACAGACGATGAAGACGACCAACCACACGCGTATACGCCTTCGCAAGGCGCGTTGCTCGCTCATGTCCGCAGCGTACGCCCGCATTTACTGGCTCTTTACGCCGCCCTCGCTATGGGGCGGGAAGCTCCGGGGCCCCGTGCGCACGGGGCCCCGGAGATGTCGCTCAGCCCTCGATGGACGTCATCACGTGCTTGATGCGCGTGTAGTCCTCGAAGCCGTAGGCCGAGAGGTCCTTGCCGTAACCGGACTTCTTGAAACCGCCGTGCGGCATCTCGGCGACCAGCGGGATGTGGGTGTTGATCCAGACGCAGCCGAAGTCGAGGTTCTTCGACATCCGCATGGCGCGCGCGTGGTCCTTGGTCCACACCGAGGAGGCCAGGGCGTACTCGACGCCGTTCGCCCACTCCACGGCCTGCGCCTCGTCGCGGAACGACTGGACGGTGATGACCGGGCCGAAGACCTCGTGCTGGATGATCTCGTCGTCCTGCTTGAGCCCGGAGACGACGGTCGGGGCGTAGAAGTAGCCCTTGTCACCGACCCGGTGGCCGCCCGCTTCGACCCGGGCGTGGGCGGGGAGGCGCTCGATGAAGCCGCTGACCTGGGCCAGCTGGTCGGCGTTGTTGAGCGGGCCGTAGAGCACGTCCTCGTCGTCCGGCCGGCCGGTCTTGGTGTCGGCGGCGGCCTTGGCGAGCGCGGTGACGAACTCGTCGTGGATGGACTCGTGGACGAGCACGCGGGTGGCGGCCGTGCAGTCCTGGCCGGCGTTGAAGTAGCCCGCGACCGAGATGTCCTCGACGGCCTTGGCGAGGTCGGTGTCCTCGAAGACGACGACGGGTGCCTTGCCGCCGAGCTCCAGGTGGACCCGCTTGACGTCCTTGGCGGCCGACTCGGCGACCTGCATGCCGGCCCGCACGGAGCCGGTGATCGAGGCCATCGCCGGCGTCCGGTGCTCGACCATGGCGCGGCCGGTGTCCCGGTCGCCGCAGATGACGTTGAAGACGCCCTTGGGCAGGATCTGCCCGATGATCTCGGCGATCAACACGGTCGAGGCGGGCGTCGTGTCGGACGGCTTGATGACCACGGTGTTGCCCGCGGCGAGCGCCGGGGCGAACTTCCAGACGGCCATCATCATCGGGTAGTTCCACGGCGCGACCTGCGCGCAGACGCCGACCGGTTCGCGCCGCACGATGGAGGTCAGCCCCTCCATGTACTCACCGGCCGAGCGCCCCTCCAGGAGCCGGGCGGCCCCCGCGAAGAAGCGGATCTGGTCCACCATCGGCGGGATCTCTTCGGTGCGGGTCAGCCCGATCGGCTTGCCGGTGTTCTCGGACTCGGCGGCGATGAGGTCTTCGGCCCGGTCCTCGAACGCGTCCGCGATCTTGAGCAGGGCGCGTTGGCGCTCGGCCGGTGTGGCGTCGCGCCAGGCGGGGAACGCGGCCGCGGCGGCGGCCATCGCGGCGTCGACGTCGGCGGGGCCGGAGAGCGGCGAGGTCGCGTAGACCTCCTCGGTCACCGGGTTGACCACGTCGATCGTCCGCCCGTCGGCGGCGTCCCGGAACTCCCCGTTGATGTAGTTGCGCAGACGGCGTACCTCGGCGGTCACGGCCACCCCTCCTCGTATATGTCCAATGGGTGAGACGACCAGCGTAGTCGGGCGCCGGTGTGCTGTGCCGGGCAAGGCATCCCCCGGACCCCGGAGCGGCCCGGATGCGCTCCGGATGCGGCCGATCGAGTGGGAAGAGGCGGACCCGGGCCGCGTGCTGTCCGCTCACCGCGATCCGAATCCTTACGGTGCCGAGTGACCGATCGGCCCCCTCTTCGTTCCCCCGTACGGGGGACGGGATATCTGATCTGAACCGAGGTGTACGCCATGGTGGCCCCGCCGGACAACGATGTGATCTGGGCACGTTCCCTGCAGCACTCCCACAACGGCTCACCCGCGCTCGGCGGGGTCTCCCTGGGCATCCGCGACGGCGAGATCCTCGCGGTGACCGGTCCGCGCGGCAGCGGCAAGACGACGCTGCTGCACTGCCTCTCCGGCCAGCTGGTGCCCGAGCAGGGCGAGGTCTGGTTCAACAGCGTGCCCGTGCACACGATGGGGCCGAGGCTGCGCGAGCGGCTGCGTCGCGACAAGTTCGGCTGGATCGCCCCCGAGCCCCAGCTCGTCCCGGAGCTGAACACCTGGGAGAACACCGCCCTGCCGCTCCTGCTGCGCGGCGCCTCGCACCGGGAGGCCAGGAAGGCCGCCATGGAGTGGCTGGAGCGCCTGGACATCGGCACGTGCGCCAAGAAGCGCCCGCACACGCTCCAGCAGAGCCAGCGGCAGCGGATCGCGGTGGCCCGCGCGCTGGCCGCCGGGCCCTCGGTGATCTTCGCCGACGAGCCGACCGCGACGCTGCACCGCACGGACCGCACGCATGTCCTGCGGACCCTGACCAGTGCCGCCCGCTCGCACGGGATCACGGTGGTGCTCGCCACGCACGACGCCGAGATCGCCGGGCTCGCCGACCGCGTGGTGCCCCTGCTCGACGGGCGCCGCGTCTCCACGGTCGGCCTGCCCGCCGAAGCCGATCCGGAGGGGCGCGCGGCGTGCTCGCTCTCCGTCTAGCCCGCGGTTCCCATCCGCTGGTCCTGATGCGGCGGCTGCTGGTCGCGGCCGCCTCCGCCGGGGTCGGCTTCCTTCTCCTGTGCACCCTCGGCTACACCGCCGCGCACCCCCACTCGGCGGGTGCGGTGCTGCGGCTGCTGTGGTGCTTCGTCCCGCTGGCCGCCACCGTGCAGTTCGCGGTCGCGGTGGCCCGTACGGATCCGAGCACCCGGCCGCGTACCGGGCTGTCCGCCGTGGGCCTCGGGCCGGTGAAGCTCAGCGTGCTCGCCGCGGTCTCCACCGCCGTCTCGTGCACCCTCGGCTCCGCGGTGGCGCTGCTGTTCTTCCTGCATCTGCGCGGTGACCTGTCCGGGCTGCCGTTCGACGGTGCCGCCGCCGATCTGCTCGGCGCGGACGCGTCGCTGCCCATCGCCGCCGTGCTGGTCCTGCTGGCCCTGGTGCCGGTGGCGGCCGCGACGGCCAGTGCGCTGGCGCTGCGCGGCCGGCCCGTGCGGGCGGCGCGCGAGACGGACGACGGGGGCGAGCCGGTGCCCGCCGATGAGATCCCCGCCCCTGCCGCGCCGCCGGCCGGGCTGCCCTGGGGTGTCGCCCTGACCGCCGCCGGGCTCGCCGTCGAGGCGTACGCGAGCCGGGGCACGCCCGGCAGCCCCTTCCCGCTGCCCGGCAAGCTGGACTCCACCCCGGCCTGGGTGCTGGTCGGCTGGACGCTGACGGCGATCGGCCTGGCCACGGCGGGCCCCGGCCTGACCTACCTGTGCGGCAAGCTGCTCCAGACGGTCCGGCCCGGTGCCGTACGCCTGCTGGCCGGCCGGGTCCTGATGGACGAGGCGCGCCGGATCGGCCGCCCGCTGGGCATCGTCTGCGCGGTCCTGTCGGCGGTCATCGCCGCCTTCGCGCTGTACGGGACCGGGCCCCGCCCGTTCGGCCCGCTCACGGCCCTGGGCGCGGTGCTCGTCGTCGGCTGCACCACGGCGACGCTGCTGACCTCGGCCCTGGAGGCCCGGCAGTCCCGCGCCGAGACGGCCAGGGCGCTGCTGCGGCTCGGGGCCCCGGCCTCGGCGCTGCGGGCGGCGACCGCGTTGCGCGCGGTCGCGCTGCTGGTCCTCTTCGCCCCGCTCACCTGGGCGATCGCCGAACTGGCCGCGCTGCCGCTGACCCCCTGAGCGCGGCTCGACGCGACCGACGGACCGGCCGGGCTCCCTGCCCGGCCGGTTCCGTGTTTCCGGGCGCGCGCACTTGTCGGATGAGCGTTTCGTAGCATGACCCCTCATGGGGAACGCGGACGAGCACAAGAGCACCCACGACAACGAGATCGAGTCGCTGGCCGAGTTCGACGCGGCGGTGGCCGCCGGCTCGCTGGCCGGATGCCGTGTGCAGTCGGTGGACCTGACGGAGCGGAGCGCGGAGCTGCTGGCCACGGACACCGCCGGGGCCGTGTTCCTCGGCTGCCCGATGGAGCCCGGCCCCGAGGAGAAGGTCCGGGCCGGCGGAGCCTTCGTCTTCCCGCCCGTCCCCGGCCTGCCCTTCGACCCGTACCGGGGCCTGCTCTACTCCCCCGACGCGCTCTACGACGGACTCGCGCGGGAGGGTTACGCGGCCACGCCGGACGCCCTGGCGTACGACTGGTTCCGGCGGACCCGGTCGGACGGCGACGCCTTCGCCTCGATGCTCCGGGCGCTCCACGACGACGCGATCTCGGACGCGCTGGAGGAGGCGCTCGCCGGGGCCCGGGTGGCCGGTGTGATGGGCGGCCACGCACTGGCCCGGGGCAGCGCCGGTTACGCGGCGGCGGCCCGGCTCGGCAGGACCCTGGCCCGCAGCGGCCTCACCGTGGCGACCGGGGGCGGCCCGGGCGCGATGGAGGCGGCCAACCTGGGGGCGTACGCGGCGCCGCACGACGACGCGATGCTGGACGAGGCGTGCGCGATGCTGGGCGCGGTGCCGTCCTTCACGCCCTCGGTCACCGACTGGGCGCGGGCGGCCTTCGCGGTACGGGAGCGCTGGCCGGACGGCGGTCCGTCCGTGGCGATCCCCACCTGGTTCTACGGCCACGAGCCGCCGAACCCGTTCGCCGGGCACATCGCCAAGTACTTCACCAACGCGCTGCGCGAGGACGGCCTGCTGGCCCGGTCGGACGCGGGCGTGATCTTCCTCCCCGGCGCGGCCGGGACCGTCCAGGAAATCTTCGACAGCGTCACCCCGAACTACTACGAGTCACGCGGCGAACCCGTCCCCATGGTGCTGGTGGACCACGACCACTGGACCCGCGAGCTCCCCGCCTGGCCCCTCCTGCAAACCCTGGCGTCGGGCCGGAAGATGGAGGCCTGCATCGCCCTGGTCGACACGGTGGAGGAAGCGCCGGAGGCCCTGGCCCGGCTGTGGGGGGCGTAACCCTCTCCCCCTCAGAACAGCGCCGGCAGCACCACGCACTCCGACGCGTCGAAGGTGATCCCCACCCGCTCGCCCTCCTCCGGTGTCCCGCGCAGCGAGCACTCGGCCTCCAGCACGGGACCGCGTTCCGGGTGCAGGGTCACGGCGACGTGGCTGCCCCGGAAGGTGCGGGCGCCCACGACGCAGCGCAGGCCCTTCTCCGGGGTACCGATGCGGACGCCGGCCGGACGCACCAGCAGATCGCACGCGCCCTGCGGTGACCCGGCCGGCACCGGTACCTCACCCCACTCCGTGTCCGCCGCCTCGCCCTCGACGGTCGCCTCGACCACGTTGTCGAAGCCCAGGAACCGGGCCACGAAGGCGGAGGCGGGGCGCTGCCACACCTCCAGCGGGGTGCCGGCCTGGGCGACGCGGCCCTCGCGCATCACGACCACCCGGTCGGCCAGCGCGAACGCCTCCCCCTGGTCGTGGGTGACGGCGAGCACGGTGGTGCCGAGGCGGCCGAAGAGGGCGCGGAGCTCCACGACGAGCCGTTCGCGCAGGCTGCGGTCCAGCTGGCCCAGGGGCTCGTCGAGCATCAGCAGTCTGGGGCTGGGGGCGAGGGCCCGGGCCAGGGCGACGCGCTGCTGCTCGCCGCCGGAGAGCGCGGCGACGGCGCGGCGTTCGGCGCCGGGGAGGCCCACGAGGTCGAGGAGTTCGGCGACCCTGCGGTCCTGTTCGCCCCGGCCGACGCCGTGCATCCGCAGGCCGAAGGCGACGTTGGCGCCGACGTCGCGGTGCGGGAAGAGCTGGTGGTCCTGGAACATCAGGCCGAGGCCGCGCCGGTGGACCGGGATGCCGTCCTGGTCGGTGCCGTCGAGCAGGACCCGGCCGCCGTCCGGCTCCTGGAGGCCCGCGACCAGGCGCAGCAGGGTGGACTTGCCGCTGCCGCTCGGCCCGAGGACGCAGACGGTCTCGTGGTCGGCGACCTCCAGGTCGACCCCGTCGAGCGCGGCCCGGTCGCCGAAGCGGACGGTGGCCAATTCGAGCGTCAGCATCTCTAGAACTCCCCGGATCGGTCGGTGCGGATGCGTTCGAGCAGCAGCAGCGACACCGCGCACACGAGCATCAGGATGGTGCTGAGGGCCATGGCCTGGCCGTAGTTGAGGTCCCCGGACCGGCCGAGCAGCCGCGCCACGGCCACCGGCAGCGTCGGATTGTCGGGCCGCGCGATGAACACGGTCGCACCGAACTCGCCCAGCGACACGGCGAACGCGAACCCGGCGGCGACCAGCAGAGCCCGCCGTACGAGCGGGAAGTCCACCTCGCGCCAGGCCCGCAGCGGCGAGGCCCCGAGCACCGCCGCCGCCTCCCGCAGCCGTGCGTCCACCGCGCGCAGGACCGGCAGCATGGTCCGTACGACGAAGGGCACCCCGACCAGCGCCTGGGCGAGCGGCACCAGGATCCAGGAGGTACGGAGGTCCAGCGGCGGCTTGTCCAGGGTGATCAGGAAGCCGAAGCCGACGGTGACCGCCGAGACCCCGAGCGGCAGCATCAGCAGCGCGTCGAAGCCCCGGACGAGCCGGCCCGCCCGCCGGGTCAGCGCGGCGGCGGCGAGCCCTCCGACGACGAGGGCGATCAGCGTCGCGACGAGGGCGTAGCGCAGGGAGTTGCCGATGGCCTCGATCGGCGCCACCAGGAACGTACCGCTGTTGGCGTCCGCCGAGGTCAGCGCGCGGTAGTAGGCGAGACCGGAACCGCCGAGCGAGCGTTCCACGAGTACCGCGAGCGGCAGCAGGACCAGCAGCAGCACGCTCAGCAGGACCCCGGCGAGCAGCGTCCACTGCCCGGCCCCCTGCGGCCTGCGCGCGGTCACCGCCGGGTCGACCAGCTTCAGCGCGCGCTCCCTGCGGCGTACGGTCCAGGCGTGCACGGCGAGGATCGCGCCGACGGCGGCGAACTGCACGAGCGTCAGCACCGCGGCCGTGGGCAGGGCGAGCAGCTGCGCGGTCTGCCGGTAGATCTCCACCTCCAGCGTGGAGAATCCGGGACCGCCGAGGATCTGTACGACCCCGAAGGAGGTGAAGGTGAAGAGGAAAACCATCAGCGCGGCGGCGGCCACGGCCGGGGCGAGCGCGGGCAGCGTGACACGGCGCCAGGCGGTGAACCGGCTCGCGCCCAGCACCCGGGCGGCCTCCTCCTGGCGCGGGTCGAGCTGCGCCCAGAGCCCGCCGACGGTGCGGACGACGACCGCGTAGTTGAAGAAGACGTGCGCCAGCAGGATCGCCCACACAGTGGTGTCGAGCCGTACGCCCCACAGCTCGTCCAGCAGCCCGCCGCGGCCGAGCAGCGCGAGGAACGCGGTGCCCACGACGACGGTCGGCAGCACGAACGGCACCGTGACCACGGCCCGCAGCACCTGCTTGCCGGGAAACTCGAACCGGGCGAAGACATACGCGCCGGGCAGCGCGATCAGCAGGGTCAGCGCGGTCGAGGCGAGCGCCTGCCACAGCGTGAACCACAGGACGTCCAGGATCTCCGGCCGGGCCAGCACCTCGCCGAACCGGCCGAACTGCCAGACGCCGTCCGCCTTGAGCCCCCGGCCCACGATCGCGGCGACCGGGTAGGCGAAGAACACGGCGAAGAACGCGACGGGCACGGCCATCAGGCCGAGCCGCACCGCGGTCCCGCGCCGGGCCCGGGCGCGTGCGGATCTCCCGCGCGCGCCCGGTCCGCGTACGGGAGTCTTCGCTACTTCACTACGAGCGAGGACCATGACTGGACCCACTGCTCACGGTTCTTGGCGATGGCGTCCGGGGCGACGGTCGCCGGCTTCTCGGCGGTGGCACCGAACTTGGTGAAGAGCTCGGGCACCTTCGCGTCCTTCGCGACCGGGCTGACGAACATGGTGAGCGGCATGTCCTCCTGGAACTTCTTCCCGATGAGGAAGTCCAGCAGGGCCTTGCCACCCGCCTCGTTCTTCGCGCCGTCCAGCAGACCGGCGAACTCGATCTGGCGGAAGCACGTCCCGGTGGCGACCCCGGTCGGGGCGGTCTTCGGCTGCGGGTCCGCGTAAAGCACCTCGACGGGCGGGCTGGAGGCGTAGCTGACCACGAGCGGGCGGTCGGCCTTGGCCTTCCTGCCGCCGGCCGAGCCGGAGAACTCCTCGTTGTACGCCTGCTCCCAGCCGTCCACGACCTTGACGCCGTTGTCCTTCAGCTTCTTCCAGTAGTCCTGGTAGCCGTCCTCGCCGAAGGCGGAGACGGTGCCGAGGAGGAAGCCGAGTCCGGGCGAGGAGGTCGCGGCGTTCTCGGTGACCAGCAGGTCCTTGTACGCGGGCTTCGCCAGGTCCGCGAAGGTCTTCGGCGGCGCGAGCTTCTTGTCGGCGAAGTACTTCTTGTCGTAGTTGACGCAGATGTCACCGGTGTCGACCGGGGTGACCCGGTGCTTGTCCGCGTCCAGCTGGACATCGGCCGGGACCCGGTCCAGGCCCTTGGCCTCGTACGGGGTGAACAGGCCGTTGTCCAGGGCGCGCGAGAGCAGGGTGTTGTCGACGCCGAAGAACACGTCGCCGCGCGGGGAGCCCTTGGTCAGGATCTCCTGGTTCAGGGCGGCGCCCGCGTCCCCGCTCTTGAGGACCTTGACGGTGTAGCCGGTCTCCCGGGTGAACTCCTTCAGGACGTCCTTGGAGGCGTTGAAGGAGTCGTGGCTGACCAGCGTGACGGTCTTGGAGCCGGTGCCCTTGGTCGAACCGGAACCGGAAGCCGAGTCGTCGGAACTTCCGCAGCCGGCCAGCGCGGTGACGCCGAGCGCGGCGGCGACGGCCGCCACCGCGGCCTTCTGGGTGGTGCTCATGTGTGATTCCTCCTGGAGTGACCAGGAAGAGACGCGGCCCCGCCCGCACACCGGCCGGAGCCGGAAGCGGGCAGGGCGCAACAGCTTGAGTAAGGTCCGAACTTCCTACCCGGAATGACCCGGGCGAGGTTCAGAGGGTCTGCGGCCAACCTGTCCTTGGTGCCGCACTCTCAGCGCTGTGGCGCTCCCCTGTCGGAATATGAAGTTGATTTCGGCCCCAGGCTACACGGCCGTTTTCGGCCGTGGTCCGGGCCCGCTTTCAGCGCTCGGAGGCCGCCAGCTGCCCGCAGGCGCCGTCGATCTCCTGGCCCCGGGTGTCGCGGACGGTGACCGGGACGCCGTGGCTCGCGATGGCCTCCACGAACGCCCGCTCGTCCTCGGGCCGCGAGGCGGTCCACTTGGAGCCGGGCGTCGGGTTGAGCGGGATCAGGTTGACGTGGACGCGCTTGCCCTTGAGGAGGCGGCCCAGCAGGTCGCCGCGCCACGCCTGGTCGTTGATGTCGCGGATCAGGGCGTACTCGATGGAGATGCGGCGGCCCGACTTCTCCGCGTACTCCCACGCGGCGTCCAGCACCTCGCGCACCTTCCACCGGGTGTTGACCGGCACGAGGGTGTCGCGCAGCTCGTCGTCCGGGGCGTGCAGCGAGACCGCGAGGCGGCACTTGAACCCCTCGTCGGCGAACCGCAGCATCGCGGGCACCAGGCCGACGGTGGAGACGGTGATCCCGCGCTGCGAGAGGCCGAGGCCGTCGGGCTCGGGGTCGGTCAGCCGGCGGATCGCGCCGACGACGCGGTTGTAGTTGGCCAGCGGCTCGCCCATGCCCATGAACACGATGTTGGAGAGCCGGGCGGGCCCGCCCGGGACCTCGCCGTCGCGCAGCGCGCGCATGCCGTCCACGATCTGGTGGACGATCTCCGCGGTCGACAGATTGCGGTCGAGACCGGCCTGCCCGGTCGCGCAGAACGGGCAGTTCATCCCGCAGCCGGCCTGTGAGGAGATGCACATCGTGACCCGCTCCGGGTAGCGCATCAGGACGGACTCGACCAGCGTCCCGTCGTGCAGCTTCCAGAGGGTCTTACGGGTGGTGTCGTCGTCGCAGCTGATGTGCCGGACGACGGACATCAGGTCGGGGAACATCGCTTCGGCGAGCTTGTCCCGCGATCCGGCCGGGATGTTGGTCCACTCGGCCGGGTCGTGCGCGTACCGCGCGAAGTAGTGCTGCGAGAGCTGCTGGGCGCGGAACGGCTTCTCGCCGATCGCGGCGACGGCCTCCCTGCGCTCGGCGGGCGTGAGGTCGGCGAGATGCCGCGGCGGCTTCTTGGCTCCGCGGGGCGCGACGAAAGTGAGTTCTCCGGGCTTAGGCATGGTTCTTCCAGTGTGGCAGACGCGCGGAGCTGTCCCGGTGCGTCGCGGTGAGGGGCGGCTCACGGGGTAACCGGGTCAATACAGGGAGTTCCGCAGCAGCCGCCGCAGGAGGTAGGTGCCGTGCACACCGTCAAACACTGGTTCAACGACAGCCTGATCGGGCAGGGCCTGGTGGTCTTCGGACTCGGCGTGGGCCTGAACGCGCTGTTACGCCACGACGACCCCCCGGCCATGTGGCTGGTCCAGGCCGCCGTCTACACCGTCGTCGTGATGGTGGCCATGGCCCTCCAGCGGAGGCGCACGAGCCGGGCGACGGGCGCGTCCCCGGGTGCCATCGCCGGCCTCGACCGCAAGATCCGCCACCGTGAGGTGCCGAACGACCCCGAGGAACGGGCCGTGATGCGGCGACTGGTCGACGAGCATCTGGGGAAGATGGAACGAGGGAAGCGGTGGCTCCCGTTCTGGATGGGGTTCATGGGCCTGATCGTCGTCGCCATGTGCGTACTCGCCGCCACCACCGGGGGCTCTCTGCTGTTCCCGCTGGCCTTCGCCTTGTTCATGGCGGCGTTCTGCGTCTGGATCCTGTGGATGCGCCGCCGGTCGCTGGCGTTGAACCGCGGCATGCGGACGGCACTGCGCGAGCGCGGCTGACACCACATGGCTGAGGGGCCACCGCTCGTGAGCGGTGGCCCCTCAGCCATGTGTGCGGTCCGGTCTCAGCCGGAGCCGACGAACAGCACCAGCAGCAGCCAGACCACCGGGGCGGTCGGCAGCAGCGAGTCCAGCCGGTCCATGATCCCGCCGTGGCCCGGGAGCAGCGTGCCCATGTCCTTGATGCCCAGGTCCCGCTTGATCATGGACTCGCCCAGGTCGCCCAGGGTGGCGCTGGCCGCGACCGCGAGGCCCAGCAGCAGCCCCTGCCACCAGGAACCGTCGTCGATCAGGAACTGCATGCACAGCGCACCGGCCACCATGGCGAAGGTGACCGCCCCGAACAGGCCCTCGCGCGTCTTGCCGGGGCTGATGCGCGGCGCCAGCTTGTGCTTGCCGAACCGCCAGCCGACCGCGTACGCCCCCGTGTCGCTGACCACGGTCAGCAGCAGGAAGGTCAGCACCCGCTGCGGGCCGTCGTCGGCCTTCAGGAGCATGGCGACGAAGGTGGCCAGGAAGGGCACGTAGAACGCGGCGAAGATGCCCGCCGTGACGTCCCTGAGGTAGTCCTCGGGCGGCTGGGCCATCCGCCAGACGAGCACCGCCAGGGCGGTCAGGGCCATGGCGATCCAGGCACCCTCGGCCCCGCGCGCGTACCCGGCGATCACCATGGCGGCGCCGCCGACGGCGAGCGGCACGAGGGACGCCTTGATGCCCTTGCGCTCCTCCAGCCGGGAGGTGAGCTCCCACAGGCCGACCACGACGGCGAGCACGATGACGCCGACGAAGACGGCCTTGACGACGAAGAGCGAGACGACGACCAGGGCACCGAGCCCCAGGCCGACCCCTATGGCGGCTCCCAGGTCCCGGCCCGCGCGCTTCTTCTGCGGCGGCGGGGGCGGGGGCGGCGGCGCGGTCGGCATGGGCTCCTGCGGCTTCTCGTCGCGGAACAGGGGGCCGCCGCTCAGGCGTCCGGCCCCCTGGTCCCGGTGATCACGGTCTTCAGCGTCTCTACCTGCGTCGGGAACGTCCGGCACGATGGGCATGGGCCGAGTCTGCTGGGCGTCATGCACATCGTAGGCAGGACCCGCCGCAGCGCCCTGCATCTCCGGCGCGACCCATTGGCCGGCGCCCTGCGGAGCGCCCCAGGAAGAGTCGTTCATCAGACTTCGAGCAGCTCGGCTTCCTTGTGCTTCAGCAGCTCGTCCACCTGCGCGACGTACTTCGCGGTGGTGTCGTCGAGCTCCTTCTCGGCGCGGCGCACCTCGTCCTCGCCGGACTCCTTGTCCTTGACCAGCTTGTCGAGCGCTTCCTTGGCCTTGCGACGGACGGCGCGGATCGAGATCTTGGAGTCCTCGGCCTTCGTCTTCGCGACCTTGATGTAGTCGCGGCGACGCTCCTCGGTCAGCTCCGGGAAGTTGACCCGGATGATATTGCCGTCGTTGCTCGGGTTGACGCCCAGGTCCGAGTCGCGGATGGCCTGCTCGATGTTGCGCAGCGCGGTCTTGTCGAACGGCGTCACGACGGCCATACGGGGCTCGGGCACCGAGAACGAGGCCAGCTGGTTGATCGGGGTCGGCGCACCGTAGTAGTCGGCGACGATCTTGTTGAACATCGCCGGGTGCGCACGGCCGGTACGGATCGCGGCGAAGTCCTCTTTCGCGACGACGACGGCCTTCTCCATCTTCTCCTCGGCCTCAAGGAGGGTTTCTTCGATCACCACGTGCTCCTGCGTGTCTTGAACGGGCCCGGCGGGCCCGGCGGGTCCTGCGTCGCGTCCTCACCTGCACGGTGTCCGACCGGCAGGCCGTTGTCCATCTTCCGGGGCGGTCCCGCGCCCCTGTTCCACCGGGCCTCACCGGTGGACGCGCCGGTGGTCAGGCGCGGGTGTCCTGGTCGCTCACGAGCGTGCCGATCTTCTCACCCTTGACCGCGCGGGCGATATTGCCCGCTGCGGTGAGCTCGAAGACGAGGATCGGCAGTGCGTTGTCGCGGCAGAGCGTGATGGCGGTGGCGTCGGCGACCTTGAGGTCGCGGGCGAGCACCTCGCTGTACTCCAGCGCGTCGAACTTGACCGCGGCGGGGTTGGTCTTCGGGTCGGAGTCGTAGACCCCGTCCACGCCGTTCTTCCCCATGAGCAGCGCCTCGGCGTCGATCTCCAGGGCTCGCTGGGCGGCGGTGGTGTCGGTGGAGAAGTAGGGCATGCCCATGCCGGCGCCGAAGATCACGACGCGGCCCTTCTCCAGGTGCCGCACGGCGCGCAGCGGGATGTACGGCTCCGCGACCTGGCCCATGGTGATGGCGGTCTGGACACGGGAGTCGATGCCCTCCTTCTCCAGGAAGTCCTGGAGGGCGAGGCAGTTCATCACGGTGCCGAGCATGCCCATGTAGTCGGAGCGCGCCCGGTCCATGCCCCGCTGCTGGAGCTCGGCGCCGCGGAAGAAGTTGCCGCCGCCGATGACGATCGCGATCTCCGCGCCGTCCCGGACGACGGCCGCGATCTCGCGGGCGATGGCGTGCACGACGTCGGGGTCGACACCGAGGCCCCCGCCACCGGCGAACGCCTCTCCGGACAGCTTCAGCATGAAGCGTCCGCGCACCTTGCCGTCCTCGCGCTTGTCGTCGTCTTTGGCGGCGTCCGCGCCCTTGTTCATGGGGATTCTCCTCGTGCACATACGAAGAAGGCCATTGCCGGTGGGTCTGGTGTCCCTTGCGGCAATGGCCTCCTCGTCAGATCTGCGGTCGTACGGCGGTGTGCGGCCGTCGACTGCACCAGACCCTACCGGGTCCGCCGTTTTTCGCGGACGGACTCAGATGCCGACCTTGATACGCGTGAAGCGCTTCAGGGTGACACCGGCCTCGTCCAGAACCTTCTGGACCGACTTCTTGTTGTCCAGCGCGTACGGCTGGCCGAGGAGGGTGGCCTCCTTGAAGAAGCCGTTGACGCGACCCTCGACGATCTTCGGAAGGGCGGCCTCGGGCTTGCCCTCGGCGCGGGTGGTCTCCTCGGCGACGCGGCGCTCGGCCTCGACGACCTCGGCCGGGACGTCCTCGCGGGAGAGGTACTTCGGCGCGAAGGCGGCGATGTGCTGGGCGAGGCCCTTGGCCAGGTCGGCGTCGGCCTTGTCCAGCTCGACCATCACACCGATCTGCGGGGGCAGGTCGGGCATGGTGCGGTGCATGTAGACCGAGACGAAGGCACCCTGGAACTGCGCGAAGCGGTCCAGGACGATCTTCTCGCCGAGGTTGGCGTTGGCCTCGTCCACGTACGCCTGGACGGTCTTGCCGGGCTCGATCTCGGAGGCGAGCAGCGCCTCCAGGTCGGCCGGGGAGGTCGCGGCGACGTGCGCGGCGAGGGCGTTGGCGACGGCCTGGAACTTGTCACCCTTGGCGACGAAGTCGGTCTCGCACTTGAGCTCGACGAGGACACCGGAGGTGCTGTCCTCGGAGACGAGGGAGACGACCGCGCCGTTCTCGGCGGAACGGCCCTCGCGCTTGGCGACGCCCTTCTGGCCCTTGATACGCAGCGCCTCGACGGCGCCGTCGACGTTGCCGTCGGCCTCGTCGAGCGCCTTCTTGCAGTCCATCATGCCGGCGCCGGTGAGCTCGCGGAGCTTCTTGACGTCAGCGGCGGTGTAGTTCGCCATGAGTCTGTGTTCTCTCTCGAAGTCTGAAAGATCTACGGGTGGACGGCGGGGGCGGTGCCAGTGCACCGGCCCCCGCCGTCTTCAGCCGTGACGGGTGTCAGGCCTGCTCGGCGTCCGCGGCCGGGGCCTCGGTCTCGGCCTCGGCCTGCTCGGCGGCGATGGCCTCCGGCTTCGCGTCGGCGTCGGCGTCCTTCTCGGTCTCGGCGGAGGACTGGACCTCGGCGTCGGCCTTCTTGTCGCCCTCGAGCAGGTCACGCTCCCACTCGGCGAGGGGCTCGCCGGCGGCCTTCTCGCCCGGCTTGGAGTCGCCGGTCGCGGCGCCGGAGCGGGCGATGAGGCCCTCGGCGACGGCGTCGGCGATCACGCGGGTGAGCAGGGTGACGGAGCGGATCGCGTCGTCGTTGCCCGGAATCTTGTAGTCGACCTCGTCGGGGTCGCAGTTGGTGTCGAGGATCGCGACGACCGGGATGTGGAGCTTGCGCGCCTCACCGACGGCGATGTGCTCCTTCTTGGTGTCGACGACCCAGACGGCGCTCGGCACCTTCTGCATCTCGCGGATACCACCGAGGGTCTTCTCCAGCTTGGCCTTCTCGCGGGAGAGGACCAGGAGCTCCTTCTTGGTGAGGCCGGAGGCGGCCACGTCCTCGAAGTCGATGAGCTCCAGCTCCTTCAGGCGCTGGAGGCGCTTGTAGACGGTGGAGAAGTTGGTGAGCATGCCACCGAGCCAACGCTGGTTGACGTACGGCATGCCGACGCGCGTCGCCTGCTCGGCGATGGCCTCCTGGGCCTGCTTCTTCGTACCCACGAACATGATGGAGCCGCCGTGCGCGACGGTCTCCTTGACGAACTCGTAGGCGCGGTCGATGTACGACAGCGACTGGAGCAGGTCGATGATGTAGATGCCGTTGCGCTCGGTGAAGATGAAGCGCTTCATCTTCGGGTTCCAGCGACGGGTCTGGTGACCGAAGTGGACGCCGCTTTCCAGCAGCTCCCGCATCGTGACGACGGCCATGGCCGTACTCCTTGAGGTACTCGGTTATCGCGGCAGCGGGTTTGCTGTCGCGCCTGACGTCCCGGCGCGCCGTGCCACAAAGGGACCGAGGGGCGCGGCCACCTCCGCTGAGCGGGTGGTGGCGGGGCGTGCGAAGTCGACCCGGTGACCCGGGCCGCCAGAAGAAGTGTACGGGACCGTCCGGGTGCCGGGTGACGGCGCTGTCCACAACCGGCCGGTAGTCCACAGATCCGGCTCATGATCCCCACGCGGGCGGGGTCCGGGGGACGGTGGCGCCATGCGAATCACATGCGAACGGGTGCGTGGGTGGCTCCCCTGGGCCGTCGTGCTCGCCGCGCTGACGGCGTGGGGCGGATGGCCGGGCGCCGCCGTGGCGGCGGGCACCGGCGAACGTGTCTGGCCGCTGGCCGGCCGTCCCCCGGTGCTGCGGGGATGGGAGCCGCCCGCCGGGCCTTACGGGCCGGGCCACCGGGGCGTGGACCTGGCCGCCGCGCCGGGCACCGCGGTGCTGGCCGCCGCCGCGGGCCGGGTCTCGTTCGCGGGGGCGGTCGCCGGGCGCGGGGTGGTCTCCGTCGAGCTCACGGGGTCGGGCGACCCCCCGCTGCGGACGACGTACGAGCCGGTGCGCCCGCTGGTCGCGAAGGGCGACGAGGTCGCGGCGGGGCAGGCGGTGGCGGTGCTGGAGGCGGGGCCGTCGCACTGCGCGGCGGGCTGCCTGCACTGGGGGCTGCGCCGGGGGGAGGCGTATCTGGACCCGCTGTCGCTGCTGCCGCCGTCACTGCTGCGACGCGGCCCTTCGCGCCTGCTGCCGGTGTACGGGGTGCCGCTGCCGGGTGCGCTGGAGGCGGGGGCGCCGGTCGCGCACGGGGCCGTCGGGCCCGCCCTGCTGGTGGTGCTCGCCGTGCCGTGGCGGTGGCCGTCGCGGCGGGGTCGGTCGCGGGCGTCGGCGCGGCGGGGTCGGCCGCCGGTGCCGGCGGGGCCGGGTCGGTCGCGGCCGGGTCGGTCGCGGGTGCCGGCGGGGCCGGGTCGGTCGCGGCCGGGTCAGTCGCGGGTGCCGGCGCCCCGGACGCCGTCGAGGATCATGGCGACGGCGGTGTCGGCGATGACGCCGGGCTCCTCCGCCACGGTCAGCTCGATACGTCGGACGGCGGCGTCCACGGAGCCCTGGAGCAGCATGGCCGCGAGGCGGGGCTCCGCGTGGCCGAGGTCGCCGAGCGCCTCCACGATCATGGCGATGAGCCCGCCGTGCGCGGCCCGGATCTTCTCGCGGGCGCCCGCGTCCAGTTCGCTGGCGGAGATGGCGACCACGGCGCGGTGGCGCCGGTCCCCGACCAGGTCGAGCTGGCGCCGTACGTACGCCTCGATCTTCTCCTCGGGCGTCCCGGCCCGCTCCATCGCGCTCTCCACCTCGGCCGCCCAGACGGGGAAGTCGACGGCGCAGAGCTCCTCCACGACGGCGGCGCGGGAGCGGAAGTACTCGTAGACGGAGGACCGGGCGAGGCCCGTGCGTTCGGCGAGGGCGGGGAAGGTCAGCGCTTCCGTGCCCCCTTCGGACAGCAGGGAGCGCGCTGCGTCCAGGAGGGCGCCGCGCTGCATGGTCCGGTGCTCGGCCACGGAGGCCGCTCGAATCCTGGGCACGCCTCCACTCTACGGCGACAGCCGCCGGGAGGTACGCGCGCGGGCCGAGGTTCCCGGCCCGGGCGTCCGGCGGGCCCGCTCAGCGCCCGGCGTCGGCCAGCTTCGCGCGGAGCTGGAGCACCGATTTGGTGTGGATCTGACTGACCCGGCTCTCGGTGACCCCGAGGACGTTGCCGATCTCGGCGAGGGTGAGGCCCTCGTAGTAGTAGAGCGTGACAACCGTCTTCTCGCGGTCCGGGAGGGTGTTGATCGCCCGGGCGAGCAGCCGTCTCAGCTCCCGGTCCTCCGCCACCTCCACCGGATTGTCGGCGGCGGTGTCCTCCAGCGTGTCCATCAGGCTCAGCCGGTCGCCGCCCTCGCCGCCCACATGCAGCAGTTCCTCCAGCGCGACCACGTTGGCCAGGGACAACTGGCTGAAGACGGCGTGCAGTTCGTCCAGCGTGACGTCCATCTCCGCCGCGACCTCCGCCTCGGACGGGGTGCGGCGCAGCTGCGCCTCCAGCGTCGCGTAGGCGCGCTCGACGGCGCGCGCCTTCTGCCGCACGGAGCGCGGGATCCAGTCCAGTGCCCGGAGTTCGTCGATCATCGCGCCCCGGATGCGGGTGATCGCGTACGTCTCGAACTTGATGGCCCGTTCGATGTCGAACTTCTCGATCGCGTCGATCAGCCCGAACACCCCGGACGAGACGAAGTCCGCCTGCTCCACATTGGACGGCAGGCCCACGCTCACCCGCCCGGCGACGTACTTGACCAGGGGCGAGTAGTGCAGGATCAGCTGCTCCCGCAGCCGTTCGTCGCCGGTCGTCTTGTACGAGCGCCACAACTCGTCGAGCGAGGACGGGGCGGGAGGGCGCACAGTGCCACGCGCAGCCGGTGGAACTGCCGCGCGGTCAGACCCGGAGGTGTGCTGGGGCATGTGGTGCCTTGAGCCGTTCTGCCGTGAAGTACTGGGACTTGTCTCTGGGGCGGAATCCTTGTGAGCGTAGCGTGACTGGGCTGTCGCGGTGCGCGCAGGATAGAGGATGCCGACCGGGCGCTCACCGGCCCCGGAGTCACCGTCGAAGCGTCCGCCGAGGTCATCGGCATCACCTTTTCACCCGAATGCCCCAGGTCAAGAACCGCCTCGCCGCGCGTCGTCCCGACAAGTCGGCCTCCGCGTCAACCTCCATCCCTCGCCCACGCGTTCGACGTATCCCAGTGAGTGCAGTTCGTACAGCTTGCCGAGGGCCTCGTCGGCGCTCGTCCCGGCGCCCCGCGCCACCTCCCGGGCATCGACGGCGGCGCGCGCCGGCAGCGCGTCCAGCACCCGCCCGGCGACGGCGTCCAGCAGGTCCCGGGGCAGCACCGGACCGCTCCTGGACGGCGCCAGGTCCCCGATGTCGCCCACCAGCTCGGCCACTTCGGCGGCGTCCGTCACCAGCACGCCTTCCCCGCGCAGGAGTTCGTGGACACCGGCCGACAGACCGCTGGTCGCCGGCCCGGGGACGCCCATGGTGAAGCGCCCCAGCCGCTGCGCGACCCGCGCCGTCACCAGCGAACCGCTGCGGTACTCCGCCTCGACGACCACCGTCCCCCGCGTCAGCGCGGCGATCACCCTGTTCCGCAGGACGAACCGGCTCCGCGTCGGGTGCTCGGACGGCGGCAGCTCACCGATGACGAGCCCCTGCCCGGCCACCCGGGCGATCAGCTCGGCGTGGCCCGGCGGATAGGCCACGTCCACCCCGCAGGCCAGCACCGCCACCGTCGCCCCGCCCGCCGCCAGCGCGCCCCGGTGCGCCGCGCCGTCCACCCCGAAGGCGGCGCCCGAGACCACCACCCAGCCGCGCTCCGCGAGCCCCGCGCCCAGCGTCGTCGCCATGTGCGCCCCGTACGGGGTGCAGGCGCGGGCGCCGACCACGGCGACCGAGCGCAGCGCCCAGAGCCGCAGATCGGGCCCGCCCCGCACCCACAGCCCGGTCGGCCGCGCGTCGCCCAGGTCGTCCAGCTGCGTCGGCCACTCGCGGTCGCCGGGGCAGACGAAGCGCCCGCCGACCGCCGCGACGGCGGCAAGATCCCGCTCCGGGTCGGCCCGGGCGGCCCGGAGCCGGTAGCCCGCGAGCCGCCGCACGGTCATGCCGCGCAGCCGCTCCGCCTCCCCGGCCGGGTCCGTGATGCGGCGCCACAGCCCGACCGCGCCGCACTCCCGCAGCCACCGCCCGCCCCGCTCGTCGCCGGGCTCCAGCACCCGGGTCAGCGCCGCCCGGGCCAGCCGCTCCGCCGCGCCCGGGCCCGCGCCTCCGCCCGCCCCCGGGTCCGCGCCGTACACGAGCCCGGCTCCCCCGCCGTGGCCCGTCATGGCGCCCCCGCCCCCAGCGGCACCCCGCGCGGGATGCCGCTGCGCAGTTCCAGGGCGGCCGCCACGTCCGAGGCGTCCGGGCGGGCCGCTCCGCGCAGGTCCGCGACCGTCCACGCCACCCGCAGCACCCGGTCCAGGCCCCGGGCCGTGAGCAGCCCGCGCTCCATGTCCCGCTCGGCCGCCATCAGCGCGCCCGGGGCCGCGGCCAGCCGGGTCCGCAGCTCGTGTCCCGGCACCTCGCTGTTGGTCGTCCAGGGCGTGCCGGCCAGCCGCTCGGCCGCGCGCTCCCGGGCCTCCCGGACCCGGGCGGCGACGGTCTCCGTGGACTCGCCCCGGCCGCCCCGCCCCATCAGGTCCTCCCGCGTGACCGGGTCGACGGTCACCCTGAGGTCCACCCGGTCGAGCAGCGGCCCGGAGAGCCTGGCCTGATACCGCCGCACCGCCGAGGGCGGGCACTCGCAGCCGTCACCGCTCAGGGTGTGGCGCCCGCAGGGGCACGGGTTGGCGGCGAGCACCATCAGGAACCGGGCCGGCAGCCGCACCACCCCCGCGCTGCGGGCCACCACGACGTGCCCGGACTCCAGGGGCTGGCGCAGCGCGTCCAGTGTCTTCACGGAGAACTCCGGCGCCTCGTCCAGGAAGAGGATGCCGCGATGGGCGAGCGAGACGGCCCCCGGCCTGGGCAGTCCGTTGCCCCCGCCGACCAGCGACTGCATGGTCGCCGAGTGGTGCGGCGCGCAGTACGGCGGCCGGGCGATCAGGGGCTCCCCCGGTGGCAGGATGCCGGCCACCGAGTGGACGGCGGTCACTTCGAGGGACTCCTGCCGGGTGAGCGGCGGCAGGATCGCGGGCATGCGCTCGGCCAGCATGGTCTTGCCCGCGCCCGGCGGACCGGTCAGCAGCAGATGGTGGCCGCCGGCCGCGGCGACCTCCAGGGCCTTGCGCGGCCGCTTCTGGCCCGCCACGTCCGCGAGGTCCGGCCGGGCGCCGTCCCCCGCCGCCGGGTCCCTGGCGAGGCCGGTGCCCAGTCCGGCGCCGGGCACCATCAGCCCGGCGAGCATCGGATCGGGGCGCCCCTCCTCCTCGGACCGCTGTTCGTCCGGCACCGGCTCGTCGCACAGCACCGCGATCAGCTGCCGCAGGCTGCGCACCCCGAGCACGGAGACGCCGGGGACGAGGGCCGCCTCGCCCGCGGTCTGTTCCGGGACGACCACCTGGCGGTAGCCGGCGTCGGCCGCCGCCAGGACCGCGGGGAGCACACCCCGTACCGGGCGCACCCGGCCATCGAGCCCCAGCTCCCCGATCATCACCACGTCGGCGATCGACTGGGGGTCGATCCGCTCCGCCGCGCCGAGGACCGCACAGGCGACGGCCAGGTCGAAGCCCGAGCCCCCCTTGGGCACCGAGGCCGGGGAGAGCCCCACGGTGAGCTTCTTCTGCGGCCACTCCGCGCCGGAGTTGACCACGGCCGCCCTGACCCGGTCCCGGCTCTCCACCAGGCTCTTGTCGGGCAGGCCCACCAGCGTGAACGCCGCCACACCGGCCTCCAGGTCCGCCTGGACCTCCACCACCACACCCTCGACGCCGACCAGGGCGACCGAGCAGGCACGTGCGAACCCCATCAGGCCACCCCCCGCGCGTGCTCGGCCAGGGGCGCGCCGCGCTCGGGCAGCACCACCCCGACCAGGTCGATGCGCACCCCGCCCGGCGGCGGACCGCCGTGCCGCTCCACCCAGAGCGCGGCCAGCCGGCGCAGCCGCTCGGCCTTGGCCGGGGTGACCGCGGCCATCGGATGCTCGTACGTGCCCGACCTGCGGGTCTTCACCTCGCAGATGACGAGCGCGTCCCCGTCCATCGCGACGATGTCGATCTCACCGGCGCGACAGCGCCAGTTCCGTTCCAGTACGGACATGCCGACGTCGGCCAGCAGCCGCGCCGCCAGGTCCTCGCCGTACCGCCCGAGAGCCCCCCGTGCGTTCATATCGGCACCACCTCCGGCACCGACTCTGACGCGTCCGCCCTACTTCAGTGGATCTTGGTGGACAAGCGGGCGATTGTGGATAACTCAGCCACTCGGAAGTTCGAGATCGCTCTTGTTGAGCTCCTCGATGTTGACGTCCTTGAACGTGAGCACCCGTACCTGCTTCACGAACCGGGCGGGCCGGTACATGTCCCAGACCCAGGCGTCCGCCATGGACACCTCGAAGAACACCTCGCCCTGGACCGAGTGCACCTGCATCTCGTAGTCGTTGGTGAGGTAGAAGCGCCGTTCGGTCTCGATCACGAATTTGAACAGACCGACGACATCGCGGTACTCCCGGTAGAGCTTCAGCTCCATCTCGGTCTCGTACTTCTCGAGGTCCTCGGCGCTCATTGGCATGTTCCCCTTCAGCCGTGCGTTTCCCCATTGTGCGCCGGGCTCCGGCGCCCCGGAGCTCAGCCGCTTCCGGGCGCCAGGTCCACCGGCGTACGCGGAGGGCCCTCGTCGAGCAGCCTCCGGAGCAGGTCGGCGAGCCCGGTGGGGTACACCGTCTCACGCGCCGCCGACAGTTCGGCGGAGGTCCACCACCTCAGCTCCGTGACACTGCGGCGTTCCAGCCATGTGTGGCCGCTGGTGTCCGTGGCGGTCTGTGCCGTACGGGCCAGGAAGTACCACTCGTCCTGGTCCCACCGCCGGCCGTCGAAGGTGAAGGAGCACCGGCGCCGCCAGATCACCGGGCCCAGTTCGACATCGGTGATCCCGGTCTCCTCGGCCAGCTCGCGCAGGGCGGCCCGCTCGTGGGTCTCGTCGCCCTCCAGGCCGCCGCCCGGGGTGAACCACCAGGTGCGGGCCGGGTCCTCCGGTTCGAAGCCGTGCATCAGCAGAATCCGGTCGTCCGGATCGAGGAGCACCAGACGGGCGACCCTGCGCACCTCAGCGGACACCGGCGGTCGCTTTCGGCTGCGCGCTCCGCTTCGGCCGGGCGGCCCGGGCCGCGAGCGGGCCGTACGCCGCCCCGCCCAGGATGAGCACGACGCCCACCACCATGGCGGTCAGCTGGAGCCGCAGCGGCCCGGCCGACGAGATACCGCCCGGCAGCGCGGCGAACGCCTCGGGCCGGTCGATCATGGAGCCCAGCGGCCAGGCCACGGCGTCGAGCCTGGACTCCACGGCGTCCTGGGGCACCGAGCCGTGCACGGCGTCCTCCAGGTGGACCCGGGAGTCCAGCGAGACCGTGCGGTCGTCGCCCAGCAGGAAGAGCTGGCCCTTGGGGACCTCGGCGGTGAAGTCCTGGGCCGAGGCGCGGCCGGGCGACCGCAGATACGGTTCGTCCATGGGTATGCCGTTGACCGTGAGGCGGCCGTCCTTGCCGCAGCAGGCGATCTTGTCGCCGCCGACCCCGACGACCCGCTTCACCATGGGGGTGTTGCCCCACTCCGGGTCGTTGAAGACCACCACGTCACCGCGCCGGACCTCGCTGCCGTCCACGCGCTGCGCGAGGACCTTGTCGCCCGCCTCGACCGTCGGGGTCATCGACCCGGTGGGCACCGTGTACGGCTGGTAGACGAACGCGCCCCAGACGAAGCCGCCGAGGAAGAGCAGGCAGCCGAGGGCCACCGCCGCCCCGGACAGCCTGCTGCCGGGCCGGCCGCGGCCGTCGTCCGTACGACCTGTTGCACCCATACCGGCGTCCCCCATCGGAGATCGACAATCGCTGATCCGCGTGGGCACCCTACCCGGCAGTACGCCCGGCGGTCAGCCTCCGCCTGCGCCGGAGCACGAACGGGACCGCTCCCGCGAGCCCCAGGACGCCGGGCGCGGCACCGGCCGCGGCGCTGATCCCGGGCTGGTCGAAGGTGTCCGGGACGGACAGCACGGACCAGCGGTTCACCGGCCACGCGACGACCACGGCCCGGCCCACGACCTGGCTCACCGGCACGAAGCCCTTGTTGGCGTCGTCGGTGTGGTAGCGGGAGTCCGCCGAGTCCTGGCGGTGGTCGCCCATCACCCAGATCTTGCCGTCGGGCACCTTGAACGGCCCGAAGGGCATGTCGTCGCAAGGGCTGTTGCCCTCGAAGATGAACGACTTGTCGTCCAGCGCCTTGCCGTTGACCTCGACCGGGCCGCCCTTCTTGCACTCCACGGTGTCACCGGCGACCGCGATCGTCCGCTTGATCAGGTCCTTCTCCTCGGCGGACGGCATCAGCCCGACGAAGCTCAGGAACTTCTGCGCGGCGTTGGGCTTCGGGGTCGGCTCGCCTTCGAGCCACTTGTCCGGGTCGTGGAAGACGACGACCTCGCCGCGCTCCGGCTCCGAACCGAACCACGGCGTCAGCTTGTCCACGAGAACCCGGTCGCCCCGCTGCAACGTGTTCTGCATCGAGTCCGAGGGAATCGAGAACGCCTGCACCAGAAACGTCTTGATGAACAGGGCCAGGACCAGGGCGATGCCGATGAGGAGCGGCAGCTCCTTCCAGAACGGCCGGCTGCTCTTCTTCTTGCCGGACTCCGGCTCGGTGGAAGGCTCCGCAGTGGAAGGCTCCGCGGTGGAAGGCTCCGCGGTGGAAGGCTCCGCAGCGGGGGGCTCGGCGGCGGGGGACTCCGCGGGCCGCGCCTCTTCGGACCGCGCTCCGTCTGCCAGGTCGCTCACGCGTCGTTCCTCACTGTGCCGGCGGTCGTGGTCCGGCGCCGCCTGCGCCAGAGCACCAGGGGCACCGCCCCCGCGAGGCCGATCACCCCGGGGGCCGCCGCGGCGGCGGCGTTGATGCCGGGCTGGTCGAAGGTCTTCGGGACCGGGAGGGTCGCCCAGCGGCTGACCGGCCACGCGATCACGATGGCCCGGCCGACCACCTCGTCGTTGGAGACGGTGCCGTTGCCCGGCAGGTTCTGGTGGTAGCGCGAGTCCAGGGAGTTCTGCCGGTGGTCGCCCATGACCCAGATCCGGCCCTTGGGCACCTTGATCGGCCCGAACGGCTCGTCGTCGCAGGCGCTGTTGCCCTCGAAGATGAAGGACTTGTCGTCCAGCGCCTTGCCGTTGACCTGGACCGGGCCGCCCTTCTTGCACTCCACGGTGTCACCGCCGATCGCGATGACCCGCTTGATCAGGTCCTTCTCCTCGGCCGACGGCATCAGGCCGATGAAGCTCAGGAACTTCTGCACCGCGTTCGGCTCGGGGGCCTGGCTGTCCTCCAGCCAGCCGCCCGGGTCGTGGAAGACGACGACCTCGCCGCGCTCCGGCTCCGAACCGAACCACGGCGTCAGCTTGTCCACCAGGACCCGGTCGCCCCGCTGCAACGTGTTCTGCATCGAGTCCGAGGGAATCGAGAACGCCTGCACCAGAAACGTCTTGATCAGCAGCGCCAGGACCAGCGCGACGCCGATGAGGAGCGGCAGCTCCTTCCAGAACGGGCGGGGGTTCTTCTTCCGGGCCGTGCTGCCCCCGGACGCGCCGCCGTCACTGTCCGTTCCGCTCACCGTCGTCCCGTCCTCCGCCGCACCGGCGGGATCGGAATGCGCCGAACGGCCCGGCCGGTCCTCGGGTTCGTCGTGTCCGGATCGTGCGCCGACCGCCAAATCCCCCACATCCACTCCTTACTCCGTGCCACCGCCCGCGTCCTAGCCGACGCAGGCCCACCACTCCCATAACGAGCGGGAGTTCCGCAGGGGTCGGGAGCCGGATCAATCCGCCTGGATCACTGGACACACTATTCGACGGCCCCGAGGCGGCCCCCGTACCGGCGCGCGCGTCCGGGACCGAGGCGAACGCCGAGCGCTCCTCCAGGCCGGTCCAGTGCCCGAAGGGCCAGACGATCCATTTGGCCCGCCCCACGACCGCGTCCTCGGAGATCGTGCCGTTCGCCGTCTTGTCCATGTGGAAGCGCGAATCGGCGGAATTGGAGCGGTGGTCCCCCATGACGAAGAGGCGGCCCTCCGGAACCTTTACCTCGAATTTGATGGTGGAGGGTGAATCGCCGGGATAGACGTACGGTTCCGTGACCGCCACACCGTTGACGAGGAGCCTCCCGTCCGACGCGCAGCACTTCACGGTGTCGCCGCCGACCGCCACGACCCGCTTGATCAGGTCCTGCTCGTCGTCCGACGGCAGCAGCCCGACGAAGGTGAGCGCCTGCTTCACCTGCTTGACGACGACGGGCGACTCCCCGGCCCCGGAACTCGCCGGGTTGGGCGGCGGCCAGTCCGAGGGGTTGCGGAACACGACGACGTCGCCGCGCTGCGGCTTCGAGCCGAACCAGGGCGTCAGCTTGTCCACCAGCACCCGGTCGCCGATCCGGATGGTCTGCTCCATCGACCCGGACGGGATCACGAACGCCTGTACGAGGAAGGTCTTGAGGACGAGCGCTATCAGGAGCGCCACCGTGATCAGCAGCGGGATCTCCCGTACCGCCGATCCGCGCCGCTTCCGCTTCACCTTGCGGGCCAGCTTGCGCCGCTCGGCCCGGGTGGGCAGGGAGCGCGCGCCTCCGTCCGTCGCCGCCGGGGCACCGTGGCGCCCGTGGCTACCCATGGGACGGGCCGGGCGCCGGTACGGAGTCGAACGCGTCGGTCCCCGGCAGCGAGCCCACCCGGCCGAGCGGCCAGCCGAACCAGTCGACCCGCCCGATCACCCGCTCCACCGGCACCACGCCGCCGCCCGGCTCCCCCAGATGGTCGCGGGAGTCCCGGGAACGGGAGCGGTGGTCGCCCATCATCCACAGCGTGCCCTCCGGCACCACGATGTCGAAGGGCACCTTCGAGGGCGCGTCCCCGGGGAAGAGGTAGTCCTCGTCCAACGGTCGGCCGTTCACCTCGATCCGGCCCCGCGCGTCGCAGCAGACCACCCGGTCGCCCCCCACGCCCACCACCCGCTTCACGAAGTCGGTCTCGGCGGGCTCGGCGAGCCCGAGGGACGCCGCGGCCCCGTGCAGCAACGCGGTGACGGGGTTCTGCTCCGCCCCCTCGCGTACGAACGAGCCGGTGCCGTCGAACACCACCACGTCACCGCGGCGGGGCTCCCCGCCGAAGCGGTACGCCAGCTTGTTGACGAGCACCCGGTCGCCCACCTGGAGCGTCCGCTCCATCGAACCGCTGGGGATCAGGAAGGGCTGCACCACGAAGGTGCTGAAGAGGAGGACGAACACCGCGCAGACGGCGCCGACCCCGAGCGTGCCCCGCCAGGACAGCCGCCACGACAGCGGGCCGGTCAGCCGGCCCCGGACACGCGAAGAGCGCGACCCCTCCCCCGGACCCGTATCGGGTGCGGAGGAGAGATCGCGCTCCTGGAGTTCTGCTTGCGTGTCCATCGGGGCCAGAGCTTAACCGGACACCCTGTGGACCAGGCAGTCAGCTCAGCGGTCGCGCTTCTCCTTGATCTTCGCGGCCTTGCCGCGGAGCTCACGGAGGAAGTACAGCTTGGCGCGACGGACGTCACCGCGGGTCACGAGCTCGATCTTCTCGAAGATCGGGCTGTGCACCGGGAAGGTGCGCTCGACGCCGACGCTGAAGGAGACCTTGCGGACCGTGAAGGTCTCGCTGACGCCCGCGCCCTGGCGGCGGATGACGACGCCCTTGAACTGCTGGACACGGGAGCGGTTGCCCTCGATCACGCGGACGTGAACGTTGACCGTGTCACCCGGGCGGAAGGCCGGGATGTCGGTACGCAGCGACGCGGCATTGACGTCGTCGAGCAGGGAAGCCATGTTGTCTGCTTTCTTCGCCGATGCCACAGGTCATCGACGGGAGAGTGATGAATGTCAGGGGCCGGTCTCGTCGGAGCGGGCGTCGTGTCCCCCTGTGGCAGGGGCGCACGCCGGACGGACGGCAGCGGCCTATTCTTCCACGGCCTCGGGCCTGCGCCAAAATCGGCCACCCGGCTCCGGGGACCAGCCGAGGATCGACAGCATCTCCCGGTCCTTCTTGTCGAAGCCGGACGCCTCGCACCGCTCGATCAGATCGGGCCGGTGGGCGGCCGTACGACGCAGCGCCTCGTCCCTCCGCCAGCGGGCGATCCGCCCGTGGTGGCCGCTGAGCAGCACATCCGGGATGGTCCGGCCGCGCCACTCGGGCGGCTTGGTGTAGACCGGGCCCTCCAGCAGATTGGCCATCGCGCCGGGGGCGAAGGAGTCGTCCTGGTGGGAGGCCGCGTTGCCGAGGACGCCGGGCAGCAGCCGGGCCACCGCCTCGGTGATCACCAGCACCGCGGCTTCCCCGCCCGCCAGCACGTAATCGCCGATGGAGACCTCGACCACCCGCATCCGGGTGGCGTACTCCTCGGTGACCCGCCGGTCGATGCCCTCGTAGCGGGCCGGGGTGAAGATCAGCCAGGGCCGCTCGGACAGCTCGACGGCGAGCTCCTGCGTGAACGGCCGGCCGCTCGGCGTGGGCACCACGAGGACCGGGGAGTGCGCACCGGCCTCGTAACCGTCCGCCAGGGCCTCGTCCAGCGCCTCGCCCCACGGCTCGGTCTTCATGACCATGCCGGGGCCGCCGCCGTACGGGGTGTCGTCCACGGTGTTGTGCCGGTCGTACGTCCAGTCGCGCAGGTCGTGCACCTGGACGTCGAGGCGGCCGGCCGCGCGGGCCTTGCCGACCAGGGAGACGTTCAGCGGTTCCAGGTACTCGGGGAAGATCGTGACGACGTCGAGCCGCATCAGGCGTCCTCGGCCTTCGGCGCGGCGTCCCCGGACTCGGAACCGGAATCGGCCTCGGCCTCCGCTTCACGCGCGGACGCCACGACCGCCTCGCTCGGGTCGATCAGGCCGGGCGGCGGGCTGATCACCGCGCGCTGCTCCTCCAGATCGATCTCGGTGACGATCTCCTCCACGAACGGGATCATCACCTCGCTGCCGTCCGGCCGCTCCACGATGAAGAGGTCCTGCGAGGGCAGATGCGTGATCTCGGTGATCCGCCCGATCTCGGTGCCGTCGGCGAGGACCACGTCCAGGTCCATCAGCTGGTGGTCGTAGAACTCCTCGGGGTCCTCCGGGAGCTCCGCCGGGTCCACGTCGGCGATCAGCAGGGTGTTGCGCAGCGCCTCGGCGCCCGTACGGTCCTTCACGCCCTCGAAGCGCAGCAGCAGCCGGCCGCTGTGCACCCGGCCGGTCTCGATCGTCAGCGGGCCCGTCGTGGCGGGGTCGGTGGCCAGGACGGCGCCGGGCGCGAGCCGCAGCTCCGGCTCGTCCGTGCGCACCTCGACGGTGACCTCGCCCTTGATGCCGTGGGCGCGACCGATCCGCGCGACTACCAACTGCACCTTATGTCTCTCCTGTCGTACGACGACGGGCCGGGGCGGGCGCTTGGCCCTCCCCGGCCCGTGCCGGTGTTCAACTTCTGTCAGCGAACCTGGTCCACGTCGACGAGGTCGACGCGGATGCCACGGCCGCCGATGGCGCCCACGACGGTACGTAGCGCGCGTGCGGTGCGGCCGTTGCGGCCGATCACCTTGCCGAGGTCGTCGGGGTGGACCCGGACCTCCAGCACACGGCCACGGCGCAGGTTGCGCGAGGCGACCTGCACATCATCGGGGTTGTCGACGATGCCTTTCACGAGGTGCTCGAGAGCCTCCTCGAGCATGCTCAGGCCTCGGTCGACTCGGCGGAGTCGGCAGCAGCCTCGTCCGCCTTCTTGTCGGCCTTCTTCGCCTTCGGCGTGATGGCCTCGCCCTTCGACTCCTCACCATCGCTGGAGAGGGCCTCGAACAGGGCGCGCTTGTCGGCCTTGGGCTCCGGCTGCAGCAGCGGCGCGGGGGCCGGGAGGCCCTTGTGCGCCTGCCAGTCACCGGTGAGCTTCAGGATCGCGAGAACCGGCTCGGTCGGCTGAGCGCCGACGGACAGCCAGTACTGCGCACGCTCCGAGTTGACCTCGATGCGCGACGGGTTCTGCACCGGGTGGTACAGGCCGATCTCCTCGATGGCCCGGCCGTCACGGCGGGTACGGGAGTCGGCGACGACGATGCGGTAGTGAGGCGAACGGATCTTGCCCAGACGCTTCAGCTTGATCTTGACTGCCACGGAAGTGGTGTCTCCTGGTCTATGACGTGGTTGGGCACAACGAAGATGCCACGTGGGGTTGCGGTACTCGGGTGCCCGATGGACGCGTCAGCCGGAGGAGAGAGGGGTCCTGTGCGACTGTCGAGTACAGCTAGCCATTGTGCCACACCCCATCGGCTCACCCCACCGCGACCGCGGTCTCCGGGATCCGGAACGGCTTTCCGCAGCCGCCGCAGACGATCGGCGCCTGGGCGAGGACCGAGGGGACCACGCGCACATTGCGGCCGCAGTCGCAGACGGCCTTGACCCGCACGCCCCCTCCGGAGGAGCCGTGCCGGGCGGCCGGGCCCCGGAAGGAGCGCTTGGTGTCGGCGGCGGTGGCCACGGTGTGCGCCTTGAGGGCACGCTGCAGCCGTTCCGTCGTCGGCCGGTAGCGGCGCTTGGCCTCGGGGTTGAGCGTGACCAGCGAGAAGCCGCTGCTGGGGTGGGGCTCCTCGGCATGGTCGAGGCCCAGCTCCTCGGCGATCGCCAGGAATCGTCGGTTGTGATAGCGGCCGGCGCGCGAGGTGTCGCGGACACCTCTGGCGGCGGCGATGCCGTGGACTGCCTCGTGGAGCAGTCGCTCGAAGGAGAGTTCGGCGCCACAGGCGGACGAGGACTCTCCGATCAGGGACTCGGGTGCGGCGAGATCGGGCAGCTCGGGGTGGTACCGCTGAATGTCGGCCCACGCCTGCGCCAGCTCTGCGGCAAGTACAGGTGGTGTCGTGCTCACGTCGTGACCAACGAGCGCGGGGCCCTCGGTGTTCCGATTCCGGGCCATCCCAAATATTTTGCACGTACCAGTCGGTTGACCTTCATGCGTCGCGACGAGGGCGGGTGCGCTGATCTGCGGAGAAGCCTCACAGCTCGCACCAAGACGGTACGTAGCGGCGCGTACGCCTGCGCGCGTAGACGCGGTACGCGCCCCCTCCGGGGGCGGACGGCAGGGGCGAGGGTACCCGCACCGCTCTGACGTGCTCGACGTGCCCCCACCGGCGTGTCGGGTGAGACTGGGACCGGCAGAGGACGGGACGGACCCCCCGGGGCGTCCCCGCCGTCCGGGTGCGCCGGTGCCGTCGTGCGCCGGACGGCAGTGCGGACAACCACGCCCCGCAGACCTCTGGACGCGGCGGCGGATGCGCAGTTCTCTTGCATACGGGGGAGCGCGCGTCACCTGGACGGGACAGCCGTCCACTCGGGCACGACCGATCGGCAGAACCGGCAACCTCGGCGGATTGGGGCGCATTCCATGACACCAACGCTCGTTCGGCACCACCGGCACACGGAGTCGTCCGCCCTCGCGGACGGCGCCTCCCGCGCCCGCGACTGGGCGGAGATCCAGGAACGGATGCTGGCACCGCTGTACGAAGCGGTGTACGCGCGGCTGGAGGTGGGGCCCGCCACGCGGATGCTCTCGCTCGGCTGCGGCTCCGGTCTGGCGCTGCTGATGGCCGTGGGCCGGGGCGCCGCGGTCACCGGCGTGGACACCGACCCGGACCGCCTCGCCCTCGCCCGGGCCCGGCTGCTGCCCGCGGAGGACCGCGGCGCACCGGCCACCGCCCCGCTGCTCACGGACAGCGTCGCCGAGGCGGCGGACGGCGGGCCGCACCACCTGATCACCGCGTTCACCCCGATCGGCTGCGAGGCGGGCGACGGCGAGGATCTCGTGCGGGCGCTGGAGACCGCTGTGCCGTCGGCGGACCGGCGCGCCACGGTCGTCCTGACCGGCTGGGGCCCGCCGGAGCGGTGCGCCACGGAGGCGGTGCTCCGGGTGGCCGGGCGGCTCGCCGACGACGGGCGCGGACCGGGCGGCGGCTGGCGCGGGCCGCGCCGGGACGATCTGGAGGACGTGGCCTTCAGGGCCGGGCTGAAGCCGGACGGCTCCGGCCGGGTGGCCTGCCCGTTCGGTTACGCGGACATGGACAGCGCGGTACGCGGCCTGCTGTCGACCCGGCTGTTCGAGGCGGCGGTCCGGGCGACGGACCGGTGGCAGGTGGAGAAGGAGCTCGCCGAGGCGCTGCACCCGCACCGGCGGCCGGACGGCACGGTGTGGATGTCCAACGTGTTCCGGTACCTGGTCTGCACGACGTGAACGTACGCCGGAGGGGCGCCCACCACACGCGGTGAGCGCCCCTCCGGCATGACGTGGGCCGTCAGCCCATGAACTTCTTGAACTCGTCCGGCAGCTCGAAGTTCTGGGCGTCCTCGCCGGCCGGGAGACCGGGGACGCCGTTCTGCGCGGCCTCGCGGCGGGCGGCCGCGGCCTGCTCCTCGGCCTTGCGCTTCATCGGGTTGCCGCTCTTGCGCTTGCCCTTGGCCTGCTTGACCTGCTTCTTCTGCCGGCCCGGGCCGCCGCCCATGCCCGGCATCCCGGGCATCCCCGGCATGCCGCCGCCCTGCGCCATCTTCGACATCATCTTGCGGGCCTCGAAGAACCGCTCGACCAGGCCCTTGACGGCGGAGACGTCGGAACCGGAGCCCTTGGCGATACGGGCCCGGCGGGAGCCGTTGATGATCGTCGGCTCGGCGCGCTCCTTCGGGGTCATCGACTTGATGATCGCGGCCATGCGGTCGATGTCGCGCTCGTC
The DNA here is from genome assembly GCF_044761525.1 of Streptomyces sp. NPDC097595. NCBI lineage: Bacteria > Bacillati > Actinomycetota > Actinomycetes > Kitasatosporales > Streptomycetaceae > Streptomyces > Streptomyces sp. NPDC097595. Next base: position 410,010 of record NZ_JBIWCN010000002.1, on the reverse strand, counting down.
GATGTTGTTGATCTGGTCCTTGATCTGACCCATGCCGGGCAGCATGCCGAGCAGCTTGGAGATGGAGCCCATCTTCCTGACCTGCTCCATCTGGGCCAGGAAGTCGTCGAACGTGAAGTCCTTGCCCTTGCTGGACGCCAGCTTGGAGGCCATTTTGGCGGCCTCTTCCTGGCTGAAGGTCTTCTCCGCCTGCTCGATCAGGGTGAGCAGGTCACCCATGTCGAGGATCCGGGACGCCATGCGGTCGGGGTGGAACGCGTCGAACTCGTCCAGCTTTTCGCCGTTCGACGCGAACATGATCTGCTTGCCCGTGACGTGGGCGATCGACAGGGCGGCACCACCGCGGGCGTCGCCGTCGAGCTTGGAGAGCACCACGCCGTCGAAGCCGACGCCGTCGCGGAAGGCCTCGGCGGTGTTGACCGCGTCCTGACCGATCATCGCGTCGACCACGAACAGGATCTCGTCCGGGCTGACGGCGTCGCGGATGTCCGCGGCCTGCCGCATCAGTTCCTGGTCGATGCCGAGGCGGCCGGCGGTGTCCACGATCACGACGTCGTACTGCTTGGTCCGGGCGTGCTCGATGGAGTCCTTGGCGACCTGGACCGGGTCGCCGACGCCGTTGCCCGGCTCGGGGGCGTACACCGCGACACCGGCGCGGTCGGCGACGACGCTCAGCTGGTTGACGGCGTTGGGGCGCTGGAGGTCGCAGGCGACGAGCAGCGGGGAGTGGCCCTGGCCCTTGAGCCAGAGGCCGAGCTTTCCGGCGAGGGTCGTCTTACCGGCGCCCTGGAGACCGGCGAGCATGATCACGGTGGGCGGGTTCTTGGCGAACCGCAGCCGCCGGGTCTCGCCGCCGAGGATGGAGATGAGCTCCTCGTTGACGATCTTGACGACCTGCTGGGCGGGGTTGAGGGCCTGGGAGACCTCTACGCCGCGCGCCCGCTCCTTGACGTTGGCGATGAAGGACCGGACGACGGGCAGCGCCACGTCGGCTTCGAGCAGGGCGATACGGATCTCGCGAGCCGTGGCGTCGATGTCCGCCTCGGACAAGCGGCCCTTGCCCCGGAGGTTCTTGAAAGTCGCGGCAAGGCGGTCGGAGAGAGTATCGAACACGGCGCTCGTCGGTCCTCAGGGTCGGGGGCGGGTCGGGTCAGTAGGTTCCCAGGGTATCCGGACGCCGGAGAACGCCAAGACCTCGGCCGGTTCCGGCCTCAGCCGAGCGCCTTCTCGACCTCCTGGGCCAGCTCCGCCGCCCGGGCCGCCGGCAGCGGCTCCCCGTCGGTGTCCGTGACGTAGAAGGCGTCCACCGCGTTCGCGCCCAGCGTCGACACGTGCGCGCTCCGCACCCGTACCGCGCTCCGCTCCAGCGCGTGCCCGATGCGGTGCAGCAGGCCCGGGGCGTCCTGTGCGCGCACCTCGATCACCGTGGCGAGCCGGGAGCCCGCCGGGGCCACCGTCACCCGGGGCGGCGGCGCCTTCACACCGCGCCGCCGGGGGTAGGCCGCCTCCCGCTCGGCGAGGCGGGCGGGGATGTCCAGGGTGCCGTCCAGGGCGCGTACGAGGTCGGCGCGCAGCCGGTCCGCCGAGGGCAGCGAGCCGTACTCGGCGGCGACGCGCCAGCTGAGCAGCAGCAGGTCCGCGGAGTCCCCCAGCTCCGTGGGCAGCTCCACGGCGCGCAGGTCGGCGGCGCGGACGGTGAGGCGGTGCAGGGCGAGGACCCCGGCGGCGGCGGGCAGCACACCGGGCCGGTCGCGCAGCGCGATGAGGAGTTCGACGCCGACCGGTTCCGGGCCGTCCTCCTCGTGCGGGGTCTCGGGCCGGGTGTGCAGGGCGAGGACGGGGGTGCCGGTGCGCAGCGCCTCGATCGCGAGGCGTTCCTGCTCGGCGCTCGGGGCGGCGGGCTCGGGCTCCTCGGGGGCCTCTCCGGCCAGGACCTGGGCGACGCGCCTGACGAGTTCGGTGACGAGGGAGGCGCGCCAGGCGGACCAGGCGGCGGGCCCGGTGGCCAGCGCGTCGGCCTCGGTGAGGGCGTGCAGCAGCTCCAGGGTCGCGGCGCTGCCGACGGCGTCGGCGACGGCGCGGACGGTGGCCGGGTCGTCCAGGTCGCGCCGGGTGGCGGTCTCGATGAGCAGCAGGTGGTGGCGTACGAGGACGGCGACGACGCCCACGTCGTGCTGGTCGAAGCCGATGCGGGCGGCCATGTCGCGGGCGATGACCTCGCCGGCCACGGAGTGGTCGCCGGGCCAGCCCTTGCCGATGTCGTGCAGCAGGGCGGCGACGAGGAGGAGGTCGGGGCGGCCGACGCGGCGGGTGAGCGAGGCGGCGCGGACGGCCGTCTCGACCAGGTGGCGGTCGACGGTCCAGGTGTGGACGGGGTTGCGCTGGGGGCGGCAGTGGACGCGTTCCCAGTCAGGCAGCAGTCGGGTGATCAGCCCTTCGGCCTCCAGTGCCTCCCAGACGGGGATCGTGGCCTCGCCGGCGCCGAGCAGGGTGACGAGTTCCTCGCGGGCCTCGGCCGGCCAGGGCACCGGGAGCGGCTGGGCGGTGGTGGCGAGGTGGCGTACGACGTGGCGGGAGAGCGGCAGCCCGGACTGGGCGGCCGCGGCGGCGGCGCGCAGGACGAGCACGGGGTCCCGTTCGGGCCGGGCGGTGCGCGCGAGGACGGCCTCGCCGTCGGCCTCCACGACGCCGTCGGCGAGCGGGGTCCGGTCCGGGGCGGGGGCCCGGCCGCCGCCGAGCAGGGCGCGCAGCCGGGGCCGGGCGGAGCGGGCGCGCAGGACCCGGCCGACCTCGCGCCAGGTGACGTCGGTGGCGTACGAGACGGTGCGGGCGGCCTCGTAGACCTGGCGGAGCAGGGCGTCGGCGTCGAGGAGGCCGAGGGCCTGGGCGACCTGGTCCTGTTCCTGGAGGGCGAGGCGGTCGGTGGCGCGGCCGGTGGTGAGGTGGAGGGCGTCGCGGGCGTCGAGGAGGACGCGGCGGGCCTCGGCGAGTCCTTCGCGGGGGGCGTCGGCGACCCAGGAGGCGGCGACGGCGCGCAGGGCGGTGACGTCGCGCAGGCCGCCCCGGGCCTCCTTGAGGTCGGGTTCGAGGAGGAACCGGAGTTCGCCGTGGCGTTCGGCGCGTTCGCGGCAGAGGTCGCGGAGGTCCGGGAGGCGTTTGGGGGCCTGGTTGCGCCAGTCGGCGAGGATCGCGGTGCGCAGGGACGCGACGAGGCCGAGATCGCCGGCGACGGGGCGGGCGTCGAGCAGTCCGAGCTGGACCTTGAGGTCCTCGCCCGCGGTCTTCCGGGCCTCGGCGGGGGTGCGTACGGAGTGGTCGAGGGCGAGGCCCAGGTCCCAGACGGGGTACCAGATCCGGTCGGCGAGGGCGGCGACGGCCGCGGGGTCGGCGGTGCCGTCGTGCAGGAGGAGGAGGTCGAGGTCGCTGCGCGGGGAGAGTTCGCCGCGGCCGTAGCCGCCGACGGCGACGAGGGCGGCGCCCCGGACCCCGGCGTGCTGGGCGGCGCCGGTGAACAGGGCGGTGAGCCAGTCGTCGGTGAGGGCGGCGAGGGCCGCACGGCGCGGCGGCCCGGGCCGCTCCTTCTCCTGGAGAAGGCGCAGCCGGGCCGCCGCATAGCCGCTGGGGCGCGAGTCCTCGGATTCGGTGGTCGCTTCGATGCTCGTCACCCAGCTGCCCTTTCCGTGTGCGGAACCGTGCGAAACAGTCGGCGGGGGCCGGTCAGAGGGCGTCCGGGCCGCGTTCGCCCGTACGGACCCTGACGGCCGTCTCGACGGGGACCGTCCAGACCTTGCCGTCACCGATCTTGCCGGTTCGGGCGGCCTTGACGACGACGTCGAGGAGCTGTTCGGCGTCCTCGTCCTCGACCAGGACCTCGATGCGGATCTTGGGGACGAGGTCGACGGTGTACTCGGCGCCCCGGTAGACCTCGGTGTGGCCGCGCTGCCGTCCGTAGCCGCTGGCCTCGGTGACGGTGAGGCCCTGGACGCCGAACGCCTGGAGGGCTTCCTTGATCTCGTCGAGGCGGTGGGGCTTCACGACTGCGGTGATGAGCTTCATGCGTCCACCTTCTTGTTCGTCGGGGCGGCCGGGCCGGGGGCGGGGGCGGCGGTACGGGAGGCCGCGCCGCCGCCGGCGCCGCTGAAGTCGTACGCGGTCTCGGCGTGTTCGACCTGGTCGATGCCGGAGACCTCGTCGTCCTCGTCCACGCGCATCCCGAGGATCTTGTCGACCAGGAAGGCGAGGATCGCGGAGACGACGAGAGAGTACGCGAGGACCGCGAAGACCCCGACGGCCTGCTTGCCGAGCTGGTCGAGCCCGCCGCCGTAGAAGAGGCCCTTGGCGTCGGACTGGACGCCGCCGGTGGCGAAGAAGCCGACGAGCAGGGAGCCGATGATGCCGCCGACGAGGTGGACGCCGACGACGTCCAGGGAGTCGTCGTAGCCGAACTTGTACTTGAGGCCGACGGCCATGGCGCACAGCACACCGGCGATGGCGCCGACCGCGATGGCACCGAGCGGGCTGACCGCGCCGCCGGACGGGGTGATGGCGACGAGTCCGGCGACCGCGCCGGAGGCGGCGCCCAGGGTGGTGAAGGCGCCGTGGCGGATCTTCTCGTACACGAGCCAGGCGAGCATCGCCGCACCGGTGGCGACCTGCGTGTTGACGAACATGACCGCGCCCACGCCGTCGTCGTTGCCGAGCCAGGAGCCGGCGTTGAAGCCGAACCAGCCGAACCAGAGGAGACCGGCGCCGAGCATGACGAGCGGCAGGCTGTGCGGCCGCATCGGGTCCTTCTTGAAGCCGACGCGCTTGCCGATCACCAGGATCACGCCGAGGGCCGCGGCACCCGCGTTGATGTGGACGGCCGTACCGCCGGCGAAGTCGATGACGCCCAGCTCGTACAGCCACCCGCCGGCGCCCCAGACCCAGTGCGCGACCGGGAAGTAGACGACGGTGACCCACAGCGTGATGAACAGGGCCCAGGAGGTGAACTTGACCCGGTCGGCGAGGGCACCGCTTATCAGGGCGGGCGTGAGGATGGCGAACATCAGCTGGAAGACGGCGAAGACGTAGACCGGGATGGTGTAGCCGTCCCAGAGTTCCGTGACGCCGATCCCGCTGAGGCCGACGAAGTCCTGGCTCCAGCCGATGACGGAGCCGGCGTCGGTGCCGAAGGCGAGGCTGAATCCGTAGAGCACCCACAGGATCGTGACGATCCCGAGGCTGATGAAGCTCATCATCAGCATGTTGAGGGTGCTCTTGACGCGGACCATGCCTCCGTAGAAGAAGGCGAGGGCCGGGGTCATGAGCATCACCAGGGCCGAGCAGATGAGCATGAAGCCGGTGTTGGCTGCAGACAGCGTCGGGGTGTCTGCGGCAAGCGTCGTGATGCCTGGGGGCATCGGCGTCTCCTCGTCGTCGGTGCGGCCGCGTGCGGGCGGTGGGGGCACAACCACTGCGGAACCACTGGGGAAGGGTGCGGGCCGGTTATGAGCCATGAGGTTCGCCCAGTGCCGTTTCGGCCGGTGCGCCTTGATGTTTCGCCGCAGTGACGAAGGGGAGCGACGTGTTACGTCCCCATGAACCGCGCGTGCCCTGTCCACGCTCCCGCCCACTCTGCGGCCCGGGCCGCATACGGTGCGGTTACGACGCTCCGGCAGGGGAACGACCACACGAACCGGCCACGGCGATCACCCGGTGACCTGGCAATGGGGGGAGCCGAAGTCGGTCTGTGCTGGGTGATCGTCGTGGCCGGGGACTGAGGGCCCGGTGGCCCGTCGCTAGACGGTTTCCACGGTCTCGGGCAGTTGTTCGATGAGGAGTTCGGTGAGCCGGGCGACCTCGGGCACGTCCCCGAAGTCCCTGGCGGCGGTGTCGACGGTCTTGCGGAGCCGGGTGTTGACCCGCTCGGAGCGCACCTTTTTGGCCACGCGCAGCGCCTGCTCGGCCGGCACGGTGGACGCCTCGGGCTCGCCCTTGAGGAGGTGCACGGTGGCGAGGCCGATCAGATTGAGCGCGTAGGAACGCTGGTGCTCGTCCTCCTCGCCGAAGAGCTGGACCGCCCTCTGCATGACGGGCTCGGCGAGCGAGGCGTACGTGGGGCTGCGGCCGGCCACGTAGGCGAGGTCCCGGTACGAGTGCGAGTTCTCGCCGTTCAGCTCGGCCTCGGAGAAGAAGCGGATCCAGTCGGGCTCGGGCTCGCCGTCGATGCCGGCGTCGAGGAAGGTGTCCTCGGCCATGCGGACCGCCCGCTTGCACTTGCTGGGCTGGCCCATGTTCGCGTAGGCGCGGGCCTCCATCGCGTAGAGCATGGCCTGCGTGCGCGGGGTGGCGCAGTCGCGGCTGCCGTACTGGGCGAGGTGGATCAGCTCCAGGGCGTCGTCGGGGCGGCCGAGGTGGATCATCTGCCGGCTCATGCTGGACAGGACGTACGAGCCGAGCGGCTTGTCGCCGGCCTCCTTGGCCGCGTGCAGGGCGAGCACGAAGTACTTCTGGGCGGTGGGCTGGAGGCCGACGTCGTAGCTCATCCAGCCCGCCAGCTCGGCCAGTTCGGCGGCGCAGCGGAACAGGCGCTGGGAGGTGGCGGCGGGCTGGGGCTCCTGGAGCAGGTCGGTGACCTCGTGGAGCTGGCCGACGACGGCCTTGCGGCGCAGCCCGCCGCCGCACTGCGCGTCCCACTGGCGGAACATCGCGGTGGTCGACTCCAGCAGGTCCAGCTCGGGGCCGGAGAGCCGCGACGGGCGGCGGGCGGCGGCGGGTTCCGGTTCGGCGGCGGGGGTGGCCGCGACCGGTACCAGCCAGCGCTGCATGGGCTCGATGAGCGCGGGGCCCGCGGCGAGGGCGAGCGAGCTGCCGAGGAAGCCCCGGCGGGCGAGCATCAGGTCGCTCCGGGAGAACTCGCTGAGCAGGGCGACGGTCTGCGGGCCCGCCCACGGCAGGTCCACCCCGGCCACGGAGGGTGCCTGGTGCGGGGTGCGCAGCCCCAGGTCCTCGACGGCGACGACGCTGCCGAAGCGCTCGGAGAACAGCTCGGACAGGATGCGCGGGATGGGCTCGCGCGGCTGCTCGCCGTCCAGCCAGCGCCGCACCCGGGAGGTGTCGGTGCTGATGTGGTGGGCGCCCATCTGGCGCGCCCGGCGGTTCACCTGCCGTGCCAGCTCGCCCTTCGACCAGCCGCTGCGCACGAACCATGATCCCAATTGCCCGTTCGGGCGCTTGCCGGCGTTCGTCTCGCCTGCGCCGCTGCCACTCACGGATAAGCCCCCATCCCGCCGAATACGTGTCGCGCGAAGCACTATCAGAATGCCCCGAACTCATGCCGCCCGCACGGGCGTTGGGCCCGATCGAACAGAAAACCGGGTTGCCTGCGGCATACCCACGGGCGCACATACTTCCATGGTTCGTGTACCGACGGTAATCCTACGATCACGGGCCCGGCGAGGCCCTTTGCGTAATCGCCACCATTCGCCACCCCTTCGATTGAACGCCACCCCCATGGGCCGCGATTCACTTGACAGGACGATTCGCACGGGCGCGAGGAAGCGCCCGGGGGCGCGCGGGCGGTTGCACGCTCCTCTTCGTAACCACCGGCGAACCGGACCCGTTGGAGGGGGCATGGGCTTCACGATCGGAATCCGCGAGATGCGCACCGGCGCACGGCGTCGCGCCCGTGCCGCCGCCACCGGCGGTACGGAGGTGGCCGAGTACACCGGGCTGTGGGGCTGGGCCGTGGTGCCCGGGGCCCGCGCGGCGGGCGGCGCCTGCTCCTGCGGGGACCCCGGCTGCGCCGCCCCGGGCGCGCATCCGCTGGAGTTCGCCCGTGAGGTGCCCGCCGGGGCGACGCTCGACGCGGCGGCGCGCGCCTGGGCCGAGGTGCCCGGCGCCTCGATGATGCTCCCCGTGGGCCGGAGCTTCGACGTGCTCGACGTGGCGGAGGGGGCCGGGCGCCGGGCCCTGGTGCGGATGGAGCGGATGGGGCTGCCGCTGGGCCCGGTCTCGGTGACCCCGCAGGGCCGGGCGCAGTTCTTCGTGGCGCCGGGCGCCGCCGACGAGCTCCCCCGGCTGCTGTACCGGATGGGCTGGGACGACGCGGGGCTCGATCTGCGGGCACTCGGGCCGGGCGGCCACATCACCGCGCCGCCCTCGGACCGGGGCGGGCTCGGTCCGGTCCGCTGGCTGCGGGCGCCCGGGCCCGACAGCGCGGCGCCGCCGGAGGCCCGGCTGCTGCTGGGGACGCTGGCGTACCTCTGCCACCGGTGGGCGGCGCCCTGCGGCTGAGCCGCGTACCGCCGTCCGGACAGCGAGAAGCCCGGCCGCGCGTGCGCACGGCCGGGCTTCGGAGCTGTCGAGTGGGGCTCAGTCCCCGATCAGCGCGTCCACGAACGCCTCGGGCTCGAACGGGGCCAGGTCGTCCGGGCCCTCGCCGAGTCCGACGAGCTTGACCGGGACGCCCAGCTCGCGCTGGACGGCGATGACGATGCCGCCCTTGGCGGTGCCGTCCAGCTTGGTGAGGACGATGCCGGTGATGTCGACCACCTCGGCGAAGACCCGCGCCTGCACCAGGCCGTTCTGCCCGGTGGTGGCGTCCAGGACGAGGAGCACCTCGTCCAGCGGGCCGTGCTTCTCGACGACCCGCTTGACCTTGCCCAGCTCGTCCATGAGCCCGGTCTTGGTGTGCAGCCGGCCCGCGGTGTCGATGAGCACCACGTCGGCGCCCTCGGCGATGCCCTCCTTGACCGCGTCGTAGGCGATGGAGGCCGGGTCGCCGCCCTCCGGACCGCGCACGGTGCGGGCGCCGACGCGCTCGCCCCAGGTCTGGAGCTGGTCGGCGGCGGCGGCGCGGAAGGTGTCGGCCGCGCCGAGCACCACGCTGCGGCCGTCGGCGACGAGCACCCGGGCCAGCTTGCCGGTGGTGGTGGTCTTGCCGGTGCCGTTGACGCCGACGACCATCACGACGCCGGGGGTCTCCAGACCGCCCTCCGTCTTCACGGCGCGGTCGAAGTCGGTGCCGAGCAGGGTGAGCAGCTCCTCGCGAAGCAGGGCGCGCAGCTCCTCGGGGGTGCGGGTGCCGAGGACCCGGACGCGCTCGCGGAGGCGCTCGACCAGCTCCTGGGTGGGGGCGACGCCGACGTCGGCGGTGAGGAGGGTGTCCTCGATCTCCTCCCAGGTGTCCTCGTCCAGATTGTCCCGGGACAGGAGCGCGAGGAGCCCCTTGCCGAGGGTGTTCTGCGAGCGGGCGAGGCGGGCGCGCAGCCGGACCAGCCGGCCGGCGGTGGGCTCGGGGACGTCGAGCGCGGGGGCTGCCGGCTCCACGGTCTCCGGCTCGGCCTCGGCCGGCGGGGCCGAGACGTCCTCGATGGTGCGGCGCGATTCCTCGCGCGGCTCTTCGGCCTCCTCGCCGACACGGGGCTCAGCGGGAGGTGTGAGGGGCGGCGTGCTCGACGGTGCCGGGGGCAGCTGCTTCTTCTTGCGGCTGCTGACCACGAGCCCGCTGATCACGCCGACCGCGACCAGGGCGATGACTACAGCAAGGATGACGAATTCCATAACCCTCCCAGTATCGGTCACCCGGGCCGGCAATCCAGGGAGGGACCGGTCCGGCGCAGGATCGCGAGCGCGTGCGCCCTTGAGGTCGTTACACCCGGTATGCCGGAAAGGTACGATCCTGGCCGTGGAGACCCGTGGCCTGGACCCCGTGCCCGACGAGGAGCGCACCGGCCGGGTCCGGGCCCTCTTCCCCACCTGGGCCACGGCCAATATGACCGTGCTGCTCCTCACCGTGGGCGCGGGGCTCGTCGTGCTGAACGGGCTGAGCTTCTGGCAGGTGCTGGTGGCGTCCGTGGTGGCGCCCCTGATCTCGTTCGGCCTGGTCGGCTTCGTCTCGCTGGCCGGGAAGCGCGGCGGCGCCCCCGGCATGGCGCTGTCGCGGGCGGTCTTCGGCGTACGGGGCAATCTGGCGCCGGGGGCGCTGATCTGGGTGGCGCGGTGGGGCTGGGAGACGATGAACGCGGTCACCGGCGCGTACGCCCTGCTGACCGTGGGCCGGGTGCTGTTCGGGATCCGGAGCACGCCCGCGCTGATCATGGCGACGCTGCTCGCGTTCGTGGCGGCCGGCTTTCTGCTGTCGGGGCTCGGGCTGCGGGCGCTGCGGGTGTGCTGCGTCTGGTCGGCGTACCTCTTCGGCGCCTTCAGCGTCCTGGTGCTGGCACATCTGGCGGTGACGGTGCCGTGGCGCGCGGTGCTCGACCGGCCGCCCGGCGCGGTGTCGATGGTGATCGCGGGCATCGGCACGCTGACGGCCGGGGGGATCAGCTGGGCGCCGTCCGGTCCGGACTTCGCCCGCTATCTGCCGCGCGACTCCTCGGGCCGGGCGATGGTCGGGGCGACGGTGGGCGGGGCGGTGGTGGTGCTGGTGCCGCTGGTGGTGATGGGGGCGGTGATGGCGGTGCGGATGCCGGAGCTGGCGCTGACCCGTGATCCGGTCTCGTTCATCGGGGTCCTGCTGCCGACCTGGCTCTCCGTCCCGTATCTGGTCGTCGCGGTCACGGGCATGGTGCTGATCAACGCGCTGTCGATGTACTCGGCCGGGTTCACCGCGCAGACCCTCGGCTTCACCGTGCCGCGCGCCTGGGCCGTCGGGGTGAACGCGGCGATCAGCCTGTTCCTGGGCTCGCTCCTGATGATGGTGGCGAGCAGCTTCATCGACGCCTTCGTCTCGTTCCTGCGGCTGCTCGCGGTGACGTTCTCGGCGTGGATCGGGGTCTTCGCCACGGACATGCTGCGCGGCCGGAGCTACGACCCGGTGGCGCTCATGGACACCGGCAGGGGCGGTGCGTACTGGTACACGGGAGGCGTCGCGTGGCCCGCCGTGGCCGCATGGGGCGCGGGGCTCGTGGTGGGGCTGCTGTTCACCGGCGTGGAGTGGTTCACCGGTCCGCTCGCCGGGACCTGGCCGGGCCGCAGCGGCCTGGGCTGGGCGGTCACGGCGCTCGTCTCGGGCGGCCTGTACGCGGTACTGCCGCGCCCGGGCCGCCCTGACGAAAGGTCCTGACGAGACGTCTTAGCCCATCTCCTCCAGCGCCTTGCCCTTGGTCTCCTTCACGAACTTGATGACGAAGGGGATCGAGAGCGTGGCGAAGCAGGCGTAGATGATGTACGTGCCCGAGAGGTTCCAGTCCGCGAGGCTCGGGAAGCTGGCGGTGATCGCCCAGTTGGCGATCCACTGGGCCGACGCGGCGACGCCGAGCGCGGCGGCGCGGATGCGGTTGGGGAACATCTCGCCGAGGAAGACCCAGACCACCACACCCCACGACAGGGCGAAGAAGAGCACGAAGACGTGGGCGGCGGTGAGGGCCACCGCGCCCTGGGCGGTCGGGAGCTTGCCGTCGACCAGGTCGGCGGAGAAGGCCCACGCCTCGAAGGCGAGGGCGACGGCCATGCCGCAGGAGCCGACGAGGGCGAGCGGGCGGCGTCCGACGCGGTCCACCAGGACCATCGCGATGACGGTACCGATGATGTTGACGATCGACGTGGTGAACGACCAGAAGAAGGAGTCGGTCGGGTCGATGCCGACGGACTGCCACAGCGTCGCGGAGTAGTAGAACGCGACGTTGATGCCGACGAGCTGCTGGAACACCGAGAGGCCGATGCCGACCCAGACGATCGGCAGGAAGCCGAAGCGGCTGCCGAGCAGGTCCCTGAAGGACGACTTGTGCTCGCGGCGCATCGCGGTCTCGATCTCGTCGACGCGCGCGTCCAGGTCGACGTTCTTGCCCTCGACCTCTTCGAGGATCTTCCGGGCCCGCTCCCGCTTGCCGATGGAGAGCAGGAAGCGCGGCGACTCGGGGATCGCGAACGAGAGGAGCCCGTAGAGGATCGCGGGCACGACCATCACGCCGAGCATCCACTGCCAGGCCTCCAGCCCGCCGATCTTGCCGCGCTGGTCGCCGTCGGCGATCTGCAGGATGCCGTAGTTGACGAGCTGGGAGATGGCGATGCCGATGACGATCGCGGCCTGCTGGAAGGAGCCGAGGCGGCCCCGGTAGGCGGGCGGCGAGACCTCGGCGATGTAGGCCGGGCCGATCACCGAGGCCATGCCGATCGCGAAGCCGCCGATGATGCGCCACATCGCCAGGTCCCAGAGCGCGAACGGGAGCGCGGAGCCCACGGCGCTGATGGTGAAGAGGACGGCGGCGATCTGCATGCAGCGGATGCGCCCGATCCGGTCGGCGATCCGGCCGGCCGTGGCGGCGCCGATCGCACAGCCGATCAGCGCGATGGCGATGACCTGGGCGAGCGTGCCGGAGCCGATGTCGTAGCGGTGGCGGATCGCCTCGACGGCGCCGTTGATCACGGAGCTGTCGTAGCCGAACAGGAAGCCGCCCATCGCGGCCGCGGCGGTGATGAAGATGACATGGCCGAGGTGGTCCGGGTGGGCCGAACGGGCTCCGGACTCCGGTCCGGATCCTGGCGACGTACTGGTCACGTAAGTCCTCCCTGGGGCGGGGCCACGGCATCGGACATGGGTAAGTGGATCTCAAGTGGCGCACATCTTCGGCCCCGCCACCACTCGGGTACCCCCGCGCTCAGCGCAGACGCTGGCTGATCACCTTCGAGACGCCGTCGCCCTGCATCGACACGCCGTACAGCGCGTCGGCGACCTCCATCGTCCGCTTCTGGTGCGTGATGACGATCAGCTGCGAGCTCTCCTGGAGCTCCTCCATGATCCGGATCAGCCGCTGGAGATTGGTGTCGTCCAGCGCCGCCTCGACCTCGTCCATGACGTAGAACGGGCTGGGCCTCGCCTTGAAGATCGAGACCAGCAACGCCACCGCCGTCAGGGACCTTTCGCCGCCGGAGAGCAGGGAGAGCCGCTTGACCTTCTTGCCCGGCGGCCGGGCCTCGACGTCCACCCCGGTGGTGAGCATGTGGTCGGGATCGGTCAGGATCAGCCGCCCCTCACCGCCCGGGAAGAGGCGCGAGAAGACGCCCTCGAACTCGCGCGCGGTGTCCCGGTACGCCTCGGTGAACACCTGCTCGACCCGCTCGTCGACCTCCTTGACGACCTGGAGCAGGTCGGCCCGGGTCTTCTTCAGGTCCTCCAGCTGCTCGGACAGGAACTTGTGCCGCTCCTCCAGCGCGGAGAACTCCTCAAGGGCGAGCGGATTCACCTTCCCGAGTTGCTGATACGCCCGTTCGGCCGACCGGAGCCGCTTCTCCTGCTCGGCCCTGACGAACGGCCTCGGCCGGTTACGCGGATGCTCCGGGTCCTCCGGCAGTTCCTCGCCCTCGGCGGCCGGCGACGGCGGGACCGGCTGGTCGGGCCCGTACTCCGCGACCAGACCGGCCGGCTCGACGCCCAGCTCCTCCAGCGCCTTGGTCTCCAGCTGCTCCACCCGCAGCCGCTTCTCGGCCCCCAGCACCTCGCCCCGGTGCACCGAGTCCGTCAGCTTGTCCAGCTCCCCCTTGAGGTCCCGGCCGCGCAGCCGCTCCGCCGCCAGCTCGCGCTCCCGCTCCCCCTTGGACTCCTCGGCCGCCGCCCGCTCCCGCTCCGCCCGTACGACGGACACCTCGACGTGCGCGAGGAGCTGCCGGGCCCCCGACGCCACGGCCGCGGCCACCTCCGCCTCGTGGCGCAGCCGGGCCCGCCGCCGCTCGGCCCGGGTCCGCGCCTCGCGCTCGGCGCGCGCGGCCCGGTCCAGCGAGTCGGCGCGCCCGGCGAGGGCCTTGACGCGTTCCTCGTGCGTACGGACCTGGAGGCGGGCCTCCATCTCGGTCTGGCGGGCGTTGGCACCGTCGGCCGCGAGCCGGTCGCGCACGCCGGTGTCCGGTTCGTCGTCGGCACCGTCCCCGGCCGCCTCCTCCGCGACGAGCAGCCGTTCGGCCAGCTCCTCCGCCTCCTCGGTGGCCCGCTCCAGCGCCTCCTGGGCCCGGGCGGCGGATGCGTCCATGCGCTCGGCCTCACCGGCGGCGCCCCGCGCCTGTCCGGCGAGACGGCCGAGCTGCTGGGCCACCCCGGAGCGCTCCCGCTCGACGGCCCGGCGCCGCTCCCCCAGCTCCTCGACCAGGGCCGCCGCCTCGGTCCGCCGCCCGGCCGCGAGCCGCTGGGCCTCGGCCAGTTCGGTGCAGCGCACGGCGAGCCCGGCCAGCTCGGCGGCGGCCTCGTCCACGGACGCCTGCACTTCGAGGAGGCTGGGCGCCCCGGCGGAACCGCCGTGCGCGAAGTGCGCGGAGAGCAGGTCGCCCTCGCCGGTCACCGCGGTGAGCTCCGGGTGCGCGGCGATCAGGTCCTCGGCGTCCTCCAGGGTCGCGACGACGACCATGTCCCTCACCAGCCTGCGGACGGCGGCCACCAGTTCGGCGGGGCCGCTGACGAGATCGGCGACGTGGGCGGCGGAGCCGCCGGTGGGGGCGAGGGCCCGCACGGTGTGCACGGGGTCCGGCGCCCGCGTCGCCGGTACGGTCTCCGCCGCTCCCCCGCCCTCCGTGCTCGGGCCGGGAAGCGAGACGTGCGGGGCGGTCCCGTGGTGCGGCGGGTGTGCCGAGGTGCCCTGGCCGGGGACGAGCCCGGGCCCGCCCAGGAGCAGCGCCGCGCGCCCCGCGTCCTGTTTGCGCAGCAGCCGGATCGCCTCGGCCGCGGTGGCCGGGTCCGTGACCGCGACCGCGTCCGCCGCCGCGCCCAGCGCCGCCGCCACCGCGACCTCGTGGCCCGGGGCCACCGTCAGCAGTTCGGCGGCGGGGCCGAGGAGACCGGTGAGCCGGTCGCGGGCCCCGAGCAGCACCCCCGTACCGTCCTTGCGCCGCAGCCCGAGGGCGAGCGCGTCGTGCCGGGCCGCGACGGCGGCGCGCTGCCGTTCGGCGGCGGTGGCCTCCTCGCGCGCCCGGGAGTGCGCCGCCTCGGCCTCCTTCAGGGCGCGGCGGGCGGCCTCGTGCTGTTCGCCGAGCTCGGTGTCCCCGGCGTCCAGGCCGTCGACCTCGGCCTTCAGCTCCTCGTACTCCTCCTGGGCGGCGACGGCCCGCTCCCGGGCCTCGTCGCGCGAGGCGGAGAGCCGGTCGATCTCCGCCTGGGCCGAACCGGCGCGGCTACGGGCGGCGTTGACCTGGCCGTGCAGCCGGGCGAGCCCTTCGCGGCGGTCGGCGAGGGCGCGGGCGGCGTCCTTGAGGCGGCGCTCCTCGGCCGCCAACTCGCGTTCGAGATCGGCGCGGTGGGAGGCGGTGTCGTCCAGCGCGTGTTCGGCCGCTTCCAGGGCGGCGGTGAGCTCGGCCTCCTGCTCGCGGATGCGGGCGGCCTCGCGCTCCATGTCATCGGGGTCGCGGCCGCGGCGCTCCTCCTCGGGCGGGGCGGTGGCGCTCTTCACCCGGGCGTCGGCCAGCGAGATCGTGCCGCGGACCCGTTCGGCGAGCTGCGAGAGGTCGTACCAGGTCTGCTGGGCGCGCTGAAGCCTGGGCGTCAGCCGCCGTACCTGGTCCTCCAGTTCGGCCTCGCGGGCGAGGGCGGCCTTGAGCTCCGCCTCGGCGGCCTCCCGGCGCTGCTTGAGCGCGGCCTCGTCGGCGATCTCGCTGCGCAGGGCGGTGCGCAGCGTCACGAGGTCGTCGGCGAGGAGGCGCAGCCGGGCGTCGCGCAGGTCGGCCTGGATGACGGCGGCGCGGCGGGCCACGGCCGCCTGCCGGCCGAGGGGCTTCAGCTGTCTGCGCAGTTCGTCGGTGAGGTCCTGGACCCGGGCGAGGTTCGCGCCCATCGCGTCCAGCTTCCGCAGCGCCTTCTCCTTGCGCTTGCGGTGCTTGAGGACGCCGGCCGCCTCCTCGATGAAGGCGCGGCGGCCCATGGGGTCGGCGTGCAGGACGGAGTCCAGTTGGCCCTGGCCGACGATGACGTGCATTTCGCGGCCGATGCCGGAGTCGGAGAGGAGTTCCTGGATGTCCAGGAGCCGGCAGGTGTCGCCGTTGATCTGGTATTCGCTGCCGCCGTTGCGGAACATGATCCGCGTAATGGTGACTTCGGCGTATTCGATGGGCAGGGCGCCGTCGGAATTGTCGATCGTCAGCGAGACCTCGGCCCGGCCCAGCGGCGGCCGGCCGGTGGTCCCGGCGAAGATCACGTCCTCCATCTTGCCGCCGCGCAGGGATTTCGCGCCCTGTTCGCCCATGACCCAGGAGAGCGCGTCCACCACATTGGATTTGCCCGACCCATTGGGCCCGACGACGCAGGTGATGCCGGGTTCGAACCGCAGCGTCGTGGCGGAGGCGAACGACTTGAAACCGCGCAGGGTCAGGGCCTTGAGGTGCACGCCGCCGGACTCTACCTTTCGCTCTCGGTTTCGCTGATGAAGGTGCAGGGCACATCAGACGGTAAGGGAAGGGGTGTACGTCCGGGGCGGGACCTGCGCGCGGCGGCGGAAAAGAAAGAAGGGACGCCGAAGCGTCCCCTGTGATTCTGTGGATCAGGCGGTAGCGCACACCTGCCCGCGGCCTGTCCGGAAATGCGGGCGTGCGGTGCGGATCAGGTCGCCGTGCGGGTCAGGTGAGTGCCGGCTCCGCCTGGGGTACGTCGATGTCGATGCTGTCGAGCAGCGACTGGTGCTGGGCGGCGGCGTTGAGCGCGTCGTTCTCCTCCTGAATCCGTACAAGCTCGGATTCGAGGTCCTGGACGCGCTGCTGAAGCCGTCGCATCTCGGCGAGGAGTCGCGGGTCGGAACCGCCGACGTAACCGAGAAGCGCCTTTGCCATGATGGATGGTCCTCCACAATGAGTGACCGACCGATGCGGTGTGGGTCGTGAGGGATCGCACCCGCGGTGTTCGGCAGTGCTCGCTGTCACTGCTGTCCTGCTGCCTACCAGCTCTGCCGAACAGCTGAGGTGCGCGGGGATTTCAGAGTCTCACCAAAAAGTTTGACGGTCAACACGATCACACCCCACAGAGGCGGGCGTCCCGGGGGCGCGCGGCGAGACGATCATGCGGCGCGGCTCTCCGACGGGGCCCTCAGGGGTACGGAGATCATCCTTAGGGCGGCAGCCTGGCATGCCAACCGAATCTTGGCAACCATCGGGTCATTCCGCAGGTCATTTCATGTGTACGCGCGACGGGGGCGCTCGCCGTCACCGCCCGCCGCGCATCGAACACGAGCCGAACACGGGCCCCTTTCGGGAGCCTTTCGGGGGCGGTCTCAGCGGATCGCGAATCCCTCGTATCCGCCGCGCGGCGTGTCCCATATCTCAGTGACGCCGTCAACGCGGCCGGGTGTGTCGTCGGAGCGGAGCCAGTCGAGAAGACGGTGGCAATTCTCACGCGGGCCCTCGGCCACGACCTGTACCCGGCCGTCGTCCAGATTGAGGGCGAAACCGGTGAGGCCGCCGATCTCCAAAGCGTTTGCCCTGGTGAACCAGCGGAAGCCTACTTGCTGTACTCGACCGCGTACCCAAGCGGTGAGCCGTGCATCTTCGTTCATGCCCGAACGCTATCGGTCACATTGCTTTCGGAGCACGTCCCGGCGAATCGCCATGGCGTACAGTCCCCTCGCAAAAGCTTCACTCATTCGGGTGAGCACGGGCGCCGAAAACGGCGTCCGCGTCGTCAGAAGGGCACAGCAGATGGGACGCCATCGTCGCAGCGCCGCAGCCCCCGCCGCTGAGGAACACGCGGACGGGGCCTCGGCCCGGCACCGCGGGACGGGCCGCAGAAAGCGGTCCGCCATCCCCGTGCGCACCGGACTCATAGGCGTCTCGGCGGCCGTGGCCGTCGGCGCCGTCGCCGTGGCGTCGGGTCTGCTGCCCGGCGGGGACAGCTACACCGTGGGCGGCGGTCCGGCCGCCGACCAGGTCCGCTCCCAGGCCGCCCCGGACCTGCTCACCCAGGGGGGCATCACCGCGTCGCCCTCCGACCGCTCCTCCGCTTCCGCACCGGCGAGCCGGGGCACCGACCGCCCCGCCGCGCCCAAGAAGTCGCACTCCGCGACGTCGAAGCCCTCCGATCCGGCCTCGCCCAGCGCTTCCCACTCGCCCTCCGCTTCGGCTTCCGCTTCCGCCTCGCCCTCGAAGACGGCCGCGCCCTCCAAGTCCGCGTCGCCGTCGAAGACCGCCTCGCCCTCCAAGACCGCGTCGCCGTCGAAGGCCACGTCGAGCAAGAAGGAGTCGGCCAAGCCCTCCTCCTCTTCCTCGTCCTCGAAGGCCCCCGCCACCAAGGCCGCGAAGCCCTCCGCGCCGGCCCCGTCGAAGAGCAGCGCCCCGAAGGCCACCGCCGCCTCGGCCCAGGCCGCGATCCTGGCGCTCGTCAACGAGGAGCGCGGCAAGGTCGGATGCAGCCCGGTCACCGCGAGTTCCTCGCTCACCTCGCTCGCCCAGGACTTCAGCGACGACATGGCGGCGCGCGGCTTCTTCGACCACACCGACCCCGACGGCAAGAGCCCCTGGGACCGGGCGGACGCGGCCGGTGTCTCGGGCCTCGGCGGCGAGAACATAGCCCGCGGACAGGCTGACGCACAGGCCGTGATGGACGCCTGGATGAACAGCGACGGCCACCGCGCAAACATTCTCAACTGCGATTACAAGACGCTCGGCGTCGGCGTCCACTACGGGGCCGGCGGCCCCTGGTGGACCCAGGACTTCGGCTTCTGAGCCGGATCGCCGCCGCACCCACCACCTCGTACGCCCCACTCGCCTCCCCCGAATCACACTGACTCAGGGAAAGCGCTGTGCGGGCGTACGCTGGTTTCATGGACCAGAGCACCGCACCGGAGACGTCGGCGTTGGACGACCTGCCCTTCGACGTGTTCTCGAAGCAATGCCCCTCGCGCGGCCTGCTCGAACACGCCACCGGCCGCTGGGGCGCCCTCACGCTCGGCGCCCTGTACGAGGAAAGCCTGCGGTTCAACGCGCTGCGCCGCAAGGTCGACGGGGTGAGCGAGAAGATGCTGTCCCAGACGCTGCACGCGCTGGAACGGGACGGCCTGGTGCACCGCGAGGCCCAGCTCGTCAATCCGCCCCGCGTGGACTACGAGCTCACCCCGCTGGGCCGGGAGGTCGCACAGCGGCTGCTCGGCCTGATCCACTTCGTGGAGGGCCGGATGCCCGAGGTCCTCGAAGCCCGGGCGCGCTACGACGCCCGCGAGGACTAGGGAGTCACGCGCGGCGGGCGCTGGCAGCGGGGGCAGTAGTAGCTGGACCGGTTCATCCAGGGCCGCCGCGCCATCGGCGTACCGCAGCGGTGGCAGGGCTCGTCCTCGCGGCCGTAGGCGTCGAGCGAGCGGTCGAAGTAGCCGGACTCGCCGTTCACGTTCACATAGAGGCTGTCGAAGCTGGTGCCGCCCTGGGCCAGGGCGGCGTTCATCACGTCGCGGACGTGGCCGAGGAGCTCGGCGGACTTGGGGCGGGTGAGCGTGGCGGTCGGCCGGTCGTAGTGCAGCCGGGCGCGCCACAGCGCCTCGTCCGCGTAGATGTTGCCGACCCCGCTGATCAGCGACTGGTCGAGCAGCGCGCGCTTGACCGTCGTACGCCGCAGCCGCAGCGCCGTGTGGAAGGCGGCGTCGTCGAAGGCCGGGTCCAGGGGGTCGCGGGCGATGTGCGCGATGATGTCGGGCAGCCCGTCCGGGGTGTTCTCGTGCAGCGAGAGCCCGCCGAAGGTGCGCTGGTCCACGAAGCGCAGCTCGGTGCCGACCGCGTCGGCGAACCTGATCCTGACCCGCAGATGCTTCTCGTCCGGCGCCCCCTCGGGCTGGACGAGCAGCTGACCGCTCATGCCCAGGTGGCCGAGGAGCGAGCCGGCGGCCTCGTCCAGCGGCACCCACAGGTACTTGCCCCGGCGCATCGCCGTCCCGAACCGGGCCCCCGTGAGCCGGGCCGCGAAGTCCACGCCGCCCGCGAGGTGGCGCCGGACCGCGCGCGGGTGCAGGACCTCGACCTCACCGGCCGTCCGCCCGGCGACCCAGCGCTCCAGACCTCGGCGGACGACTTCGACCTCGGGCAGTTCGGGCACGGGGAGGCTCCTGGGACGAGAAGACGTACAGAGAAAAGGGAGAACCCCCCGGTGCGCGGCGGCGCCGGGGGGTTCTCCGCGGGTCAGGCCGGAGCGGCGTCCGTGGACGGCGCCGGGTCGGCAGGGGTGTCGGCGGCCCCTCCGTCGGCGGCGGCCTTGGCCTCCGCCACCCGCGCCTCCGCGGCGGCGGTAATCTCCCGCCAGGCGGACTCGGCCGCCTGCTGCTCCGCTTCCTTCTTGCTACGGCCGGTGCCGGTGCCGTACGAGACACCACCGACGCGGGCGGCAGCAGTGAAGGTCTTCTCGTGGTCCGGGCCGGTCTCCGTGACGAGGTACTCGGGGACTCCGAGGCTCTCGCTCGCGGTGAGCTCCTGGAGGCTGGTCTTCCAGTCCAGGCCGGCGCCGAGGTTCGAGGACCTGTCGATCAGCGGGTCGAAGAGCCGGTGGACCAGCTCGGACGCCGCGTCGAGGCCCTGATCGAGATAGACCGCGCCGATCACCGCTTCCAGGGTGTCGGCGAGGATGGATGCCTTGTCCCGGCCTCCCGTGCCCTCTTCACCGCGGCCGAGCCGGATGAAGGAGCCGAGTTCGAGGCCGCGGCCCACCTCAGCAAGCGCACGCGAGTTGACCACCGCGGCCCGAAGCTTGGCCAGCTGGCCTTCGGGCAGATCGGGGTGGGTTCGGTACAGCGTGTCCGTGACCACCAGGCCGAGCACGGAGTCCCCGAGGAACTCCAGCCGCTCGTTGGTGGGCAGACCGCCGTTCTCGTACGCGTACGAACGGTGGGTCAGCGCACGCACCAGAAGGGCGGACTCGAGTTGGTACCCGAGCCGCCCTTCCAGAAGCGTGTGGGACGAGGCTGTGTTGACGTTGTCTGCCTGCTTCTTGGCGTGGGACAACTCAGACATCGGGCCTCTCACCAGCCGCTCAGACCTCGAGGACCTGGCGCTTGTTGTACGTGCCGCAGCTGGGGCACGCGATGTGCTGCAGCTTCGGCTCCTGGCAGCGCTCGCACGAAACCAGGGTGGGGACCGCAGCCTTCCACTGCGACCGGCGGTGGCGCGTGTTGCTGCGCGACATCTTCCGCTTCGGAACAGCCACGGCTACTTCTCCTGCTTCTTGTCGACGCCGGGTGCGGCGCCGCCCATGTTGTCCTTCTCGCCGTCCTGAACGGTCTCGGCGAGTCCTTGCAGTGCCGCCCAACGAGCGTCGACGGCATCGTGGTGGTGGCCCGGATTCTCGTCCAGCCTGACTCCGCACTCGGAGCACAGACCGGCACAGGATTCCTTGCACACCGGCTGCATCGGCAGTGCGAGCACCACCGCATCACGCAGCACCGGCTCGAGGTCGAACAGGCCGTCCTCGAGAAAAAGCCTGTCCTCGTCGTCCTCGGCGTCGTCGGCCGGATCCGCGGGCTTGCCGTGGTTCCGGTCATCGGCGTCAGGGTACGAGAACATCTCCTGGAAGTCCGCCTCGACCTCTCGGCTCAGCGGCTCCAGACACCTTACGCACTCCCCCTCGACCGTCGCACGGGCGGTCCCGGTGACGAGCACGCCCTCCATGACGGATTCGAGACGGAGGTCCAGCTCCACCGGCGCGCCTTCCGGCACTCCGATGACATCGCCGATACCGAGGTCGGCGGGGGCGTCCGCCGTGCGGGTCAGCCGCTTCATGGCACCGGGACGCCGGCCCAGCTCGTGCGTGTCGAACACGAGGGGGTTTCGGTGGTCGAGGTGGCCGTTCAGGGCTTCTCCTGCTTTCGGATCGAACGCGTCACGCGCTGGTGGGAGGGGGCCGGCCCGTCCCGGAGTCGAAGCGGGCAGCCGGGATCGCGGACATACGCGCGACCGAAGAGCCAGGATACTGGACACACCGCCCAGCTCCCAATCCGGGCCCTTCGGCGGTCAGCGCTCCTGTTCGTAGCGGCGCAGCTGCTCCAGGTCGATCATGCTGGTGTCGAAGAGGCTGGTCTCGTCCAGGGCGGCGTCACCCTGCTGCGGAAGGGGCTGCTGGGGCTGCTGCCAGGCGTCGTAGCCCTGCTGCTGCTGGTAGGCCGCGTACGGGTCGGGCTGCTGCTGGTAGCCGTAGACGTCCTGCTGCGCCTGGTACGCGTCCTGCTGCTGGTCCTGGTAGCCGTAGCCCTGCGCGTACTGCGGTTCCGGCTGGGCGTACTGCGGCTCGGCCTGGTGCGGGATCGGGAGCGGCTGCGGGGCCGCGACCTCGGCCAGTCCGGCCCAGTGGTCCTCGTCACTGGTGTGCCCCTGCTCGCCGGCCGCGTCCTGGGCGGCGATGTGCGCGCCCAGCTCGTCGGTGGCGACCCGGCCGTGCAGCTTCTGCCGGCCCCGGCCGACGGCCTCCAGGGTCTTGGCGAGCACCGCCTCGAAGGCGCCGAGCTTGGTGTCCACGTACTCGTCGGCCCGCTGGCGCAGCGTCTCCGGGTCGGCGCTGCGCTCGGGGGCCTCGGCGAAGTCCGGGTCCTCGTAGCCCTGGGCGTCGAAGCCCTGGCCGCGGCCGAGGAGCTTCTCGCGGCCCCGGTCGACGGAGCCGATGGTCTTGGTGAGGACGACCTCGAAGTTGGCGAGCTTGCTGTCGACGTACTCGTCGGCCTCGGCGCGGACCTCGTCGGCCTCCTTGCGGGCCTCGGCGAGGATGCGGTCGGCCTCGGCCTGGGAGCGCCGGGCGATCTCGGTGTCGGAGATCAGGGCGGTGCGCTCGGCGTGGGCGCTCTCGATGATGCGGCCGGCCTCCTGGCGGGCCTGCTCCACCAGCTGCTCGTGGCCGCCGATGACCTCGGCGGCCTGGGCGAGCGAGCCGGGCAGGGCCTCGCGCACCTCTTCGAGCATCGCGAGCAGGTCGGCGCGGTTGACCACGCAGGACGCCGACATGGGCATGGACCGGGCGTTCCCGACCGTCGCGACGATCTCGTCCAGCTTCTTCTGCACGTCCACCGTGTGCTCGCCACTCTCTACTGCCGGTTGGAGACGGACGGGACGACTGTACGGCCAGTCGGCGCCCGCCCGACACCTGCGGTACGTACGGCTGACGTGCTGTCAGTGGCTCAGCGCTGCGGGAGGCGTTCGGTCAGGGCCCGCTGGACGACCGGCGGCAGCAGGTGGGAGACGTCGCCGCCCCAGGCCGCGACCTCCTTGACCAGGGAGGACGACAGGAAGCTGTAGGTGGGGTTGGTCGGCACGAAGAGCGTCTCGACGCCGGAGAGCCCGTTGTTCATCTGGGCCATCTGGAGCTCGTAGTCGAAGTCGCTGACGGCCCGCAGGCCCTTCACGATCGCCGGGATGTCGCGCTGCTTGCAGAAGTCCACGAGCAGGCCGTGGAAGGACTCGACCTCGACGTTGCCGAACTCGGCGGTGACCTCGCGGATGAGCTCGATCCGCTCCTCGACCGTGAACAGGCCCTTCTTGGACTGGTTGATCATCACCGCGACGTGCACGACGTCGTACAGCTTCGAGGCTCGGCCGATGATGTCGAGATGTCCGTTGGTGATGGGGTCGAACGACCCCGGGCATACGGCGCGGCGCAACTTGATTCCCTCGCTCTCCGGTCCGGTCATCGTGCGTCTTCGCACGTGGCGGCGGCGCGACCGTACCAAAGCGTTCCCTCGCCGTAGCGACGGGATCGCAACGGCTCGAACCCCTTGGGCCAGCTGAATTCTCCGCCTCTGGTGCCGCGTTCCACGGTGACGAGTGCGTCGCCCGTGAGCCACCCCTGAGTACGGAGTGTGAGGAGGATCTCGCCAAGATCGTCGTCGGTGACGGCGTACGGCGGATCCAGGAAGACCACGTCGTACGGCTCCGCGGGTGCCGGACCCGTCACGATCTGTTCCGCTTTGCCGCCCCGGACCTCGGCGCCGGGCAGGCCGAGGGTGCGGGCGTTCTCCTTGACGGTGCGCAGGGCCTTGGCGTCGGCCTCCACGAGCAGGGCGTGGGCGGCGCCCCGGGAGAGCGCTTCGAGGCCGACGGCGCCGGAGCCGGCGTAGAGGTCGGCGATCCGGACGCCGTCGAGGGTGCCCAGGAGCGCCTGCCAGGTGGAGAACAGGCCCTCGCGCGCGCGGTCGGATGTGGGCCGGGTGCCGGTGCCGGGCGGGACGGCCAGGCGGCGTCCGCCGGCCACGCCTGCGATCACGCGGGTCATGGGTGACTGGTCCTCGGGTCGGGGCGGCGCGCGGGGTGCCGTGGGCGCCGTACCTCCCACGATATGGCGTCGGGGAGGGCCGGGCTTCCCGGGGCGGCCCGGCTCACCCCTTGTCCAGGTACTCCTCGCGCTCCTTGTCGAGCAGGGCGTCCAGCGCGGTGCGCAGCTCCGGCAGGTGCTCCAGGTCGGGGTCGGCGGCGACGACGGCGACGGCCTCCTGGCGGGCGGCGGCGATGACCTCCTCGTCGTCGATGACGCTGAGGACGCGCAGCGAGGAGCGGACCCCGGACTGGGCCTGGCCGAGCACATCGCCCTCGCGGCGCTCTTCGAGGTCGATACGGGAGAGCTCGAAGCCGTCCAGGGTCGCGGCGACGGCGGAGAGCCGGGCGCGGGCGGGGCTCGCCTCGTGGGCCTCGGTGACCAGCAGGCAGAGTCCGGGGGCGGAGCCGCGTCCGACCCGGCCGCGCAGCTGGTGCAGCTGGGAGACGCCGAAGCGGTCGGCGTCCATGATGACCATCGCGGTGGCGTTGGGGACGTTGACGCCGACCTCGATGACGGTGGTGGCGACCAGGACGTCGACGTCGCCTGCGGCGAAGCGGCGCATGACGTCGTCCTTGTCGTCGGGCTGCATCCTGCCGTGCAGCACCTCGACGCGCAGTCCGTGCAGGGGGCCCTTGGCGAGCTGTTCGGCGATCTCCAGGACGGCGAGCGGCGGGCGCTTGTCGGCGGTGGCGGCCTCCTCCTCGGCCGCCTTCTTCCCCTTCTTCTTGGCGGGGTCGTCCTCGTCGTCGCCGATGCGGGGGCAGACGACGTACGCCTGGTGGCCGTTCTCCACCTCCTCGCGGACCCGTTCCCAGGCGCGGCTGAGGAAGTGCGGCTTGTCCTTGGCGGGGACGACATGGCTGGCGATGGGCGAGCGGCCGGCCGGGAGCTGGTCGAGGACGGAGGTCTCCAGGTCCCCGAAGACGGTCATGGCGACGGTACGGGGAATGGGCGTCGCGGTCATGACGAGGAGGTGGGGCGGCTGCTTGCCCTTGGACCGGAGGGCGTCGCGCTGCTCGACCCCGAAGCGGTGCTGCTCGTCCACGACGACCAGGCCCAGGTCGTGGAACTTGACCTTGTCCTCGATCAGGGCGTGCGTCCCGATGACGACGCCGGCCTCACCGGTGACCAGGTCGAGCAGGGCCTGCCGGCGGGCGGCGGTGCCCATGGACCCGGTGAGCAGGACGACCTTGGTGCCCTGGTCGGCCCCGCCCAGCATGCCGCCCTCGGCGAGCTCCCCCATCATCTCGGTGATCGACCGGTGGTGCTGCTGGGCCAGGACCTCGGTGGGCGCGAGCATGGCGGCCTGGCCGCCCGCGTCGACCACGGCGAGCATGGCGCGCAGGGCCACCATGGTCTTCCCGGAGCCGACCTCGCCCTGGAGGAGGCGGTGCATCGGGTGCTCGGTGGCGAGGTCGTCGAAGATCTCCTTGGAGACCTTCTGCTGGCCGTCGGTGAGGGTGAACGGCAGCTTCGCGTCGAAGGCGTCGAGCAGGCCGCCGGGGACGGGCCTGCGGGCGACGGCGGGGAGCTGGGTGTCGGCGTACCTGCGACGGGCCAGGGCGACCTGGAGGACGAACGCCTCGTCCCACTTCAGCCGGTCCCGGGCCGCCGCCACGTCGGCTTTGGTGGCCGGGCGGTGGATCTTCAGCAGGGCCTCGGGCAGCGAGGTGAATCCGCGGCCCTCGCGCAGGGCCTCGGGGAGCGGGTCGACGGCCTCCTGGGCGCTGGGCAGGACGGCGTCGACCGCCTTGGCGATCCGCCAGGAGTCGAGCTGCTTGCAGGCGGGGTAGATCGGCAGCAGCTTGCCCGCGAAGGCGTCGACGGCCTCGGTCGCCTCGGCGTCGTCCACGGAGGCGGCGTCGAGCAGCTGGTACGTGGGGTGGGCGAGCTGCATCTTGCGGTTGAAGACGGAGACCTTGCCGGCGAACATCGCGCGCCGGCCGGGCAGCAGGTCCTTGTGCGGCTTGTGGACGCCGTGGCCGAAGAAGACGAGCTGGAGGCGGCCGTGGCCGTCGGTGAGGGTGACTTCGAGGCGCTTGCCGCGTCCGCCGTTGAAGGTGAGGACGCGGGCGTCGGCGACCTGGGCGACCACCGTGACGTGCTCGTCCAGCGGGAGGTCGGTCAGCGCCGTGAGCCGGCCGCGCTCCTCGTACCGGCGCGGGTAGTGATGGAGGAGATCACCGACGGTGTGCAGGTCGAGGTGTTCGGCCATCACCTTCGCGGTGGGTCCGCCGAGGAGCTTCTTGAGGGGTTCTTCGAACGCAGACACGCGATCCATTGCACACCACGGCAGTGACAGTTGTCCGTCGGGCGCCGCCCGGGCCCGTCGTCGCGCCGGGTGCTACTCGACGCCGATGAGCAGCGGCGCGCCCTGGTGGCCGCCCCGGTAGGTGGTGGTGTCCACCGCCAGGTGCCCGTCGCGGACGTGCTGTTCCAGGGCTTCGGCCAGCGTGGGCGGGGTGTTCTCGCCCAGGACCAGGGTGACCAGTTCGCCGCCGGCCGCGAGCATCCGGTCCAGCACCTTGCGGGCGGTGCCGGGGACGTCCTGGCCGATGACCGCCACATCGCCGTCGATGAGCCCGAGGACGTCCCCGGCCTGGCAGATGCCCGCCGTGGTCCAGGACTGCCGTTCGGCGACGGCCAGTTCGGCGTAGCGGGTGGCTCCGGCGGCCGAGGTCATCGCGACCACGTCCTCGTCGAAGCTGCGGTCCGGCTCATGGACGGCGAGGGCCGCGATGCCCTGGACGGCGGCCCGGGTCGGGATGACGGCGACCCGGACGCCCTGGGCCCTGGCCTGTTCGGCGGCGGCGGCCGCGGTGTGGCGCAGGTCCGCGTCGTTCGGGAGGAGGACGACCTCGCGGGCGTGGGCGCGGCGGACGGCGTCGGCCAGTTCGCCGCTGGCGGGCGGTTCGCCGGGCCGGGCGAGCACGGTCGTCGCGCCGGCCTCCCGGCAGAGGGCGGCGAGGCCGTCGCCCGGGACGACCACGACGACCGCGCGCCGGGCGGGCTCGGGGCGGGCGTGGGCGCGGTCGGCGGCGAAGTGGGTGATGCGGATGCGGTACGGGCGGCCGGCCTCGACGCCCGCCTCGACGGCGGCGCCTGCGTCGTCCACATGGACGTGGACGTTCCACAGCCCGTCGCCGCCGACCACCACCAGGGAGTCGCCGAGGGCGTCCAGCCGGGCGCGCAGCCGCTCGACGGCCTCGTCGCCCGCTTCCAGGAGGTAGATCACCTCGAAGGCGGGGCCGCCCCCGTCCCCGTCGTCGCCCGCCGGGCACTCCGTGTCCTCGCCGCCCACCGGGACGAACGGGACGGGGGCCTCGTACGGCCGCTCCGGGCCCCGCCCCGAGACGGCTTCGACCAGGGCGCCGAGCAGGGTGACCAGGCCGCGCCCGCCGGCGTCGACCACTCCGGCCCTGGCGAGGGCGGGGAGCTGTCCGGGCGTCGCGTCCAGGGCGGCGCGGGCGCCCTCGTAGGCGGCCCGGGCCACCTCGGCCGTGTCCGCGCCGGGTGCGGCCTGGGCGGCGGCGGCCGCGGCCCGGTCCGCGACGGTGAGGACGGTGCCCTCGACGGGGCGGGCGACGGCCTCGCGGGCCCAGGCTGCGGCCCGGTCGAGGGCGAGGCGCATCCGGTCGCCGCCGGTGCCCTCCGCGAGGACGCCGGCCATGCCGCGCAGGAGCTGGGCGAGGATCGTGCCGGAGTTGCCCCGGGCGCCGATGAGGGCGCCGTGGGCCATGGCCCGTACGGCGTCGGCGGCGGAGGGGACC
Source organism: Streptomyces sp. NPDC097595 (assembly GCF_044761525.1). Lineage (NCBI taxonomy): Bacteria > Bacillati > Actinomycetota > Actinomycetes > Kitasatosporales > Streptomycetaceae > Streptomyces > Streptomyces sp. NPDC097595. Next base: position 382,083 of record NZ_JBIWCN010000002.1, on the reverse strand, counting down.
GAGGTGCCGGTCGCGTGGGCGGCGAAGACCGCTTCGACGGCGGCCGCCGCGGATTCCACGGTCAGGTAGAGGTTGGTGCCGGTGTCCCCGTCGGCGACGGGATAGACGTTGATCGCGTCGATGGCCTCCCGCTCCCGGCCGAGCGCTTCGAGGGCCAGGGAGCACCAGCTCCGTACCGCGACGGCATCCGGTTCGTCGGCGGTCTGCGGCACCTCGGGTCCTCCTCGGACGGGACTCGGAACGGGGGCTCGTGACGGGGGCGGGGCGGCTGGCTGCACCGCAGGTTAGCCCCGGTCGGAGGGTGCGGGCGGTCCGGGGGCGGGGAGGGCGGGGGCGGAAGACATGGTAGTTTCGTATCTCCGGAGCAGGCGTTGTATGCTGCTTCGGTTGCCCGACGAGAGTCGGGACATTCCCCCGGTACCGCCACTTCAGATCTTGAATCCGGCGTGCCGGAATTCACTGTAAGTGCACCTGAAGTTTTGGAGTGACCCGTGGCTGCCAACTGCGACGTTTGTGGCAAGGGGCCGAGCTTCGGCAACAGCATTTCGCACTCGCACCGCCGTACGTCCCGTCGCTGGAACCCCAACATCCAGCGCGTGCGTGCCGTGGTCGGTCGGACGCCGAAGCGGCTCAACGTCTGCACCTCGTGCATCAAGGCCGGCAAGGTCGCGCGCTGACGTTCCCGTCGTAGCGCAGCCCTACCGGTTGCCCGAAAAGCCGGTCCACCTCGGTGGACCGGCTTTTTGCTGTGCCCGTACGGGGCGCGCCTCGCGGGTCAGCCCGCTTCGCGCAGCCGCCAGCCGTGGCGGACCGGGCCGATGCCCGTGCCGAGCGGGAAGCCCGCCTCGATCGCCCCGGTGACGTACGCCTTCGCGGCCCGGACCGCCTCCGGCACCTCGGCGCCCCGTGCCAGGTGGCTCGCGATGGCGGAGGCGAGGGTGCAGCCGGTGCCGTGGGTGTGGCGGTTGTCGTGGCGGGGCGCGCGCAGCCAGTGCTCCTCGCTGCCGTCGGTGAGCAGGTCGACGGGTTCGCCGGGCAGGTGGCCGCCCTTGACCACGACCCAGCGGGGCCCGAAGGCGAGCAGCGCGCCGGCGGCCCGGCGCATCCCGGCCTCGTCGGTGACGGCGATGCCCGTGAGCTGCGCCACCTCGTCCAGGTTGGGGGTCGCCACGGTCGCGACGGGGAGCAGCTTCGTACGGACGGATTCCAGGGCGTCGGCGGCGAGGAGCGGGTCGCCGTGCTTGGAGACGCCGACGGGGTCCACGACGACGGGCGCCGCACTGTCCGCGAGGAGTTCCGCGACGGTCTCCACGAGCGGGGCGGACGCCAGCATCCCGGTCTTGACGGCGTCGACGCCGATGTCGTCGACGACGCTGCGGTACTGGGCGCGGACCGCCTCGGGGGGCAGTTCCCAGGCGCCCTGGACGCCGAGCGAGTTCTGCGCGGTGACGGCGGTGAGCACGCTCATCCCGTGTGTGCCGAGGGCGAGCATCGTCTTGAGGTCGGCCTGGATGCCCGCACCGCCGCCGGAGTCGGATCCGGCGACGGTGAGCACGCGGGGCGGTATGGAGGTGGTGGTCGGCATAGCCGCAATCTACTGGGCGTCCTCGATGTCGGCGAAGTGGTCCCAGCCGTTCTTGCTGGTCCAGGGCGCTCCGTCGACCGTGACCTGGGGCAGTGCCGAGGGGTTGAGGACCTCGCCGATGACCTTCCAGCGGGCCGGGAGCTTCACGTCGGGCGGGAAGGTCGCGACGATGGCGTGGTCCTCGCCGCCGGTGAGCACCCACTGCATGGGGTCGACGCCGACGGCCTGCCCGATGTCCGACATCTGGGACGGCACGTCGATGAGCCCGGACCGCAGGTCGATGCGGACCTTGCTGGCTTCGGCGATGTGTCCGAGGTCGGCGACGAGCCCGTCGCTGACGTCGGTCATGGCGGTGGCGCCGAGCCCGGCCGCCGCGGGGCCCGCGTGGTACGGCGGTTCGGGGCGGCGGTGGGCCTCCACGAAGGCGCGCGGTGAGCGGAAGCCCCGGGAGAGCACGGCGTATCCGGCGGCGGACCAGCCGAGCCAGCCGGTGACGGCGACGACGTCCCCGGGCTGCGCACCGGCCCGGGTGACGGGTTCGTGGTTGCGCAGGTCGCCGAGCGCGGTGATCGAGACGGTGATGAGGTCGCCGCGCACGACGTCCCCGCCGACCACGGCCGCCCCCGCGACCTGGCACTCGTCGCGCAGTCCGTCCATCAGCTCGGCGGCCCAGGTGACCGGGAGTTCGGCCGGGACGACGAGGCCGAGCAGGAGCGCGGTCGGCACGGCGCCCATGGCGGCGATGTCGGCGAGGTTCTGCGCGGCGGCCTTGCGGCCCACGTCGTACGCCGTCGACCAGTCGCGCCGGAAGTGCCGTCCCTCCAGCAGGATGTCCGTACTGGCCACGACCCTGCGGTCGGGGGCGGTCACGACCGCGGCGTCGTCGCCCGGGCCGAGCCGGACCGCCGGAGTGGTGGTGAGCCGGGACGTGAGCTCCTTGATGAGCCCGAACTCCCCCAACTCGCCCACGGTTGCCTTCACCGAGTGTCACCTCTCATCTGTCGGGCCGGAACTCCGGCCTGTCCCCCGTGCGCGCCGCCCCACTCGCGGTCGCGTGCCGTCTCTGCTGTCGGTACTGTCAAGAGTTACGTCAACTTGCGCGTTCTGTACGCCACGCTGAGGACGTCATCCGGCCCGCGGGTCTCCCCGCTCCGCGCGGCGACGCGATAACGTGGCGTCCCTTTCCCCCACATGATCCTCGTGGCCGCCCTGGAGGTTCCGTGGTACAGGCGTACATCCTCATTCAGACCGAGGTGGGCAAGGCGTCGATCGTCGCCGAGACCATCTCCAAGCTCCCGGGAGTCATCCAGGCAGAAGACGTCACCGGTCCCTACGACGTGATCGTGCGCGCCCAGGCCGACACGGTGGACGAGCTCGGGCGCATGGTGGTGGCGCGGGTCCAGCAAGTGGACGGCATCACCCGAACCCTGACCTGCCCGGTCGTTCACCTGTAGCCCCCGTCTACGCTGGGCCGGTGACATCCTCCGGCCGCCGGCTCCTCCGCCCCGTGTTCCTCGGTCCGTCCGCCGCCCTGATGCTGCTGGCGGCGGGCTGTTCCGGGGGCGACGCGACGGCGTCGGTCACGGTGCCCTCCCCGTCCCCGGAAGCCGCAGCCTACTGCCGCGCGCTGGACAAGGAACTGCCGGACACCGTCGGCGGTCTGGAGCGGAACGACCCCGAACCCGCCTCGGTGCTGACCGCCGGGTGGGGGGACGGGGCGATCGTACTGCGCTGCGGTGTGGTGCGCCCCGCGAAGATGGACGACGACCAGTCGAAGGGCATCACCGCGAGCGGCGTCAACTGGATGCTGGAGCAGCGGGAGAACGACGGGCCGCGGCTGACGACGACCCTGCGCAAGACGTACGTCGAGGTGTCGCTCTCGGAGGCGTACGCGCATGACACGACGCCGCTCGCGGCGTTCGCCCCTGCGGTGAGGAAGACGATCCCGAACCGGTTCTAGGGTGTGCGCTCGCGCGGAGCGTCTTGAGCGCACACCCTTCGCCGTGTCCCGGTGTCGTCAGCGCAGTCCGGTCGGCCGGTTCAGCGCGGCCTGGATGAGCCGGTCCACCAGCTGCTGGTAGCTGACGCCGCTCTCCTGCCACATGCGCGGGTACATGGAGATCGGGGTGAAGCCCGGCAGGGTGTTGATCTCGTTGATGACGAAGCCGCCGTCCTCGGTGAGGAAGAAGTCGGCGCGCACCAGGCCCTCGCAGGAGCAGGCGTCGAAGGCCTCGACGGCCAGCCGCTGGACCTCGGCGGTCTGCTCCTCGGTGAGCGGCGCCGGCACGATCCCGGAGGCGGCGTCGATGTACTTGGCCTCGAAGTCGTAGAAGTCATGGGCGGTGACCGGCGGGATCTCGGCCGGGACGCTGGCGCGCGGGCCGTCCTCGAACTCCAGGACGCCGCACTCGATCTCGCGGCCCCTCAGCAGCGACTCGACCAGGAACTTCGGGTCGTGGCGGCGGGCCTCCTCGATGGCCGCGTCGAGTCCGGAGGCGTCCTCGACCTTGGTGATGCCGATGGACGAGCCGGCCCGGGCGGGCTTGATGAAGAGCGGCCAGCCGTGCTCGTCGGCGAAGCCGGTGATGCGCTTGCGGGCGGCGGCCGGGTCGCCCTCCCACTCGCGGGGGCGGACCACCAGGTACGGGCCGACCGGGAGGCCGAAGGAGGTGAAGACACGCTTCATGTACTCCTTGTCCTGGCCGACGGCCGAGGCGAGGACGCCGGCACCCACGTACGGCACACCGGACAGCTCCAGGAGTCCCTGGAGGGTGCCGTCCTCGCCGTACGGGCCGTGCAGGACGGGGAAGACGACATCGACCTCGCCGAGCGCCTTGGGCACCGCGCCGGGCTCGGTGTAGACCACTTCGCGGCTGCCGGGGTCGACGGAGAGCACGACCCCGCCCTCCTCGGACTCGGCGAGCTGCGCCACGTCCGGCATGGTCCGGTCGGCGATGGCCATGCGTTCGGGTTCGTCGGCGGTGAGCGCCCAGCGGCCGTCCGTCGTGATGCCGATCGGCAGGACGTCGTACGCGGTCCGGTCGATGGCGTTCAGGACGGCGCCGGCCGTGACCACCGAAATGCCGTGTTCGGAGCTGCGGCCGCCGAACACGACGGCCACGCGCGGCTTGCGGAGCTGCTGCTCCGGGCTCTGGGGGAGGTTCTCGCTGCTCATATCGCGATGAGCGTACCTGCTGGTACCGGCCGAGTCAGCGCGGCACGGGCCGCCCGGGGCGGGTGGGCCCCGGGTGGCGTCAGTGCCGTTCGGCCTTGGCGCTGCGCGACATGAGCTCCTTGACCGCGACCTTGGGCGACTTGCCTTCGTGGACGATGCCGACGACGGTCTCGGCGATGGGCATCTCGACACCGTGCCGCCGGGCCAGGTCGAGCACCGATTCGCAGGACTTGACGCCCTCGGCGGTCTGCTTGGTCACGGCGATGGTCTCCTCCAGTGTCATGCCGCGACCGAGGTTCATCCCGAAGGTGTGATTGCGCGAGAGCGGCGAGGAACACGTGGCTACCAGGTCGCCCAGGCCCGCCAGGCCGGAGAACGTCAGCGGGTCGGCACCCATGGCCAGGCCGAGTCGAGTGGTCTCGGCAATGCCCCGGGTGATGAGCGAGCCCTTGGCGTTGTCACCGAGGCCCATGCCGTCGGCGATGCCGACGGCGAGACCGATGACGTTCTTTACCGCTCCCCCGAGTTCGCAGCCGACCACGTCGGTGTTGGTGTACGGGCGGAAGTACGGGGTGTGGCAGGCGGCCTGCAGGCGTTTGGCCACCGACTCGTCCTGGCAGGCGACGACGGCCGCCGCGGGAAGACGTTCGGCGATCGGCCTGGCGAGGTTGGGCCCGGTGATGACGGCGATGCGGTCCGGGGACACCTGGGTGACGTCCTCGATGACCTCGCTCATCCGCTTGGCGGTGCCGAGTTCGACGCCCTTCATGAGGGAGACGAGCACCGTCTGCGGTTCCAGGTGCGGGGTCCAGTCGGCGAGGTTGGCGCGCAGGGTCTGGGAGGGCACGACGAGCACCGCGTAGTCGGCGCCGCGCAGCGCCTCGGCCGCGTCCGTGGTGGCCCGGACCGAGGCGGGCAGCTCGATGCCCGGCAGGTACTCGGGGTTGGTACGGGTGGTGTTGATGGCCTCCGCGACCTCGGCCCGGCGGCCCCAGAGCGTCACTTCGCAGCCCGCGTCCGCGAGGACGACGGCGAAGGCGGTACCCCAGGAGCCGGTTCCGAAGACGGCGGCCTTGGCGGGGTGCGTCACGTGAGTCCCTCTCCTTGGGCCTTGCGCCGCTGTTCGGCGCGGGCCTTGCGGTGATCGTAGGGCTCGGCGGGTGCCTGCTGCCCGCGGATCTCCTCCAGCTGCGCGGTGACCGCGCGCATGATCACCTCGGTGGCCTCGCGCAGCACCTCGGGCGTCGGTTCCCGGTCGTAGAACCGGGAGAGGTCGACGGGCGGCCCGGCCTTGACCCGGAGGGTCTTGCGGGGCAGGAGGCGCAGCTTCTTCTCGGTGGCGTACGGCGGCATCGCCTCGTTGGCGCCCCACTGCGCGACCGGGATGACAGGGGCCCGGGTCATCAACGCGACGCGGGCGGCGCCGGTCTTGCCGGCCATCGGCCACATGTCGGGGTCGCGGGTGAGGGTGCCCTCGGGGTAGAAGCAGACGCACTCGCCGCGTTCGATGGCGCCGACGGCGGCCCGGAAGGCGTCCATCGCGTTGGTGGTCTCGCGGTAGACGGGGATCTGGCCGGTGCCGCGCAGCATCGTGCCGATGAAGGCGCCCTTGAAGAGCCCCGCCTTGGCCAGAAAGCGCGGCACGCGGCCGGTGTTGTACTGGAAGTGCCCGTACGAGAGGGGGTCCAGGTACGAGTTGTGGTTGACCGCTGTGATGAATCCGCCGTCGGCCGGAATGTGTTCCGTTCCCCGCCAGTCGCGCTTGAAGAGAACCACCAGCGGCGGTTTCGCGATGACCGCCGCCAGGCGGTACCAGAAGCCGATTCTGCGGCGGGACACTCGGACACCTTTCCTCTGTGAACAAGACCGTGGAGCTGTCTGCTGTCTGACTACCGAGGGTCAAGTCTCGCCCCAGGCCCCTGCTCTGTCGAGAACACCGTACGCCTCGCCCCCGGGGGCGACCCTCCGGGTCGGCGCACCGGCAGGCGAGAATAGGCGGCGATGCGTATCGAGGGAGGGACCGCCACGAACACCGACCCGGCCGGCCGCTGGTCCCTGGTCGTCCCGTTGAAGCCGCTGGCGCGGGCCAAGAGCAGGCTGGCGCCCGCCTCCGGCGCGCTGTTGCGCCCCCGGCTCGCCCTCGCCTTCGCCCGGGACACGGTGGCCGCCGCGCTGTCCTGCCCGGATGTGGCGGATGTGGTGGTCGTCACGGACGACCCGGCGGCGGGGGCGGCGCTGGCCGCGCTCGGCGCCCTGGTCGTGCCCGATTCCCCGGGGGCGGGGCTCAACGCGGCCCTCGCGCACGGTGAGCGGGCGGTCAGGGCGGGCAGGCCGGGGGCGCCGCTGGCCGCGCTCAACGCGGATCTGCCCGCACTGCGCCCGGCGGAATTGTCCCGGGTCCTCGAATTCTCTGCCGCTTTTCCCCGCGCATTTGTTCCCGATGCGGCGGGAATCGGGACGACATTTCTGTCGGCTGCTCCGGGAGTGGAATTGCGGCCGGCTTTCGGTGGCCCGTCGCGGGTGCGCCATCTGGCGTCGGGCGCGGTGGAAATCACGCTGCCGGGGATCGATTCGGTGCGCCGGGACGTGGACACCGGCGAGGACCTGCGGGTGGCGCTGGACCTGGGCGTCGGCCCGTTCACGGCGGGGCGCTGGGCCGCCGGGGCGGTCGCGCGGGACCGATAGTCTGCACCCATGCAGGCGACCTCGTACACGTACGACCCCGAGACGCGGAGCGGCAGTGTGCTGCTCGATGACGGCACCCCGGTGGACTTCGACGCGGCGGCCTTCGACGCGGGCGGCCTGCGGCTGCTGCGGCCGGGACAGCGGGTGCGGATCGAGGGCGAGGGCGAGGGGGCCGGGCTGCGGATCAGCCTGGTGACGCTCCAGACGTTCTGAGCCTTCCGGGTGGGTGCTCCCCGGACAGCCCGCGGGCCGGGCTCCCCGAGGGGAGCCCGGCCCGGCGCGTGTGGGGGCCTGTACGGCCCGGTCTCACTTCTTGCGCGCGGTGGCCTTCTTGGCCGTGGTCTTGCGCGCGGTGGTCTTCTTCGCGGGCGCCTTCTTCGCCGTGGTCTTCTTGGCGGGCGCGGTCTTGGCGGCGGTGGTCTTCTTGGCCGCCGTCGACTTCGCGGCCGCCGGGGTGGCCTTCTTCGCGGCGGACGTCGTCGTCTTCTTCGCCGGCGACGCCTTCGTCGCGGTGGTCTTCTTGGCCGCGGCGGTGGTCTTCTTCGCCGGGGTGGCCTTCTTGGCGGTGGCCTTCTTCGCCACGGCCTTCTTCGCGGTGGCCTTCTTGGCGGCGGCCTTGGCCGTCGTACGGGTGGAAGAACCGCCCGAGAGGCTGCCCTTGGGGGCCTTCTTCACGGCCACGTCGTTCTTGGGGAGCTTCTTGGAGCCGCTGACCAGGTCCTTGAAGCCCTGGCCCGCGCGGAAGCGGGGCACCGAGGTCTTCTTGACCCGCACGCGCTCACCCGTCTGCGGGTTGCGCGCGTAGCGGGCGGGGCGGTCGACCTTCTCGAACGAGCCGAAGCCGGTGACCGAGACCCGGTCCCCCGCGACAACCGCACGGACGATCGCGTCGAGCACCGCGTCGACGGCGTCCGCGGCCTGCTGCCGGCCGCCGACCTTGTCGGCAATCGCTTCTACGAGCTGCGCCTTGTTCACGTCTTCCCCTTCGGAGACATTGCCGGAACGAATCTGTCCGGCTTTTTCGCACGTTAGGCAGATATATACCGCAAATCAAACACGAAACGGGCTAATCACCCTAGTGCCGCAACGAAGTCGACCGCCGCGCAGTTCTGCGGAGTCAGTCACCTTCGGGGAATCGGCCCTCGTCGAGGTCCTTCATCAACCGGTCCAGACGCCTTGCCGCGCCCGGGAGATCGTGCTTCGCCGTGGCCGTGACGACCAACAGCTTCCGGTTCAACGCCATCCTTACGCCGTCCGGGACTTGCAGTGCGCGCACCCGGGAGTGCGCTTCCTTCAATTGGTCGGCGACTTGGCCGTAAATCTTGAGTTGGCTGTCGCGTTCCATGCACCGATTGTGCCATCTGGGGCGAGTTGTCGCCCGACGGGGTCCCAACAAACGACTGCACCCCCTACCAGAAGGCAGGGGGTGCAGTCCTGAAAACGCGCTGATCAGGCCGGAATTGTGCGGGGCTTGTAGGCCGGCCGGGCCGCCTCGTAAGCCGCGATGTCGGCTTCGTTCTGAAGGGTGAGGCTGATGTCGTCCAGGCCGTTCAGCAGCCGCCAGCGGGCGTTCTCGTCCAGCTCGAAGTCGGCGGTGATGCCCTCGGCGCGGACCTGCCGGGCCTCCAGGTCGACCGTCACCTCGGCCGTCGGGTCCGCCTCCGTCAGCTCCCAGAGGGCGTCGACCGTCTTCTGGTCCAGGACCACGGTCAGCAGACCGTTCTTCAGCGAGTTGCCGCGGAAGATGTCGGCGAACCGGGAGGAGACGACGGCCTTGAAGCCGTAGTTCTGCAGCGCCCAGACGGCGTGCTCGCGGGAGGAGCCGGTGCCGAAGTCGGGGCCGGCCACCAGGACCGACGCGCCCTGGCGCTCGGGGCGGTTGAGGACGAAGGTCTCGTCCTTGCGCCACGCCTCGAAGAGGCCGTCCTCGAAGCCGTCCCGGGTGACCTTCTTGAGCCAGTGGGCGGGGATGATCTGGTCGGTGTCGACGTTGCTGCGGCGCAGCGGGACGGCCCGGCCGGTGTGTGCGGTGAAAGCTTCCATGATTCTCAGACTCCGGCGGGCGTGCGGTCGTCGGTCAGGTCGGCGGGCGAGGCCAGATGGCCCAGCACCGCGGTGGCGGCGGCCACCTGCGGGGAGACCAGGTGGGTACGGCCGCCCTTGCCCTGCCGCCCCTCGAAGTTGCGGTTCGAGGTGGAGGCGGAGCGCTCGCCGGGGGCCAGCTGGTCGGGGTTCATGCCGAGGCACATCGAGCAGCCCGCGTGCCGCCATTCGGCGCCGGCGGCGGTGAAGACCTTGTCCAGGCCCTCGTCGACCGCCTGGAGGGCGACCCGGACGGAGCCCGGGACGACCAGCATCCGTACGCCGTCGGCGACTTTGCGGCCGTCCAGGATCGCGGCGGCGTTGCGCAGGTCCTCGATGCGGCCGTTGGTGCAGGAGCCTACGAAGACCGTGTCCACGCTGATCTCGCGCAGCGGCTGGCCCGCGGTCAACCCCATGTACTCCAGGGCCTTTTCGGCGGCGTTGCGCTCCGAGGCGTCCTCGTACGAAGCCGGGTCGGGGACGTTGGCCGACAGGGGCGCGCCCTGGCCGGGGTTGGTGCCCCAGGTGACGAACGGCGCCAGCTCGGCGGCCTCGATGACCACCTCGGCGTCGAAGACCGCGTCGTCGTCGGTGCGCAGCGTCTTCCAGTACGCGACGGCGGCGTCCCAGTCCTCGCCCTGCGGGGCGTGGTCGCGGCCCCGCAGGTAGTCGAAGGTGGTCTGGTCGGGGGCGATCATGCCCGCCCGCGCGCCGGCCTCGATCGACATGTTGCAGATGGTCATCCGGGCCTCCATCGAGAGCTTCTCGATGGCGGAGCCGCGGTATTCGAGGATGTAGCCCTGGCCGCCGCCGGTGCCGATGCGGGCGATGATCGCCAGGATCAGGTCCTTGGCGGTGACGGCGTCGGGCAGTTCGCCCTCGACGGTGATCGCCATCGTCTTCGGGCGGGCCAGCGGCAGCGTCTGGGTGGCCAGCACGTGCTCGACCTGGCTGGTGCCGATGCCGAACGCGAGGGCGCCGAACGCACCGTGCGTGGAGGTGTGGGAGTCGCCGCAGACCACGGTGGTGCCGGGCTGGGTCAGGCCCAGCTGCGGGCCGACCACGTGCACGACTCCCTGCTCGACGTCGCCCAGCGGGTGCAGCCGGACGCCGAACTCCGCGCAGTTCTTCCGCAGCGTCTCCAGCTGGGCGCGGGAGACCGGGTCGGCGATCGGCTTGTCGATGTCGAGGGTCGGGGTGTTGTGGTCCTCGGTGGCGATGGTGAGGTCGAGCCGCCGCACCGGGCGCCCGGCCTGCCGCAGGCCGTCGAACGCCTGGGGACTGGTCACCTCGTGCAGCAGGTGCAGATCGATGAAGAGGAGGTCGGGCTCGCCCTCGGCGCGCCGGACGACATGGTCGTCCCAAACCTTCTCCGCGAGTGTCCTACCCATCGCTTTCCCTCCGGCCGGCGTCATCGCCGGCCCAACTAGAGATTCGGTGCGCCCCCGTCCGGACCCCCGTGCGGGGCGGTGGCTACGGGCCGTTGTGGGGCCGCTGGTACAGGTTCGCAACTTCCCGGGAAAATTGAACTTGCGTTTCACAGAGTGAGACGCGAGTATCGTCGTATGGACAACTCTAGCGGCGTCGGCGTTCTCGACAAGGCGGCTCTGGTATTGAGCGCCCTGGAGTCCGGGCCGGCCACCCTCGCCGGGCTGGTCGCGGCGACCGGGCTCGCACGACCCACGGCCCACCGGCTGGCCGTGGCACTGGAACACCACCGGATGGTGGCGAGGGACATGCAGGGCCGGTTCATTCTCGGCCCCCGGCTCTCCGAGCTGGCGGCGGCGGCCGGTGAGGACCGCCTGCTGGCCACGGCGGGGCCGGTGCTCACGCATCTGCGCGACATCACCGGCGAGAGCGCCCAGCTCTACCGGCGCCAGGGCGACATGCGCATCTGCGTGGCTGCGGCGGAGCGGCTGTCCGGACTGCGGGACACCGTGCCGGTCGGCTCCACGCTCACCATGAAGGCCGGCTCGTCCGCGCAGATCCTGATGGCCTGGGAGGAGCCGGAGCGGCTGCACCGCGGCCTCCAGGGCGCCCGCTTCACGGCGACGGCGCTCTCCGGCGTACGGCGGCGCGGCTGGGCCCAGTCGATCGGTGAGCGCGAGCCGGGCGTGGCCTCGGTCTCCGCCCCGGTGCGCGGCCCGTCGAACCGCGTGGTCGCCGCGGTCTCGGTCTCCGGACCGATCGAGCGGCTGACCCGCCACCCGGGCCGGATGCACGCCCAGGCGGTCATCGACTCGGCCGCCCGGCTGAGCGAGGCGCTGCGCCGCAGCGGCTGAGCCCCGGCCGCGCCTCCTCCCCTCCCCCGAGGCCGCCCCAGCGTCGTGGCGGCCCCCTTCTCAGCCCCTCACCGCTTCACTCGGCGCCGGAAGCGCCCGACCGGTGCGCGAGCCGGTCCGCCGCCCGGCGGCCCCGCCCCCCGATCGGCAGCGACCCGGTCGCCGCGGCCAGTCCGTACGCCGGCATGTCGGCGTAGATGGACTCGTAGCCGCCCTCGGGCACGATGTAGGTCTCATGCCACAGCCCCACCCTGAAGTGGTTGATCCGCATGCCGATCAACAGGACGACGACATCGCCCTCGGCTGCGGCGGTCAAGTACTACCTGCGCGAGGGCCTGTTGCCGCACGGGCCGGAGCCGGACGAGGAGGCCCCGTGCCGCGTACAAGCGAAAGGCCCCTCACCGGAGTGAAGGGCCTTCGCCTCGTGCCTGTTGTACCCCCGACCGGATTCGAACCGGCGCTACTGCCGTGAGAGGGCAGCGTGCTAGGCCGCTACACAACGGGGGCTTGTTCTACAACGTGCTCTGTACTGCGCTGGGCTACCAGGACTCGAACCTAGAATGACGGTACCAGAAACCGTAGTGTTGCCAATTACACCATAGCCCATGGTGTTGCAAGTACCCCCGACCGGATTCGAACCGGCGCTACTGCCGTGAGAGGGCAGCGTGCTAGGCCGCTACACAACGGGGGCCCTAGCGATCCTGCATCGAGACCGTGGGTGCGACCCAGGTGATCTCGCGGGAAGGATCTGTACCCCCGACCGGATTCGAACCGGCGCTACTGCCGTGAGAGGGCAGCGTGCTAGGCCGCTACACAACGGGGGCTTGTCCTGCGATTTGCTCTGTACTGCGCTGGGCTACCAGGACTCGAACCTAGAATGACGGTACCAGAAACCGTAGTGTTGCCAATTACACCATAGCCCACTGAAACGCAACCCCTTGGGGCCTTGTTCCTGTCTGCGCTTCCCGGCCGGATCTTTCGGCCCGCTCGGGCGGCGCAGGAAGAACATTACCCGAAGGTGTCCGACGCTCCAAAACGGGTATCGCCCGCCAGCAGCCCCGGCAACTGGTCGAGCCCCGTGATCCGGACCAGCTCGGGCCGCCCTCCCCTGCCGCGCCGGTCCAGCCACACGGCCGCGAGGCCGGCGGCGGTCGCCCCGGCGGCGTCGATGTCGGGTTCGTCCCCGACGTACAGCACCTCGTGCGCGTCGAGTCCCAACGCCTCGCAGGAGGCGAGGAAGGCCCCGGGGGCCGGCTTCGAGACGCCCAGCTCCGCCGCGCACAGCAGGGACTCGAACCGGTCGCGCACCCCGAGCACGGTCAGCTTCTGGTGCTGCTGTTCCTGGGCCGAGTTGGAGAGCACGGCGTGCCGGTACGTCCCCGCCAGGGCGTCGAGCGCCGGGACGGTGTCCGGGAAGAGGGCCCAGGCGGACTCGTAGTGGGAGGCGTGACGATCGAACCAGGCGTCGGCCTCGTCGTCATCCAGCTCCCGCCCGAGGAACTCCCTGGCCCGGCCCCGCCGCTGCCCCTGCCAGTCGGTCTCCCCGGCGGAATACCGCGCCCAGTGCCGCTGCGAGACCCCCTGCCACGCCTCGACGGCCGCGTCGGGCGTGGCGTGCCCCGGAGGCAGCCCCTCCGCCGCGAGATGCCGGGCCATGCCGGTGGCGGCGGCCGTCGTGTGGTCGAAGATGGTGTCGTCGATGTCCCAGAGGACGGCTCTGATGGGCATGGCCCGACTCTACGCGGAGCCCCGGACAGCGGGACGGGCCCGGCGGCCGCGCTGTGCGGCTGCCGGGCCCGTCCCGTGCGTCGGTCGTGCGTTACGCGGTCAGCTTGGCCAGGGCCGCGTCGATGCGGGCGATCGTCTTCTCGCGGCCCAGGATCTCCAGGGACTCGAAGAGGGGGAGGCCGATCGTGCGGCCGGTGACGGCCACCCGGACCGGGGCCTGGGCCTTGCCGAGCTTCAGGCCGTGCTGCTCGCCGGCGGCGAGGACGGCGGCCTTGAGGGCCTCCGCGTTCCAGTCGGCGGCGATGAGCTCGGCGCGGGCGGTGACGAGGAGGGCGTCGGAGCCTTCCTTCATCGCCTTGGCCCAGGACGCCTCGTCGTGCACCGGCTCGTCGAGGAACAGGAAGTCCACGTTGGCGGTGATCTCGGAGAGCACCGTGACCCGGGTCTGGGCGTGCGGGGCGATCTCGGCGAAGACCGCCGCGTCGAAGGACTCCGGGGCCCAGGGGGCGAACGGCGCCTGGAGCCACGGGCCGCACGCCTCGGTGAAGGTCTTCACGTCGAGCCGGCGGATGTGCTCCGCGTTGATGTGCTCGCACTTCTTGAGGTCGAAGCGGGCCGGGTTGGCGTTGACGTCCTTGATGTCGAAGGCGGCGACCATCTCGTCGATGTCGAAGATGTCGCGGTCCTCGGCGATCGACCAGCCCAGCAGCGAGAGGTAGTTGAGAAGCCCCTCGCGGACGAAGCCGCGCTCGCGGTAGAGGTTGAGCGAGGCCTGCGGGTCGCGCTTGGACAGCTTCTTGTTGCCCTCGCCCATCACGTACGGCAGGTGCCCGAAGGCGGGGGTGTCCTTGGCGACGCCCAGCTCGATGAGCGCCCGGTACAGGGCGATCTGGCGCGGGGTGGAGGAGAGCAGGTCCTCGCCGCGCAGGACGTGGGTGATCTCCATCAGCGCGTCGTCCACCGGGTTGACCAGCGTGTAGAGCGGGGCGCCGTTGGCGCGGACGATGCCGTAGTCCGGGACGTTCTCCGGCTGGACGGTGATGTCGCCGCGGACCAGGTCCGTGAAGGTGATGGCCTCGTCGGGCATCCGGAAGCGGACGATCGACGTGCGGCCCTCGGCCTCGTACGCGGCCTTCCGCTCGGCGGTCAGCTCGCGGCAGTGGCCGTCGTAGCCGGACGGGCGGCCGGCGGCGCGGGCGGCGTCGCGGCGGGTGTCCAGCTCCTCCGTGGTGCAGTAGCAGTGGTACGCGTAACCGCCGGCGAGCAGCCTCTCGGCGACGTCCTGGTAGATGTCCATCCGCTGCGACTGGCGGTACGGGGCGTGCGGGCCGCCCACCTCGGGGCCCTCGTCCCAGTCCAGGCCGAGCCAGCGCATCGCGTCGAGGAGCTGCTCGTACGACTCCTCGGAGTCGCGCGCCGCGTCGGTGTCCTCGATGCGGAAGACCAGGGTGCCCTGGTGGTGCCGGGCGAAGGCCCAGTTGAAGAGGGCCGTCCGGACCAGGCCGACGTGCGGATTACCGGTCGGGGAGGGACAGAAACGTACACGGTGGGGCCTCCCCTGGTCGAGCGAAGTCGAGAGCTTGGGGAAAGGTGCGTTAGCCACGCTTGATCACCTTGTTGGTGAGAGTGCCGATGCCTTCGATGGTGACGGCGACCTCGTCGCCGACATGGAGGGGTCCGACCCCCGCGGGAGTGCCGGTGAGGATCACGTCGCCCGGAAGCAGCGTCATGGCTTCCGTGATGTGGACGACCAGGTCCTCGATGGACCGGATCATGTCGCTCGTCCGGCCGAGCTGGCGCTGCTCGCCGTTGACCGTGGCCTGGATGGCGAGGTCGCTGGGGTCGAGGTCGGTCTCCACCCAGGGGCCGAGGGGGCAGGAGGTGTCGAAGCCCTTGGCCCGGGCCCACTGCTTCTCCCGCTTCTGGGCGTCGCGGGCGGTGACGTCGTTGGCGCAGGTGTAGCCGAAGATGACGTCCTTGACCCGCTCGCGCGGCACTTCGCGGCACATCCGGCCGATGACCACGGCCAGCTCGGCCTCGTGGTGGACCTCGTCGGAGAAGGAGGGGTACTCGATGGCGTCGCCGGAGCCGATCACCGAGGTGGTGGGCTTGAAGAAGGCGACGGGGACGTCGGGGACCTCGTTGCCGAGTTCGGCGGCGTGCTCCGCGTAGTTGCGGCCGATGGCCACGACCTTGTTGGGGAGCACGGGCGGCAGCAGCCGCACCTTGTTCAGCGGGACCTTGGTCCCGGAGAGCTCGAACTCGGAGTACGGGATGCCCTTGATGATGTCGAGGACGAGACCGTCGGGCCCGTCGCCCTCGACCGCGCCGAAGGCGACATTGCCGTCGATGGAGAACCTGGCGATGCGCACGGGTTGCTGTCGCCCCTCACTGCTTGCTGGGTGCCTGGAAAAGACTGACGCTCCAGGCTAGCGCTTCGCCCGGCGGGTATTGCCCGTAAAGGAGCGTCGTCCGGCGCGTGCGATCGCAAGGCGGCCGGAAGTCCTTGTAGCGGAGCTACCAGGGCTTTTGGCCAACGCGGCGAGCGCGCGTGCTGGGCGGCGCGACGGGGCAATACCCGCCGGGCGAAGCGCCCACGCGCATGAGGGGCGCTCCCGTGCGGGATTACTCCGCGGCGGCGGGGACGGCGGCGGGGGCCGTCATCAGGATCGTGCGGCGCGGGTTGGCGGTCTGCGTCGGCAGCTGGACCGCGTGCTCCGGGAGTTCCACCGTCTTCAGCGCCTCGGCGTTCGCGAGGTGCGCCAGCGTGGTGCGGCGGGGGTTGGCGAGGATGCGGAGCGGAGTCGTGTTCATCTGCCGTACGGCCCTGTCGTCGGGGCGCCGCCCGTACGAGAGGGGGCGCCGGTTGTCGGTTCTGCCATCCCAGTAAAGCGTCAGGCTAAACATGCAATTCCCTCCGGTGGCCCGGAAAAGACGGCGATCTTCATGTGAGTTTGCTCACGAGCACCGGGACAATCGCCCCAATGTGGACACACCGCCGGGGCCTTCGAAACGGACATGTCACCCCTGAACCATCCATTCCGCTCCTGATCATGGCGACTGGGACACCCCTCACCCCGTTCGGACTCACCCCCAATGGTCCGGATTGTCCGCGAACCGCCTCCACCGCTTGTTACGTACCCATCACACGGTGTCACGCAGGTCACAGCCCGGTACCTGGCCCTTGTTGGAGATCCAGCACTGTGCTGAAATTCCACGCACCGCCGCGGGTTTCAAGCCGGCGCGCAGGGGCGCAACGCAGCGCCGAGTGGCGGCGGGAAGGGGAAGAGCGCCGGTCACTCACGACCACCATGGGGCGGGACTACGCCCCACTACGCCGACACCGTTTTCTCCGTTCACGACGGAGGAACGCCTGGTCCAGAGGTTGCGACGCTAGTGCAGGGACGTTTCAAGAGGGATGGCAGCGCTGCGGCGGAACAGGAGCCGCGCGGCGGGACCGACCGCGGTTCCTCGCCCCAGCACGCCCAGAACCCCGGATCGGCCGCGGCCGGTGACCAAGGTGACCGCGACCGCCGCCCCGGCGCCGCTCCGTCCGGCGGCGAGCCCGAGCAGGCCGCCGCGCCCAAGCCCCGGGGCCCCGTCAACACGGGCTCGCGGGTAGCTCTCCGCAACTGGCGCATCAGCACGCGCCTGGTGTCCCTGCTCGCCCTCCCCGTGGTCGCCGCGACCACCCTGGGTGGTCTGCGCATCAACGACTCCCTGAACGACATCCAGCAGCTGGAACACATGCAGCTGCTGACCGAGATGACGAAGCAGGCGACCTCGCTGGCGCAGGCGCTCCAGGAGGAGCGCGACCAGACGGCCGGTCCGCTGTCGAACAACGTGCCGGCGACCGACTTCAAGATCACCACGCCGCGGCAGAAGACCGACAAGGCGCAGCTGGCGTTCCTCGCGAGCACGAGCGAGATCGGCGACACCACGGGTGACGACACCCTGGAGAGCATCCACACCAGCATCCAGCAGATCGCCACGCGGCTCAGCTCCATCCGCGACACCCGCAAGCACGCGTACGAGAAGGGCAGTCCGGCCCTCCAGACGGTCGACGCCTACAGCCAGCTGATCACCTCGCTGCTGAGCCTGTCCCAGGACATGGCCCAGGCGACCAGCAGCCCCGAGATGATCAAGCGGACCCGTGCGCTGGCGGCGTTCTCCTCCGCCAAGGAGTACGCCTCGATCCAGCGCGCGATCATCGCCGCCGCGCTGCCCACCAGCGACGACAAGAAGCCCGACCTCGACCGCAACGACCAGCAGTTCGGCCTGGCCGCGCGGGGCAAGGAGGCGGCGGCCCTCACCTCCTTCGAGGCGATCTACACCTCCACCGGCGGCGACGCCGCGGAGCTGACCTCGACGCTGGACGAGGGCAACCCGGACATCAAGGCCGCGAACACGTACGCGCAGAAGATGCTGGAGAACCCGCTCGCCATGGGCGGCTCCAAGGCGCGCCGGTCGTACATGAACTGGTACGACCAGGACACCATCAAGATCAACACCATGAAGCGCATCGAGGAGACCCTCCTCAGCGACATGGAGGGCAAGGCGCGCGAGCTGCGCGAGGAGTCCCAGCGCGAGGCGATCATCTCCGGTGCGCTGATCCTGCTGGTGCTCGGTGTCTCGCTGGTCGGCGCCTTCGTCGTCGCCCGGTCCATGATCCGCTCGCTGCGCCGGCTCCAGGACACTGCGACCCGCGTCGCCCAGGACCGTCTGCCCGAGCTCGTCAAGCAGCTCTCCGAGTCCGACCCGCAGGACGTCGACACCTCGGTGGAGTCCGTCGGTGTGCACTCCCGCGACGAGATCGGCAAGGTGGCCGCGGCCTTCGACGACGTGCACCGCGAGGCGGTCCGTCTCGCCGCCGAGCAGGCCCTTCTGCGGGGCAACGTCAACGCGATGTTCACCAACCTCTCGCGCCGCTCGCAGGGCCTCATCCAGCGCCAGCTCTCGCTCATCTCCGAGCTGGAGTCGCGCGAGGCCGACCCGGACCAGCTGTCCTCGCTCTTCAAGCTCGACCACCTCGCGACCCGTATGCGCCGGAACGGCGAGAACCTCCTCGTCCTCGCCGGTGAGGAGCCGGGCCGCCGGTGGACCCGCCCCGTGCCGCTGGTCGACGTGCTCCGCGCCGCCGCGTCCGAGGTGGAGCAGTACGAGCGCATCGAACTGGCCGCGGTGCCCGCCACCGAGGTCGCGGGCCGGGTCGTCAACGACCTCGTGCACCTGCTCGCCGAGCTGCTGGAGAACGCCACCTCGTTCTCCTCGCCGCAGACGAAGGTCCGGGTCACCGGTCACGCTCTGCCCGACGGCCGGGTGCTGGTCGAGATCCACGACACCGGCATCGGGCTCTCCCCGGAGGACCTGGCCGCGATCAACGAGCGGCTGGCCTCGCCGCCCACCGTGGACGTCTCGGTCTCCCGCCGCATGGGCCTGTTCGTGGTCGGCCGGCTCTCCCTGCGCCACGGCATCCGCATCCAGCTGCGCCCCTCGGACTCCGGCGGCACCACCGCACTGGTCATGCTCCCGGTGGACGTCGCGCACGGTGGCCGGCAGCCGGCCCCGAAGCAGGCGCCCGGTCAGCAGTCCCCCGGCGGCCTGCTCTCCGGCGGCAACGACGCCCAGGGCGGACGCCCCGCCGCGGGCCCCGGCCCCCAGCGCGGCCAGGTCGGCGCCGGTGCCGGCCCCCGGGCCGCGCTGCCCGCCCGCGACGCCAACCGCCCGCAGAACCCGCAGAACCCGCAGGGCGGACCCGGCGCGCAGGACTCGGCGTTCCAGAACCCGCAGGGCCGCCCGGCCCAGGACGGCCCCCGTCAGGGCGGCGGCCTGGCCGGTGCGTTCGGCGGTGCCCGGCTCGGCGCCCGCGGTCAGGGCGACGGCGGTGCCGACGGCAACCGGCCCAGCCTCTTCGAACAGCGGCGCCCCGAGCAGAACGGCCCCGCCGCTCCGCAGGCCCCGCAGCCCCAGCAGGCCCGGTTCGACCAGGGCGGCCAGGGCGGTCAGGACGGGCGCAACGCCTTCGAGCCGCCGCGCGGTCCGGGGCGGGGCGAGCGTCAGCTGCCGCCGGTCAGCGGTCCCCGCGCCGAGCTGCCCGGTGGCTCCCCGGCCCCGAACCAGGCCCCGAACCAGGGTCAGGGCGGCGGCTTCCCCGCCCCGCAGCGCCCGCAGACGACGAGCTGGGGCACCGACGAGCCGGCCGCGCCCCGGCGCACCCCGCTCGACGCGCCGCGCGGTCACGAGGAGTCGGAGACCACGGGCCGCTTCCCGCAGCCGCAGGCGCCGCGTCTTCCGGCCGACGACCGCCAGGGGCCCGGCTCCACGGCGGAGTTCGCCCGGCCCGACTTCTCGGCGCCCGCGCCGAACGGACAGCAGCCCGGACTGCCGCAGGGCAACGCACCGCAGTACAACGGGCCGCAGGGCAACGCGCCGCAGTACAACGGGCAGGGCAACGCGCCGCAGTACAACGGACCGCAGCACAACGCGCCGCAGCCCGGTCTGCCGCAGCGCGGCGTACCGCAGCCCGGTCTGCCGCAGCGCGGCGTACCGCAGCCGAACGGCCCCCAGCACAACGGCGCGTACGGCAACGGCCCGCAGAACCCGGACGTGGCGAGCACCTCGCAGTTCGCCCGCCCGGACTTCGGCGGACCGCAGCAGCCGGCGCCCCAGCAGCGCGACCACCAGGACTTCGGCGCGCCGCGTCCGCCCATGGGCGGCCAGGCACCCGAGGCCCCGTACCGCCCGGTCCCGCCGCAGCAGCCGCAGCAGCCCGAGGCGCTGCCGCCGGCCGGGCCCGGCGACGGCCGCACCCCGCTGTACGACACGCTGGAGACCAACTGGTTCCGCGGTCCGCAGCCGGGTGTGCCGCAGCAGCCTCCGGCCGCCCCGGCGCAGGGTTTCCCGCAGCAGCCGGCGGCCCAGGAGCCGGTGGCCCCCGCGCCGCAGCGGACGCTCGGCGACAGCGGTGCGCAGAGCGCCTGGCGGGCGTCGCCGAACGATGAGATCGTCCGGCAGGCGGAGCGGGTGAAGAAGCCCGCGGCGGGCGGTATCACCACGTCCGGTCTGCCGCGCCGGGTCCCGCGCGCCAACCTGGTGCCGGGTACCGCCCAGCAGCAGAACAACCAGTCCGGTCCGCAGGTCTCGCGAGCGCCCGATGACGTGCGCGGGCGTCTGACCAACCTCCGCCGCGGCATCCAGCAGGGACGCCAGGCGGGCACCGGTCAGACGGACAGTTTCCCCCTCGGCCCCACTCACCAGCAGGAGCGTTAGTTGAGCCCGATGAGTCAGGCCGCACAGAATCTGAACTGGCTGATCACCAACTTCGTGGACAACACCCCAGGGGTGTCGCACACGGTGGTGGTCTCGGCGGACGGGCTGCTGCTGGCGATGTCCGAAGGTTTCCCGCGCGACCGCGCCGACCAGCTCGCGGCCGTCGCGTCCGGGCTGACCTCGCTGACCGCCGGCGCCTCCCGGATCTTCGAGGGCGGCGCCGTCAGCCAGACCGTGGTGGAGATGGAGCGGGGCTTCCTGTTCCTGATGTCCATCTCGGACGGCTCCTCGCTGGCCGTGCTGGCCCACCCGGACGCCGACATCGGTCTGGTCGGCTATGAGATGGCCCTGCTGGTGGACCGGGCGGGCACCGTCCTGACCCCGGACCTCCGTGCGGAGCTCCAGGGCAGCCTGCTCCACTAGGCGGCCGTGAACCAGTGACACAGACGATCAACCCGAAAACCGACCCTCGACCGTCCGGCCGCTTACAGCCCCCCACCGGCCCCTTCAGACGGCAAGCCGACACCCTGCTGTCACGCCCGGAGGATTCATGACCCCGCCACCCGCATCACCCGATCCGTACGGCGCGTCCAGCCACGCGTCGTACGAAGGTGAGGGCGACCAGCCCCTGGTCCGTCCGTACGCCATGACCGGTGGACGCACCCGGCCGCGCTATCAGCTAGCGATAGAAGCACTGGTCAGCACCACGGCCGATCCCGCGCATCTGGGGACCCTGCTTCCCGAGCATCAGCGGATCTGCCATCTGTGCCGCGAGGTCAAGTCGGTGGCCGAGGTCTCGGCCCTGCTGTCGATGCCCCTCGGCGTGGCGCGGATTCTCGTCGCGGACCTGGCGGAAGCCGGCATGGTGGCCATCCACCAGCCGGGCAATGGAGAGGCCGGCGGCGCGCCGGATGTGACACTGCTCGAAAGGGTGCTCAGTGGACTTCGCAAGCTCTAACGGCGGCGCGGCGACCCGGGCCACCACCTCGGCGAAGATCGTCGTGGCCGGTGGGTTCGGCGTGGGCAAGACCACGTTCGTCGGTGCCGTCTCGGAGATCAATCCGCTGCGCACCGAAGCCGTGATGACGTCCGCCTCGGCGGGCATCGACGACCTCACGCACACCGGTGGGAAGACCACCACCACGGTGGCGATGGACTTCGGCCGCATCACCCTGGACCAGGACCTGATCCTGTACCTCTTCGGTACGCCGGGCCAGGACCGCTTCTGGTTCATGTGGGACGACCTGGTACGCGGCGCGATCGGCGCCGTCGTCCTGGTGGACACCCGCCGCCTCGCCGACTGCTTCCCGGCCGTCGACTACTTCGAGAACAGTGGGCTGCCGTTCGTGATCGCCCTGAACGGGTTCGACGGGCACCAGCCGTACACGCCGGACGAGGTGCGCGAAGCGCTTCAGATCGGGCCCGACACGCCGATCATCACCACGGACGCGCGGCACCGCGCGGACGCGAAGAGCGGGCTGATCACGCTGGTGGAGCACGCTTTGATGGCCCGGCTCAAGTAGTCACAAGTCGGAAGTGGCATACGGCAGTTACCGTAGTCACACGGGGGCGGGCTGTGTCCTTTGACACGATCCGCCCCCGCCTTCATAACGTTTCGAAAGAGAATTACCCCGCGACCGACACCGGATGCGCACGGGCGGTGTCGCTGCGCTCACATGAGCCTCGCCTTTTGGCGGGGCTCGTTCTTTATGCCCGTTTTATCTGAGGCGTGAGCCACTCGGAATCGCCCATTCCGACTGTTTGGAACGCGGCCGTCAGCCGTGCTGCAATTCGACGAACTCCCGAGTAGTACGGCCCTGAACAAAACCCGGCACAGCGTAGGTGCCGACGCCGAGAGGTTGTTGGTCGAGTGAGGCGTAACAACGAGGGCTCCACGGCGCAGGCGGAGCGGGGCAACTTCACCCCGCCGTCACGTGCCGCGGCGCCGTCCGCCGACGTGTCCGAAGGGGCACCGGCCGGTGGAAGCACCAGTCGGCTGTCGCCGCGCAACTGGCGGGTGCCCACCCGGCTGAACGCGATCCTCCTGATCCCGGTGCTGGTCGGCCTGGTCATGGGCGGCTTCCAGGTGAAGGGCTCGGTCAACACCTGGCAGGAGGCCCAGGACGCGGAGAAGACCGCGCTGATCGTGCGGGCCGCCGCCGAGTACGGGCAGGCGCTGCTCAACGAGCGCGACCTCACCGCCCAGCCGCTGCTGTCGAACAAGCGCGAGGACGAGGTCGTCTCGCAGACCCGCGCCACCACCGACGCGGCCGCCGCCAAGTTCGCCGAGGCCGTCAAGGGCATGCCGGCCAAGGAGGGCCTGGAGCGCCGCCTCAAGCTGTTCAAGCTGGAGGAGCCGAAGCTCCCGCAGCTGCGCAAGGCGGCCTATACCGCCGCCATGGACCCGGTGAAGACCGAAGAGGGCTACGTCCAGGTCCAGCACTCCCTGATGGAGTTCTGCAACGAACTGGGCCTCGGCACCGGCAACATCACCAGCTACGGCCGTACCGTCTACGCGATCGAGCTGGCCAAGGCTGCAGAATCGCTTCAGCGCTCCATCGGCATGCACCTCCTCGTCCGTCCCAGCAAGGAGGACGGCAAGTTCAACGACCAGGTCAAGGCGTTCGGCTCGTACAACTACCTGGAGCAGATCGCCCTCGGCGAGTTCACCTCCGGCGGTACGGAGGCCGACGCGGCCCGGCTCCGCAAGGTCATGGAGGCCAAGGCGGCCGCGGGCGCCGCCGAGCTGAAGGAGGCCAAGGAGAAGGCCGCCGCGGCCGGTGCGCCGTTCGTGGCACCGCCCTCCATCGACGGCTCGGTCTACGACGGTATGGCCAAGGAGATCGGCCTCGGCAAGGACCCGGACGAGCTGAAGGCCAAGGGGATCACCGCCGACACCTGGATGGCCGCCGCCACCGCCAAGTTCGACGGCTACACCACGGTCGAGAACGAGCTGGTCGAGAAGGCCGTGACCGAGGCGGCGGAGATCTCCTCCGACGCCCGCACCGACGCCATCGTCAACGCCTCGATCGTCATCGTCGCCCTGCTGGCCGCGTTCCTCCTGGCCGGGCTCATGGCCCGCCAGATGAGCCGCTCGATGCGCCGGCTGCGTACCGCCGCCTTCTCGATCGCCGAGCAGCGGCTGCCCTCGCTGGTCGACCAGCTCTCGCGCACCGACCCGGGCCGGGTCGACACCCGTGTGCAGCCCATCCCGATCACCTCGCAGGACGAGATCGGCGAGGTCGCACGCGCCTTCGACCAGGTCCACCGGGAAGCGGTCCGGCTCGCGGCCGAGCAGGCCATGCTCCGGGGCAACGTCAACGCGATCTTCACCAACCTCTCGCGCCGCAACCAGTCGCTCATCGAGGGCCAGCTGACCCTGATCACCGACCTGGAGAACAACGAGGCCGACCCGGACCAGCTGGAGAGCCTGTTCCGGCTCGACCACCTGGCGACCCGCATGCGGCGCAACGGCGAGAACCTCCTCGTCCTCGCCGGCGAGGAGCCCGGCCGCCGCTGGAACCAGCCGGTGCCGCTGGTGGACGTGTTGCGCGCCGCCTCCTCCGAGGTGGAGTCGTACGAGCGCATCGAGCTCTCCGGTGTCCCGGAGACCGAGATCCACGGCCAGTCCGTCACCGACCTCGTGCACCTGCTGGCCGAGCTGCTGGAGAACGCCACGACGTTCTCCTCGCCGCAGACCAAGGTCCGTGTCACCGCGACCCGGCTGCCCGACAGCCGCGTGATGATCGAGATCCACGACAAGGGCATCGGCCTCACCGCCGAGGACTTCGCGGACATCAACCACAAGCTGGCCAACCCGCCGACGGTGGACGCCGCCGTCTCGCAGCGCATGGGCCTGTTCGTGGTCGGCCGGCTCGCCGACCGGCACGGCATCCGCGTCCAGCTGCGCCCCTCGGGCGAGCAGGCCGGCACGACCTCGCTGGTCATGCTGCCGGACGCGATCACCCACGGTGGCGGCGGCGACGCGCCGGAGCAGGACGACTTCACCGTCTCCTCGATCATCCCGCAGCAGCAGGCGTTCGACGCGCTGCCGCACCAGCCGCAGCTGCGTACGGCCGCCGAACTCGGCTTCGACGACTCGCGTTACGACGAGGGCTCCGCGGACTCCGCCCAGCTCGACCCGGTGGGCCGCTCCCTGATGCGCGAGGAGCGCCGCGCGGCGCTGGAGGCCCAGGCCACCGGCGGCGAGCGCCAGGCGTTCCCGGAGCAGCCGGACCCGGCGGCTCAGCAGGCGCAGCCCGAGCAGGTCTACGCCGAGGGCGCGTACGGCCAGGACGCCTACGCCGGGAACGGTCAGGACGGCTACGCCGCCCAGCAGTACGAGGGCGGCTACGACCCGTACGCCGGTGCCACCGGCTATGCCGCCCAGCCCGCCTACGACGGCACCCAGGGCGGCTATCCGGAGGCGGCTTACGCGGCCCCCGAGGCGCCCGTGCAGGGCTACGACGAGCAGTACGCCGCCCAGCCCCAGCAGGAAGAGTGGGCAGATCAGGGCATGTACCAGGGCGGGTTCGAGCCGGTCGCCCAGGCGGAACCGGAATCTGCCGTGAGCGCTCCCGCCGAGCCGCAGGAGCGCGTAGGCTTCGAGCGTTCGGGCCCCGTCCCGAACACCGGCCACGATCTGACCGAAGCCGGTCTGCCGCGCCGGGGCGGCCAGCAGCACTGGCAGCCCACGGGCCGCGGGAACGGCCGGTCCGGTGGAGCGCAGGAGCGTCCGCAGCAGCAAGAACTGCCGCAGCGGCCGGTCCCGGCACAGCAGGCCGCCGACGGAAACGCCGGAAACGACGGCTCCGACGACTGGCGCTCGGCCAACGACGAGCGCTGGGAGCGGGCCGAACAGCTCCGGGAGCCGAAGGCGGGCGGGATAACCCCGTCCGGTCTTCCCCGGCGGGTGCCCAAGGCCAACCTGGTCGAGGGCACCGCCGAACAGACCCAGCAGGGCGGCCCCCAGGTCTCCCGCGCTCCGGAAGACGTGCGCGGCAGGCTGAGCAACCTGCGGCGCGGTGTCCTCCGGGGACGCAACGCGGGTACGGACACAAGTACTACCTACAACCAGGAGCGTTAGTGTGAGCCCGATGAGCCAGGCGGCGCAGAATCTGAACTGGTTGATCACCAACTTCGTGGACAACACCCCCGGGGTGTCGCACACGGTGGTGGTCTCCGCCGACGGACTCCTGCTGGCGATGTCCGAGGGATTCCCCCGGGACCGCGCGGACCAGCTGGCGGCGGTCGCCTCCGGTCTGACCTCGCTGACCGCCGGCGCCTCCCGGATCTTCGAGGGCGGTGCGGTGAATCAGACGGTTGTGGAGATGGAGCGAGGATTCCTCTTCATCATGTCCGTTTCCGACGGGTCGTCCTTGGCCGTTCTCGCGCACCCGGATGCCGACATCGGCCTCATCGGGTACGAAATGGCCCTTCTGGTCGACCGCGCGGGCAGCGTCCTCACCCCGGACCTCCGTGCCGAACTTCAGGGAAGTCTTCTTAACTAGTCTTATCCAGTAACCAGACAGTGCGTTTCGCGTCACCGCGCCATAGGGTGCGGTGGCGCGGTCCACTGGTATCGGGACCGGCAGGCGGAGGAGGAATCGTGGGTACACCCCCAGGCGGGCACCAGTACGACGGTGACCGGCACGTGCCGGGTGGGCACGGGGACGATCGTTTCAACTTCCCCTCCGCACCCGGCAGACAGGGCGCTCAGCAGCCTCAGCAGCCCTACCAGCCGTACGGGCAGGGCCAGTACGGCCAGTCGGGGCCCGGCTGGCCGCAGCAGGAGCCCCAGCAGCCCGCGCAGCAGCCGCACCATCCCCGGCGGCCCCACCGCCTCGACGGGCCGCAGCAGCCCCGGATCCAGCCGGTGCAGCCGCGGCGGGCTCCCGAGCCGGCGGCTCCGGCCGCGCACAATCCGCTGGTCCGTCCGTACGCCATGACAGGTGGACGGACCCGACCGCGCTACCAACTCGCCATTGAGGCGTTGGTCAGTACCACGGCTGATCCGTCCCGGCTGCAAGGGCAGTTGCCCGAGCACCAGCGGATCTGCCGGCTGTGCTTCGAGATCAAGTCGGTGGCCGAGATCTCGGCCCTCCTCTCGATCCCCCTCGGCGTGGCCCGGATTCTCGTTGCCGACCTGGCCGAGGCGGGACTCGTCGCTATCCACCAGCCCGGCGGCGACGAGTCCGCCGGCGGCCAGCCAGATGTGACACTGCTCGAAAGGGTGCTCAGTGGACTTCGCAAGCTCTAGCGGCGGAGCGGCCCGCTCCACTACCTCGGCGAAGATCGTGGTGGCAGGGGGCTTCGGCGTGGGTAAGACCACGTTTGTCGGTGCCGTGTCGGAGATCAATCCGCTGCGCACCGAAGCCGTGATGACGTCCGCCTCGGCGGGCATCGACGACCTGACGCACACGGGGGACAAGACCACCACGACGGTGGCGATGGACTTCGGCCGCATCACGCTCGACCAGGACCTGATCCTGTACCTCTTCGGTACGCCGGGTCAGGACCGGTTCTGGTTCATGTGGGACGACCTGGTGCGGGGTGCGATCGGCGCCGTCGTGCTGGTGGACACCCGCCGCCTCGCCGACTGCTTCCCGGCCGTCGACTACTTCGAGAACAGTGGGCTGCCGTTCGTGATCGCCCTGAACGGGTTCGACGGGCACCAGCCGTACACGCCGGACGAGGTGCGGGAGGCCCTTCAGATCGGGCCGGACACGCCGATTCTGACGACGGATGCGCGGCATCGGGCGGATGCGAAGAGTGCGTTGATCACGTTGGTGGAGCATGCGCTTATGGCGCGCCTGCGGTAGGTGTCTCCGGTACGCCGATGGCCCCGCACTCCTGGGAGTGCGGGGCCATCGGCGTTTTGCCGCTCGGCCTGGCGGCCTTGCTTGTCCTCAATCGCCGGACGGGCTTGATTTGGCCCGCCCGGCCTCGGAGTGCGCCTGCGGGCTTGTTCAGCCCTGCCAGCTGTGCGGGGCCCTGAAGCCCGGGGTGCGTTCCAGGCGGCGCCAGGCGGCCGTGTTGCGGACGCGGACCGGGGTGGTGGCGGGCTGGGCGGCGGCGCGGGCGAGGAGGACCGCGGTGATGGCGGCCAGTTCCTCGGGGTCCGCGAGGCCCTTCTCGACGCGCAGCACGGATTCGGCGGTGGCAGTGGTCATGAGTGGTGTCTCCGTCTTCTACTGCGGGGGGTTGCCGTGCTTGCGGGCCGGCAGGTCGGCGTGCTTGGTGCGGAGCATCGCGAGCGAGGCGATCAGGACCTCGCGCGTCTCGGCCGGGTCGATGACGTCGTCGACCAGGCCGCGCTCGGCGGCGTAGTAGGGGTGCATCAGCTCGGTCTTGTACTCCTTGACCATGCGGGTCCGCATGGCCTCGGGGTCCTCGGCCTCCGCGATCTGCCGGCGGAAGATGACGTTGGCGGCGCCCTCCGCGCCCATCACGGCGATCTCGTTGGTGGGCCAGGCGTAGGTGAGGTCCGCACCGATGGACTGGCTGTCCATGACGATGTAGGCGCCGCCGTACGCCTTGCGCAGGATCAGGGAGATCCGCGGCACCGTCGCGTTGCAGTACGCGTAGAGCAGCTTCGCGCCGTGCCGGATGATCCCACCGTGCTCCTGATCGACGCCGGGCAGGAAGCCGGGTACGTCCAGAAGAGTGATGATGGGGATGTTGAAGGCGTCACACATCTGGACGAATCGCGCGGCCTTCTCGGACGCCTCGATGTCCAGCACGCCGGCCAGGGCCTGGGGCTGGTTGGCGACGATGCCGACGACCTGGCCGTCCATCCGGGCCAGGGCGCAGATGATGTTGCGGGCCCAGCGCTCGTGGATCTCCAGGTAGTCGCCGTCGTCGACGAGCTCCTCGATGACCTTGTGCATGTCGTACGGGCGGTTGCCGTCGGCCGGGACCAGGTCCAGGAGGGCGTCGCCGCGCCGGTCCGCCGGGTCGTCGCTCGCCGCGGTGGGCGGGTTCTCCCGGTTGTTGGAGGGCAGCATCCCGATGAGGTACCGGACCTCGGCGATGCAGGTCTCCTCGTCGTCGTACGCGAAGTGCGCGACGCCCGAGGTCTCGGCGTGGACGTCCGCGCCGCCCAGGCCGTTCTGGGTGATCTCCTCGCCGGTGACCGCCTTGACGACGTCCGGACCGGTGATGAACATCTGCGAGGTCTCGCGGACCATGAACACGAAGTCGGTGAGGGCGGGGCTGTAGGCCGCGCCGCCCGCGCACGGGCCGAGCATCACACTGATCTGCGGGATGACCCCGGAGGCGCGCGTGTTGCGCTGGAAGATGCCTCCGTACCCGGCGAGCGCCGAGACGCCCTCCTGGATACGGGCGCCGGCGCCGTCGTTCAGGGACACCAGCGGCGCACCGGCCGAGATGGCCATGTCCATGATCTTGTGGATCTTCGTCGCGTGGGCCTCGCCCAGCGCCCCGCCGAAGATCCGGAAGTCATGCGCGTACACGAAGACCGTCCGGCCCTCGACCGTGCCCCAGCCGGTGATCACACCGTCGGTGTACGGCTTCTTCGCCTCCAGGCCGAAACCCGTCGCCCGGTGCCGCCGCAGCTGCTCGACCTCGTGGAAGGAACCCGGGTCGAGGAGGAGCTCGATGCGCTCGTGGGCGGTCAGCTTGCCCTTGGCGTGCTGCGCCTCGGTCGCCCGGTCACTGGGTCCGCGCCGGGCCTGCTCGCGCAGCGCCAGCAGTTCGGCCACACGGCCGCGGGTGTCGCTCGGCTCGCCCTGGGTTTCGTCCACAACGGTCATGTAACGACCCTACGAACCCCGCCAAGAAAATCGTGCCGTCGACTCCGTACAGTCTCCTGCCCGGTTTACTGGTGGAGCCTGACAGAAGCCCGGGCCCATGCAGGCGAAGTACCAGCCGGTACCGGGTTCCCCTTGTGGAGGTTCCACAAAGGGTTCACTGTGTCCTGCCGCACACGCCTCTCAGCCGGGGGACGCGGGCGAGCTGGGCGTCCTGCACCTTCTGGATGTCCTTCAGGCGCGGGAGCACCGGCTCGTCCGGGTGCGCCACGGTCAGCAGCACCGCCTCGTAGAACGCGTCCCGCACCGCCGCCGGCATGACGTCCGAGGCGTCCAGGCACAACGGCACCCGCTGGTCCGTGAGCCGGCGCCCGACCTCCCGCTCGACCGGGCCCTCGCGGGCCGGGACCGCGGAATTGGCCGAAAACACCCCGCCCTCGCGGCCCCACTCCTCCTGGGCCTTCTCGGACGTGAGGCGCCGGATCATCGTCCGGGCCCGCTCACCGTCCCCGAACAGCGCGGCGAAGTCCGCCGACACCTCGTGGGCCTTCACGGTAGAGGAGCCGCCGGGCAGCAGCCGTGCCGAGTCCACGAAGGCCGCCCCGGCCCTGCGGTCCCCGTAGAACGAGCGGGCGAAGGAGCCCTGGTGTTCCAGGGAGCAGCCCGCGCCGCCGTCGAAGAGCAGCCCGTGTCCGCCGGCCGGGCCGCGGTGGTCCCCGGTCAGGATCGCCTCACGCTCATCGCGCGAGCCCTGGGCGAGCAGGTGCGCCCACGTGGTCCAGGCGGTGACGACGTGCGGGGCGGTCCAGGGCAGGTCGCCGGTGGCCCAGCGCGCGTACAGCATCGGGCCCGCCTGCTGGAGGAGCAGGTCCTCGATCCAGTCGCTGCCCGGCCAGCCGGAGGAGCCGTCGTCGCCCATGGCGGCGCACCAGGCGGCGAGCGGGGGCGGGGAGGACGGCGGGGTCCCGCCCTCGCGGTACCAGACGATGGACTTGAGGTCGACCTTGAGCGGCACCCACAGGTCCTTCTCTATGCCCTCCGCCTCCGGCAGCCACGGGTTGCCGTACTCCTCGGGCTTGTAGAGGCCCGTGAGCGGCTTGAGCCGGTTGTCGGCGGCGTACTCGACGAGTTCGCCGACGCCGGGCAGGATCGCGATGTCCGGAGGGTTGCCGGCCTGCACCTCGGCGAGCAGGACCTCGCGGGTGGCCGCGGTGCCCTGGTAGGTGTACGGGATGCCGAAGCCGTCCAGGACGTCCGTGAACTGCCGTTCCTGCTCGTCGGTCCAGGGGCCGAGGATGGTCACCCTGGGTTCGGCGTCGCTGCCGCCGGGGGCCGCGAGGCCGCAGCCGGCGGCGGTCAGGAGCAGGGCGAGGACGAGCGGGAGCGCCCGGGACCGCCGTCTCATCCGGCCCTCCAGTAATAGTCGGCGTTGAGCCTGCGGCTGAGCCCGGCGGCCGGCAGCAGGAGGACCAGCGCGCCGGCGCCGAGCGCGCCGTAGTAGGTCCAGCTCTGCCAGCTGCGGGCGGCCAGTCCGCCGCGCAGCTCGGTGGAGGCGCGGGTGACGTACTGCTGGGCGTCGGCGAGGCGGTCCGGTTCGCGGGCCGTGTCCCCGGCCCGTACGAGGGGGTCGCTCGCGGTGTCCTCGATCCGGACCAGCTGGTGCCGGGCGGCGTCCAGCCGTTCCTGCGTCGCGGCGGTCGCCCACAGCGGTACGACGGCGAGGGCGACGGCCACCAGGAGCGTCGGCAGCAGCCACGGGTCCAGGCTGCGCCCGCAGCGGCGGCGCAGCAGCCGCAGCGCGCTGAGGGTGGTCAGGGTGAGGACGAGCAGGCCCAGTTCGGCGACGGCCCAGCCGGTGACCTGGAGGGGGCCGAGGGTGCTGATCCGGGTCATCCGGTGCATCTGGTGCTCCTGGAGGACGTCCAGGCGGGGCACGACCCCGGTGCCCGGGCGGTCCAGCTGGCGCTCGGCCTCGCTCATCTTCTGCCGCTGCATCAGCTCGTCGTCCACATACTTCACGGTCCCGGGTGTGATGGAGCCGCCGTACGAGGTCAGCACCCCGGTGACGGTCGCGAGGACGCCCCGGCCGCGCTCGCCGTCGATCTGGACGTCGGAGAGCCGGGACAGGCCCTGGCCGGCGGCGGAGAGCTGGGCCTCGTAGCGGGCTCCGGCCCCGACGACCTCGTCGATCCCGACGTCCACGGAGACCTCGGCCTCCTGGTGGGCGCGGAGCAGGGCGAGCTGGGTCGCGGAGACGCCCTGGACGGCGGGGGCGGCGTGGGTGCGCATCTCACCGGCCGCGTTCTGCACCTCGCGGTACGAGACGAGGAGGGCGGTCATCGAGACGAGCGCGGCGAGCACGAGGACGGCCAGGTGCAGTTCGAGCAGCCGTCTGGTGCGGGAGCCGGTGAGCCGGCGGGCCCGGAAGGCGCGCGTCCAGTGGGTGGGCCGGGGCCTCACAGGCGCCTCCCGCAGGCGATGCAGTACCGGGCGCCCGGCCCGGCGGCGTGGCGGCAGCCGGGGCACTTGCCGGGCGTCCCCTCGGCGTGCGCGGGCAGGTCGAGCAGGGGGCCGGAGGCGACCTGGAGCCGCCCCTCGCGCACGGTCCCCCGGTCGACGGTGGGGCCGACGCGGACCAGGCCCTGCGCCCCGTCGACGATGTCGGCCACGGTGCGGACCTTGGTGAGGACCCAGTCGGCGCCGATCTCGTGGGCCAGCCGGACCGCGAGCCCGAACTGCCGCTCGGCCTCCTCGCGGCTCATCGGGTCCAGCGCCGCGTAGCCCCGTTCGAGAGCGGTCCGCATCCGGGTCGCGGCGTTCATCGCGTCGACCGTGCCTCCCCCGCCGCCCGCGCCCACGGCGACGCCGGGCGGCAGCCAGCGGACCACGAGCGGGGCGGTGGCCCCGCCGACGGACACCGTGGCGAGCTGGAGCAGCACGCCGAGCGGGTCGGCGCTCGCGTCCGCCCGTACGGCGAGCAGGTAGTCCCGGGTGCCCGGCTCCCACTGGTGGGTGGCGAAGTCGTACCGGTGCGGGTGCTCCGGCGCGGCCGCCGGTACGAGGGCGTGCTGCCGGGGCTGCCGCTCGCTGAGCGCGACCCCGGTCACGGCGGGGCGGCCGGTGACGGTGACGGGCAGCTCGGGGCTGCGGACCCGGCGCAGCCGCCGCAGCGCCTCCGTGACGGCGGGGGCGAACCGGTCGGGCGCGGTGTCGGCCGTGCCGTGCAGCCCCTCGGTGAGGGCGAGCAGCGGGGCCGGGTCCCAGTCCACGCCGAGCGCGAGCACGTCCGCGCTGAACTCCCCCCGGCACGCGGCGATCCCGGCCCCGAACTCCGCCTCGCCGGCCGGGTCGTGCCCGCCGCCGTCGGTGACGAGGATCAGGTGCCGTACGGGCAGGGGGCGTTGTCCGAAGAGCGCCCGGGCGGCGGCGAGCCAGGCCCCGTACCCCGGCGGCGGCCGGTCGTCGTGGGTCGGCGCCACGCGCCCCACGCTGAACGCGGCGCGCCGCTTCTCGTCGGTGTCCGCGAGCGCCCAGGGCCCGCGCAGCGGGTAGCACCGCCCGGGCCCGTCGTCCCCGGCGCCCCCGAGCACCGCGAACGACAGCCCGTCGGGCAGCGCGCGCAGGGCGGCGGCGAGCGCGGCGGCGGCGTCGCGGCGGCGCGCCGGGCCGACGTCCAGCGCGAGGACGACGGCGAGCTCGGTGGCCGGCCGCTGGTCGCGGGGCCCGGTGCCGGTGGCCTTGACGCGCACATGGGCGTCGATCCGGGTGTCGTGGTGCGGCTGCTGGTCGCGCCGCACGTCGACGGACACGGCGAACCGCAGCCCGGTCGGCGTCGGGTCGGGAGCGGCCATGAGCGGATCTCCAGGGGTAGGGCGTCGGGGCGCGGGCGGGGGGTGGGGCCCGCCCCCTCAGAACCGCGTCTGCGGGCGCACCGCGTGGGACAGGTCGATGAGCCGTTCGTACTCCGCCGGTCTCCGGCGTTGGCGGGCGAGCCAGCGGTAGCACTGCTCCAGTTCGGCGCGGACCTCCCGTTCGCCGGGGACGGGCGGGGGCGGGAGGCCGCCGCGCCACCATGTCCGTTGCGGGGGCGGGGGGTCGGCAGTGGAGCGGACCGCGTCGAGTTTCCACTCGTACAGTTCCGTGCGGAGCAGCCAGGCCGCCTCGTCGCCCGCGACGACCGGGGCGGCCAGCGCGGCCAGCGTCGCGTCGATCTCCCCGAGACCGGGCAGCGGGCGGTCGCCCGAGGCCAGCCGGGCGGCCCGGATGCGCAGGGCGGCGACGCGGGCCACGGCGTGGTCGCGGGACTCGTCGGGGACCAGGTCCAGGACCTGGACGGCGGCGGTCCGGTCGCCCCGGGCCAGGGCGAGCCGGGCGAGGCCGAGGGCGGCGCCGACGTGGGAGGGGTTGCGGGCGTGGACCGCGCGGAACAGTTCGTACGCGGACGGGCCCGCGCCGGGCCCGGCCTGCTCCGCGCAGTAGGCGAGGGCGAGCTTCGCGGCGTACTCGCCGGGCAGGGCGCGGTGCACGGCCGAGAAGTGGCCGTGGGCGGCCCGCAGCAGCGCCTGCCGCTCCTTCTCCCGCACGTCCGCGCCGCGGAGCGCGACCAGGCCGCGGTGCCAGCTGAGGCGCCACTGCCGGACCGGGCCGGGCCCGGGGATCGCGGCCGCCGCCTCGACCTGCTCCTGGGCCGCCGCCAGCGCCTCGGGGGCCTCCTGGCCGAGCAGCAACCGGGCGTTGTGCAGGCAGATTTCGACGGACCGCTCCCCCTCGGCGGGCTGGGCGAGCGGCTGGGCGGGGTCGTAGCTGCTGACGCCGAAGCGGGCGGCCTGCGGGTCGCCGGGGTAGGGCCGGGGCACCGGCAGGCGGCGGGCGATCTCGGTCGGGGTCGGGGTCCCCGGGTCCAGAGTGGGCGCCGGGGGCGCTTCGCGGCGGCTGTGCAGCGGGCGGCGCAGCCAGTGCGCGTAATCCGGGACCGAGCCCAGGCGGGCGCCGAGCAGTTCCGTGGAGGGCGTGAAGTAGGCGGAGGGTTCGGGCTGGTCGCGCTTGCCGCGCAGGGCCCGGATCTCGCGCAGCACCCCGCGCAGTTGTCCGGCCATGTCCTCGGCGGTGCCGAAGCGTTCCTCGGGGTCCTCGGCGGTGGCCCGGGCCACGACGAGCCGGAAGGAGCTGGTGCCGAGCCCGGGGACGTCGTCGCCGACCGCCCAGCGGGCCAGTTCGTCGAGGGTCACGCCGACCGTGTGCACGTCGTGGGCCACGGTGAGGGGCTTGGTGCCGTCCGTCTCGGGGGCCGCGAAGTACGGGGTGATCACGGGTGGCGGGTCGACGCTGCCCGCCTTGCGGACGCCCCCGAGGTCGATGACCTTGATGCCGTCGAGGTGGTGGATCACGTTGGACGGCTTCATGTCCCCGTAGAGGAAGCCCATCCCGTGCAGATGGGACAGCGCCTCCAGGATCTGGCAGCCGTAGGTGACGACGTGTTCGATGTCGAGGACGAAGGCGCCCCGCCGGACCGACTCGACCAGCGCGGACAGGGTGCGGTCGCCGACGTCCTCCATGACGATGTAGCCGCCGGAGACGGTGCCGTCGGCGTTGGCGGTGGAGATGAAGTCGCGGATCTGGACGATGCGTTCGTGCCGGATGGCGACCAGGCTGCGGCGCTCCTCACCGGCCTGGGCGGCGCCGCGCTCGGCGTAGCGGTTGAGGAGGCCCTTGACGGCGACGAAGTCCTCCAGGTGGGTGTCCTCGGCGAGGTAGACCCAGCCCTGCCCGCCGTGCGCGACGGGGCCCCGGATGACGTACTGGTCCTGGAGCGGCGGGCCGTCCTTGGTGAGCTCGGGGCGGTACGAGTAGGGCGCCCGGCACACCGGGCAGTACCCCTCGTCCGGCGGCGGCGCGGCGGTGTGCGGCGGGACGAACGCGGTGTCGCAGGACTTGACGGAGCAGGTCATCACGATGCGCACGGGGTGCTCGGCGGCGGCCAGCCGTTCCGCCGGGCTGCCCGGGTCGAGCAGCGGGAGTTCGAGGAGTCCGGCGGGGCCGTGGTCCTCGGGCGCGACGGGCAGCGGCGGGAGGCCGGGGGCGGTCTCGTCGCGGCCGCAGGTGTCGCAGTAGCCGGTGGGCAGGACGGCGCCGGTGCAGGGGCCGCCGGTGAAGCGGCGGTGCGGGCAGGGGATCCTCATGGGCGGCCCACGGGCCCGGGGCGCTGCCCGGGCAGGCGGCCCGGCGCCCCCGCGACGTCGGCGCGTAAATCGCGTAACAGCTGCTTCAGCCCCACCAGCCGGGCGTGCGGCTCGCGCAGCCCTCGCAGCTCCCCCAGCCGGTGCCGGCGCGCCGCCGGGGCCGTGGCGGGGCGCGGGGGCGCCGAGGCGGAGTCGGTCAGGCCGTCCAGGCGGGACCAGGTGCGCTCCATCTGTTCCGCCCTCCTCAGCAGCTCCTCGGCGCGCTCGTCCAGCGCCGGTACGAGCAGATCGCGTTCGACCGCGCCGGGCGCCGGGCCCTCCGTGCCGCGTACGACGATCAGCAGCCGGAAGCCGAGGGCGCGCACCCGGGCGAGGACGCGGACGAGCGCCGCCGGGTCGGGCTCCTCGTCCAGGCCGATCACGGCGAGGACCGGGCCCGCTGCGGGGCGTCCGGCGAGGGAGCGTTCGGGTTCGTCGCCGCCTTCGAGGAGCCAGTCGCGGTAGCGGTTGCGCTGGTGGAGCGGGGGGCGCAGCTGGGCGACCAGGGTGTCCACCAGTGCGTCGGGGGTGCCGCGGCCGCCCTGGTGGACGAGGTGGGCGCGGTGCAGCTGGTGGCGCAGGGTGCGGTCGCGGCCGCCGCCCTCCGGGATGACGCTGAAGCGCACCGAGGGCTGGTCGGCCCCGGCGAACCAGCGCCGCAGCCGCGCGGTGAGCGCGTGGTCCCAGCCGTCAGGGCCGCTCAACTCGGCGACCAGGGGCACGAGTTCCGCGATGCGGTCGACGGGGATCATGTACGAGAAGGCGAGGTCGTTCTCCATGGGCAGGCCCATTTCCAGGTCGCCGCGCCAGCTGACGACGAGGCCGACGACGCTCTCGGGGCGTTCGCCCTCGTGCCCGGTGTGGACGGCGGCACCACTGAAGCCGGGGCGGACCACCTCCGCGTTGGTGCGGGCGTCGAGCTGCACCCAGGTGCCGTGGAGGCCGCTGATCCGTCCGGCGAGCCACATGCCGTCGGCGTCGAAGGGCGCCGCGTAGCCGCCGAGCCACACCTCGGCGCCGCGTTCCAGGCGCCGGGAGAGGGGCGCGGGTTCGGCCTGGGGGCGAGGGCTCTCCAGGGCGAGGACGGCGATGTCCTCGCGGCCCTGGAACCAGCCGTCCGGGGCGACCCGGGCGGCGACGGGCGGGATGCCGGGGTTCTCGGCGAACTCGACCCACATCCGGGTGTCCGGTGCCCCGACGACGTGGGCGCAGGTCAGGACCCGGTCCTGGGTGATCAGCACCCCGGCCCCGCACACCGGCTCCTTCGGGTCGTCCCGGCGCAGTCGCAGCCGCCAGTCCGCTCTCAACTCCCCCATGGTCCACGAGCGTACGCGCGGACGGGCCCCGCTTCCCAGAGTGCGGACACAAAGGGAGCGGGGCCCCGGGGATACTCAGCCTCCGCAGTGGAAGCGGGCGCTGCCCCAGTCGGCGTGGTCGTTGCCGTTGCCGTCGCCGCCGTCACCGGCGATCAGCTCGACGTACCTGGCGCCGGTGACGTCCGCCGTGAGCGACCAGGCGGCGTCGGAGGCCCGGAGCACCGGTGACTTCACCTTCTCGGTGCCGTCCGCCCGCACGGAGAACTGCACGCTGCCGGCGGTCTTCTGGACGTCGTCCACGCCGACCTCCGCGGTGAAGGAGGTGCACTGTCCGCCGAGGTAGTAGCGGATGGTCGCCGGGGCGTGGCTGCCGAGCCCCTTCTCGTACACCGTGCCGCCGATGGTGAGGGCGGTGCCGTCGCCGGTGCCGGTCTCGCCGTTGGACAGGTCGCGCTCGACCGGTCCCCACCCGTTGGTGGTGGCCGTCCAGTCGAGGTCGCTGGCCCAGCTGTCCCGGGTGGGCGGCGGCGGCAGGGTGCGTACGGAGGTCTGCGCGCCCAGCTTCCGCGGCCCGTCGCCGGTCGTGTACGTGGCTTCGGAGGTGAGGGCGTACGTGCGGTACGCGGCGTCCACCGGCGGGGTGACCCGCCAGCGTGCGGTGACCTTCGCGCCGGGTGCGACGGAGTCGAAGGCGACGGCTCCGGCGGGCTCGGCCTGCCAGCCCTCGGGGACGGCGAGGGCCACCTTCACGCCGGTCGCGGCGGTGGACTCGTAGTTGGTGAAGCTCGCCTCGACGGGGTTGGCGGTGCCCGGTTCAAGTGTCTCGGTGCCGGCGGCGACGGTCAGGGTGCCGCAGGCGGCCCGCTCACCGGCGGGCGCCTCGCCGAGGTCGGTCACGGTGAAGGCGTCGAGCACGAAGTCGGCGCCCTCCGGGGCGTCGCCGCGCTTGCGCAGCCCGGTCCAGGTGTCACCGCAGCCCGCCGTGACGGTCTCCGTGAAGTGTCCGGTGTCGTGCTGGGCGCCGATGGCGGTGGTCCGGGTCTCGACGGAGGCGGGCTTGCCGTCGGCGGTGATCCGGTCGTAGCCGTCGACCCACTCGTAGGCCCCGGCGTGGCTGGACTGGTAGTCGTACTCGACCTTGTACCGGTGTCCCGCCGTCATCGGGACGGTCCAGGGGGCGGTGCGGTAGACAAGGCCGGTGTTCTCCTCGTGGGCCTTCAGGGACTCCTTGCCGCCGATCACGTCGTCGATCGGCTTCCCGTTCCAGCCGGCCTGGGTGTACGGGGCGTGCAGCTGCGAGATGACGGTGCGGGGGTCGGTGGAGCCGCCCGCGTCGCCCTTGAGGAAGGGGCCCCAGCCCTGGTCGACGTCCTCGAAGTCCTCGTGGACGACGGTGTTCTTCTTGGTGGCGGGGGCGTTGGCGACGAGGCGGACGTCGTCGGCGCGGACGGTGGCCGTGCTGCCGTCGGCGGCCTCGATGCGCAGGGTGGTGCGGCCGTTGGCCGGGGCGGTGAAGTTGACCTTGGCGCGCTGGAAGTACGTGCCGTGCCAGTCGGACGCGGCGACGTAGTCCTTGGCGGTGGAGCGGTCCACGGCGACGGACTTCCCGCCCGCCGAGAGCGTGGTGTGCCGGGTCTTTCCGGGCTCGACCTCGATGAGCGCGGAGGCGGTGTAGCGGGCGCCGGGCTTCAGGCCGCCGATGCGCTGGGAGAGCGCGGCGGTGCCGTTGCCGGAGAGCTCGGCGCTGTTGCGGCCCTGGGCGTCCGTGTCGCGGACGGCGGTGCCGGTCCTCGTCCAGTCGCCCAGCCGGTCGTCGTTGAAGCCGGGGTCGGCGACGAGGGTGTCCTCGCCCCACTTCGGGTCGGCGGCCTTGGGGGCCTGGTGCGGGTAGAGGACGTACGGCTGCCCGGCCTCGGCCTTGAGCGTGATCTTCCCGTTCACCGGGCGGACGGTGCCGGTCTTCACGCGGCCGTTGTCGGTGAGCTCGTAGACGGTGTACGCGCCCTTCGAGGGCACCGCCCAGCTGCTCGTACCGCCCTTCTGGCTGTAGTGGTACAGCTTCTTGCCGCCGTCCCACGGCAGGAGGTAGTCGGTGCCGCTGAGGACCTTGCGGCCGTGGTCGT
This sequence comes from Streptomyces sp. NPDC097595, assembly GCF_044761525.1. Classification (NCBI taxonomy): domain Bacteria; kingdom Bacillati; phylum Actinomycetota; class Actinomycetes; order Kitasatosporales; family Streptomycetaceae; genus Streptomyces; species Streptomyces sp. NPDC097595. Next base: position 342,849 of record NZ_JBIWCN010000002.1, on the reverse strand, counting down.
AGAACGTCCGCTTCCCGTCCTCGACGGTGCCGGAGATCCCGCCGGTGAAGGCGATGTCGTTGCCGTCCCAGCGGGTGATCTTCTGCTGCTGGAGGTACTTGGCGGGCAGGTCGCGCTGCCAGACGTTGTCGTAGAAGGCGTTCCAGTCGGTCTCGCCGGTCCAGCCCTCGAATTCGTCGATGGCGCTCTGGCCGAGGACCGGGTCGTTGTTCCAGACGTCCTTCTCGCCGTTCCGGATGAACCGGATGATCTTCGAGTTGAGGCCCTTGTTGGTGGCGCCGCCGTAGTCCAGGTCGTTGGCCCAGTGCGACCAGAGCGAGGCCCGCTCGAATTTGTCGGCCCACTCGCTGGAGACGTTCCAGCCCTGCTTCTGGAGGGCCTGGACGGTCTTGTCGGCGATCCAGCCGTGGGTGTAGTACACGTCGATGTACAGCATCGAGAGGTTGGAGCCGGTCTCGTCGCGCAGCTGCTGGAAGCGCTTGGCCAGGTCCCCGCTGTTGATGTCGCGGCGCTGGTCGATGTAGTAGCTCTGGCCCAGCCAGTTCCAGCCCGGCTTGGTCTTGTCGACCAGCTGCTCGTCGAACGCCTTCGCCTCCGGGTACGCCTCCGTCGCGTTGACGTGGACGCCGAAGGTGGCGCCCCACTTCTTGCCGTCCTTCAGCAGGGCGTTGAGGTCCTTCAGCCCGCCGGCGCGCTTGTTGTAGTCGCCGCCGTAGTCGGGGTGGGCGGAGTCGTGGCCCTCGGAGGCGTACCCCTTGAGCAGGGCGAGCTGGCCGAGGCCGTCCGTCGCGAGGGAGATCCGCTTGACGTCGTCCAGGGTGCGCAGGAAGGGGTGCGTGGCCTGGCTGGCGAAGTTGAACGGGATGTGGGTGATGACCCGGTCCGCCGCGTCCTCGCTGCCCGGCGCGACCACGCCGATCGAGCGGAACGCGACCGCCCCGTCCTGCCAGTCCACCGTCCTGTCGCCGTTGGCGTCGGGCGTGACGACGACCTTGGCCCAGGGCAGGGCGTCCCCGCTCTCCGGCTCGGCCGCGCCCTCGCCCCGGTAGGTCCACTGACCGGACCAGACGGCGACCCGGGTCGAGCCGTCGTCCTCCTTGCGGGCCTGGTGCCAGAACCGGGCGTCGTCCCCGCCGGTGGCGCCGGCGGGCTTGTCGTACGAGGAGTTGGACTCGACGGCCGCCGCGAGCGAGCCGGTGTTGACGATGGCGTACGTGGCGCCGGTGGGCGCGGACTCGGCCGGGGTGTCCTCGGTGACCGATCCGAAGACGTCGGCGGTCTTCGTGGAGTCGGTGTCCAGCTTGGTGAAGGCCGTGGCCGCCCCGGCGTCCGTGCTGGCCACGGAGACCAGGTCGTGCCCGGGTATGTCGATCGTGGACACCCGGAACGCGGCGGTGTCCCGGACGGCGGTGACCTTGAACGTGGTGGCGCGGCCGGACACGGAGAGCGTGGCGTCGATCTCGACCCCGGGCAGGTCCGTGAAGGTCAGCGTGTAGCGGGCGGCCGAGCCGGTGACCTTCGGGGCGCCCTTGAGCTTCACCGGGTGCGCGGTGCCGTTCAGGGTGACGGCGGTGACCGGGCGGGTGGAGCCGGTGAGCTGCTTGCCGGATCCGCGGTCGGTGTACGTGAGGACGCGCGGGAAGTCCGCGGCGACGGCGACCGCGAGCTGCGCGGAGGAGAGGACGGGGCTGCCCGCGGGCACGGCGGCAGCGGGTGAGGGGGTGGCGGCCACGGCGGGGAGGGCGGTCCCCACCAGGGCCAGGACGGCTGCTGAGGCGGCGGCTGCGACGCCCACCGGCATACGGCTTGGTGACATGTGCACTGCGTAGTGGTCGGCTCCGCGCACCGTCAACGACGTACGGCCCCGAGGGCTCCGCCAGTCCAACAACCGCCTTCCGTAAGTCCAAGTAAGCCCAAGTGGGGCAGGACCGGGACATCCGGGGCGCCGTGTTCAGTTTCTGATCACGCGATGTGCGGGCGTCGAGCGGTGTCCAGGCAAGTGCCCCTCACCAGCGTCGAGTTGTGAAGAGTTCTTCTTTTTGAGAGCGCTCTCAGTCACAAGTCTTGACGCCCGTGCCGCGCATCGAGAAAGTGGTGCGCACCGCGGACGCCCCCGCTCCACCTCCCCCCGCACGGTCCATCCGTCCGCGCCCCCCACGTACCCCCGGAGTCGCCTCATGATTTCGCGCCGGAAGTTCCTGACGGGCGGAGCCGCCGCCACCGCCACCGCACTGACGTACCCCCTCTGGGGCAGCGCGCTGAGCCCGAGCGCGTCGGCCTCCGCCGCCACCTGCGAACTCGCCCTGGTCAACAAGTCGCTGCCCGGCCGCGTCAACGCCTATGTCACCGGCCACGAGCAGGGCACCGACCGCTGGGTCCTGCTCCGCGCCGACGGCAGCGTCTACCACCCCGACTCCCCCGGAGCGCCGCAGACCCCACTGCCGGTCGACTGCGCGATCCCGCTGAACGGGGCGGGCGGCGCGCCCGTCGTGCTGACCCTGCCTCAGATGTACGGCGCCCGGGTCTACTTCGTCCGGGACGACACCCTGGACTTCTACCTCAACCCGGGCCCCTCCCTCGTCGAGCCGGCGTTCGCCACCTCGACGGACCCGAACTACGGGCGGACCTGGTCGTTCTGCGAGTTCACGTTCAACCCGCAGCAGCTGTACGCCAACATCAGCTACGTCGACCTGGTGACCGCGCTCCCGATCGGCCTGACCCTGGAGGGCGACTCCACGCACACCGTCGCCCCGCTCCCCGACGGCGCCGTGCAGAAGATCGCCGACGGCCTCATCGCCCAGGCGGCCTCCGACGGCCAGCCCTGGGACCAGTTGGTGACCCGCGGCGCGGACGGCAGCGTGCTGCGGGTCATCTCCCCGCAGAACCTGATGGCGCCCTACTTCGACCGGCCGGACCAGATGCCGTTCCGGGACCTGTTCACGGCGCAGATCGACCAGGTCTGGGAGAAGTACCGCTCGACGGACCTGCGCATCGACCTCCAGGGCGGGCGCGGCGTGCGCACGGGCCGGGTCAGCGGCGACACGTTGACCTTCGACGGCGGGCACACCTTCAGCAAGCCGGTGTCGAAGGACATCTTCACCTGCAACCACGGGCCTTTCACCAACAACCCGGCGGACAACGACGACAAGAAGGCCCTGCTGGCCCGGCTGGCGGCGGGCTTCAACCGCTCGATCATGCTCAGCCACCCGGACCAGCCCAACGGCACCTCGGTGTCCGACTACTACCAGGGCGCGGTGACCAACCACTGGTCCCGGATCGTCCACGCCAACAGCCCGATCGGCTACGCCTTCCCGTACGACGACGTGCGTCCGGACGGCCAGCCGGACGTCTCGGGCGCCGCCAATGACGGCAACCCGAGGCGGTTCACGGTGAGCGTCGGTTCCTGACCTCACCGCACAGACCGGGAGGACCCCCGTCCGGGCGGGACGGGGGTCCTCTCTTCATGTGCGGGGCGCCGCGGGGTCAGGCCGGAGAGCCGACCGCGAGTTCCCGCCGCGCGCGGGCCGCGGCGCCGACGGGTACGGCGTCGGAGCCCAGGCCGGACCTGACCAGCCGTACGGGGTGTCCGCTGACCGGCGGTTCGGCGGACAGCGAGGCGAGGACGACCGGGCTCAGCAGCGGCCAGGCACGGCTGACCCCGCCGCCCACGACCACGGTCGTGATGTCGACGACGCCCGCCGTCATCACGATCGCCCGTGCGATGCCCTCCCCGGCGGCCCGGAACACCGCGAGGGCGTCCTCGTCACCGCCGCCCGCCGCGTCCGCGACCTCCCGGGCGGTCAGCCGCCGGCCGGTGCGCTCCGCGTAACGGGCGCCGATGGAGCGGCCGGAGGCCAAGGTCTCCAGATGGCCCCGCCCGCCGCACGAGCAGAGCAGCTCACCGAAGCCGGGGATGTGCCCGATCTCGCCGGCCGCGCCGTGCGGGCCGGTGAACAGCGCGCCGTCGCTCCACAGCGCGCCGCCGACGCCGGTACCCAGGGTGATCCCGAGTACGTTCGGCTCGTCGCGGACCGCGCCGCCCGAGGTCTCCCCGTACAGGAAGGCGTTGACGTCGTTGTCCAGGAAGGCCGGGACTTCCAGCGCCTCCTCCAGGGCGTCCGTGACTCCGTAACCGGCCCAGCCGGTGAAGGAGTCGCTGGCCACCAGGATGCGTCCGGTGACGGAGTCCACGACCCCTGCGGCACCGGCCCCGCAGCCGGTGAGCCGTCCGGGGGTGCGCTCCAGGAGCGGCGCCAGGGCGGTCAGGGCCGCGTCGGTCATGGCCCGGCCGCCCCGGTCCGCCGGTGTCGCGGTCTCGGCCCGGTCCAGCACGGTCAGGTCGTCGTCACAGAGGACCACCTGTGTGGTGGTGCCGCCGATGTCCACGCCCGCGAAGAGCCTGCGGTCGTACGTGTTCATGCCTGGACCTCCGTCCGGCCGGCCGCGAGGGCGGCCAGGCGCTCGGCCCTGCGTCCCCGCTGGACCACCGGGTCCGGCACCGGTACGGCGGCGAGAAGGCCGCGGGTGTAGTCGGTCTCCGGGTGCAGCAGGGTCTCCCCGGTGGGGCCCTGTTCCTGGATGCGTCCGCCCCGCAGCACCACGACGCGCTGCGCGAAGTGCTGGACCACGGCCAGGTCGTGGGAGACGAAGAGGCAGGCGAAGCCCAGCTCGTCCTGGAGCTCGGAGATCACTTCGAGTACGGCCTGCTGCACGCTGACGTCCAGCGCGCTGGTGGGTTCGTCGGCGACCAGCAGCCGGGGTTCCAGAACCAGCGCACGGGCCAGGCTGACCCGCTGGCGCTGCCCGCCGGACAGCTCCCGGGGCGCCCGTTCGGCGACCTCGCGCGGCAGCCGGACCCGGTCCAGGATGGCGGCCACCTTGCTCCGGCGGTCCTTCGCGCTCAGGCCGCGGTGGTGGACCCTGAGCGGTTCGGCCACGCACTCGCCCACCGTCATCCGGGCGTCCAGCGAGGCGACCGGGTCCTGGAGGACGACGCCGATGCCCGCGCGGAGGGCGTGACGGGCCCGGGACCGGGTGCGCGCCAGATCGGTGCCGAACAGCGAGACCGTGCCCGAGGTCGGCGCGATCAGGCCGAGCGCGACCCGGGACGCGGTGGACTTGCCGGACCCCGACTCGCCCACGAGGCCCAGGGTCTGGCCGGGGTGCACGGCGAGGGAGACGCCGTCCAGGGCCCGTACGGCGCTCCTGCCGCGGCCGAAGACCACGGAGACGTCGCGGAGTTCGGCGACCGGCTCGGTGTCCGGGGCCTCGGTGGCGGCGGCCGGGGCGGCTTTGTCCGCCTCGGCGACGGACAGCCGGGGCACGGCTCCCAGGAGGCGGCGGGTGTAGTCGTGGGACGGGCGCAGAAGCACGTCCTCGACCGGTCCGGTCTCCACGATCTCCCCGCGGTACATCACCGCGACTCGGTCGGCGAAGTCGGCGACGACGCCCATGTTGTGGGTGACCAGCAGGACGCCCGTGCCGGTCTCGGCGGCGAGCCGGCGCAGCAGGTCGAGGATCTCGGCCTGGACCGTGACGTCCAGCGCGGTGGTCGGCTCGTCGGCGATCAGCAGGGCGGGGTCGTTGGCGATGGCCATGGCGATGACGACGCGCTGGCGCTGTCCGCCGGAGAGCTGGAAGGGGTAGGCGGTGGCCCGCTTCTCCGGCTCGGGGATACCGACCTTGCGCAGGAGTGCGACGGCCTCGGCGGCGGCTTCCTTGGCGGACATCTCGCGGTGGTTGCGGATCACCTCGGCGATCTGCCTGCCGACCCGGGTCAGCGGGTCCAGGGCGGTGGCCGGCTCCTGGAAGACCATGGAGGCGGTCCGGCCGCGCAGGGCGGCGAGGTCGCTCTCGCGGGCGCCGACGACCTGGGTGCCGGCGATGACGGCGCTGCCGGTGGCCCGGGCGTTGCCGCTGAGCAGGCCCATCGCGGCGAACGCGATGGTGGACTTGCCGGAGCCCGACTCGCCGACGAGGGCGAGCGTCTCGCCGGGTTCGACGTGGAGGGAGACGCCCCGGACGGCGGGGACCTCTCCGCTCTCCGTGGTGAAGACGACGCCGAGGTCGTCGAGTTCGAGGATCGGCCCGGCCTGCGGTGCGGCGGGGCGCTGGGTGGCGGTCATCCGCGTCCCCTCACGTCGAATGCGTCGCGGAGCCCGTCCCCGATCGCGTTGAACGCCCACACCACCAGGATGATGGCCAGGCCGGGCGGGATGATGAGCCACCAGTAGCCGGAGTAGGCGGCGGTGAGGCCGGCCGACAGCATGCCGCCCCAGTCGGTGGACGGCGGCTGGACTCCCAGGCCCAGGTAGGAGACGTAGGCGACGAGCAGGATGGCGTCGGCGATCTGGAAGGTGGCGGCGACGATGATGGTCGACACCGAGTTCGGCAGGATGTGCCGGATGATCGCCCGGGCGTGCGTCCCGCCGATGGCCCGGAGCGTCAGCACGTAGTCGCGGTTCTTCAGGCTCAGCGTCTCCGCCCTGATCAGCCGGGACGGCACGAGCCAGGAGACGAAGCCCAGGATGACGATCAGCCCGGTCAGGTCCGGGGTGGTGATGGCCGAGACGACCAGCAGGATGAAGAGGGCGGGGATGGCGATGCCCGCGTCGACGACGCGCATCATGACCGCGTCGATCCAACCGCCCGCGTAACCGGCGACGGCGCCCCACAGAGTGCCGATGACGGTGGCGAGTACGCCCGCGGCGAGGCCGACGATCAGCGACACCTTGCCGCCGTACATCAGCCGGCCCAGTACGTCGTGGCCGACCGCGTCGGTGCCCAGCCAGTGCGAGCCGCTGGGGGCGAGGTTGACCTGGTCGAGCAGCGTGTGGGTCTGGTCGGTGGAGTACACCAGCGGGCCCACGAAGCAGAACAGGAAGAAGAAGGCGACGACGCCGAGGCCGACGACCGCGAGCCGGTTGCGGCGGAAGCGCCGGACCGCGAGGCGGGCACCGGACGCCGTGACGGGGGCGGTGACCTTGCCGGGCACCTGGCCCGGCTGGATGACGGCGCTCATGCCCGGCCTGCCTTCACTCGGGGGTCGATGACCCGCTGGACGATGTCGGCGAGGAGGGTTCCGGTCACCGTGGCGATCGCGATGACGAGCACGCAGCCCAAGAGCACCGGGTAGTCGGAGGACTGTGCGGCGGTCCAGAAGAGCAGCCCCATACCGGGGTAGTTGAAGAGCTGCTCGACCACCAGCGCACCGCCGAACAGCACGGGCACGTAGTACCCGAGCATGGCGACCACGGGGGTCAGCGAGTTCCGGAACACATGCCGCCACAGGATGGCGCGGGAGCGGGAACCGCCGGCCCGCGCCGTCCTGACGTAGTCCTCGGAGAGGTTCTCCAGGGTGGCCGCGCGCATGTAGCGGCTGAACACCGCGATCATCGAGGCGGCGCCCGCGACCACGGGCAGGACCAGCGCCTGCGGTTCGGCGAAGACCTGGGCGAGCGTGTCGCCCTGGGGTGCCTGGGAGGGGAACCACGACAGCGTCTGGCTGAAGACCAGCACCAGGACAAGACCGAGGAAGTAGACGGGCGTGGAGTAGGCGATGAAGCTCAGCGTGGTGATGATGTAGTCCGCCGGCTTGTTGCGCCGCATGGCCTGCCACATGCCCAGCGGAATCGCCAGCACGAGGCCGACGACGGCCGACAGGACGGTGAGGAGCAGTGTCTTCGGCAGCCGCTCGGTGATGAGCTGGGACACCGGCTCGTTGAGGGTGTACGACGTCCCGAGGTCACCGTGGAGCAGCTGGTTGAGGTAGTAGAAGTACTGCACGGGCAGCGGCTTGTCGAGGCCCTGTTCGTGGTTGAAGGCCGTGATCTGCTGCGCGGTGGCCTGCGGGCCGAGGATCCCGCGTGCGGGACCCCCGGGCAGGGCGTGCAGCAGACCGAAGACCACGATCGTCACGATGACGATCACCACGACGGCCTGGAGAACCCGCCTGAGGAGGTACTTGGAAGTGCTCATGTGTTTTCCGGTCGCTTCGGCTCAGTCGTGCGCGTGGTCGGCGACCCGGCTCACTTCTTGGTCCACTTCCACATGGCGGGGTGGAAGTTGGCGAGCGAGTCCTGGGCGAAGCCGCCGAGGCCGGTCCTGACCACGGAGACCTGGTAGTCGGGCTCCGGCAGCCAGATCACCGGCAGGTCCTTGGCCAGCGCCTCGCTGTACTTCTGCATGGCGGCGTCGGAGGAGTCGGTGGTGGTCTTCTCGACGAGCTTGTCCACGGAGGGGTTGGAGTAGTTGCCGAAGTTGGAGCCGCCGCCGGTCGCGAAGAGCGAGTCACCGCTCGGATAGGCGGGGAAGTACCAGCTGCCGGCGCTGCCGAAGAAGGACAGCTGCCACTTGCAGCCGGAGTCCCCGGCCTTGCACTGGCCGGCCTGCGAGAGGACGGAGTTGACCGGCGCGGTCTTGATGCCGAAGTCGATGCCGGACTTGGCGAAGGAGGACTGGAGCGCGCTCATCAGGTTGTCGGTCACGGTCGAGCCGGACTGCGACAGCACCTGCATCTTGAACTTCGTGCCCTTGTCCACCCCGGCGCCGCACTGGTCGTCGCCGCTGCCGGCGTCGGTGCAGACCATGACGCCGTTCCGCTCGGTCCAGCCGTGGTCGGTGAGCAGCTTCTTCGCCTTGGCGGTGGAGAAGGGGTACGGGTTGTCCTTCTGCGCCTGGGAGACGAAGGAGGAGGTCTGGCCCTGCGGGACGGGCCCGTAGGTGGAGACGGCGGTGCCGTTGAAGATGACCTTGGACAGGGTCGCCTGGTCCACCGACATCTGGATCGCCTGGCGTGCGTAGAGCTGCTTGAAGACGGGGCCCATGGTGGGGTTGTTGAAGTTGTACGGCATGTACGTGATCGCCCAGCCGGCCCACGGCTTGAGGGTGTAGCCCTTGGCGGTGAAGGACGCTTCCTGGCTGAGGTCGGTGGCGTTGATGTAGCCGTAGTCGACCGCGCCGGCCCGCAGCGCGTTCGCCTCGGCGTCCGCAGTGGTGAACGGGAGCAGGTTCACGGTCTTGATGTTGGCCTTGCCGCCACCGTCGTACTTGGCGTTGGCCAGCAGCTGCACCTTGCCCGCGGTGGAGAAGGACTTGATGGTGTACGGGCCGCTGACCGTCTTCCAGAGCGGGTCGGTGGCGTAACCGGAGATCTTCTTGGCGGCCGTGTTGAGGTACGTCCACACCTTCTTGGCGCCCGCCGGGGTGAGGTCGAGGTCCGACACCTTGCCCGCGTCGCCGGTCTTGTCCCAGACGTGCTGCGGCATCGGGCGGATCATGCTCAGCTCGTTGGCGAGCATCCACTGCGTGTTGTACGCCTTGTCGAAGGTGATCGTGAAGTGCGTGTCGTCCACGATCTTCAGCGCGGTCCAGTTGTCCGGCGCCTTGCCCGGGCTGTAGCTGGCCCAGTCCTTCTTGTTGGCCTTGACCAGGTTGAACCAGAACTGCACGTCGCGCGAGGTGATCTTCTGGCCGTCGCTCCAGTGCCGGTCGCCGAGCGTGATCGTGACGCTCTTGCTGTCCTCGGCGAAGTCGGCGGCGGTCGCGAGCGAGTTGTCCTTGTTCCAGCCGACCTTGCCGGTGGAGCCGTCGTACGCGATCAGGGGCTCCCAGAGGGACTGGGATATCGAGGAGTTGTTGGTGTTCAGGTGGGCGGCGGTGCCGACCGGGAGGATCCAGTTCGGGGTGAAGTTCGCCGGCAGCGCGTAGTTGATGCTGTCCGACGAGGCGGAGCCGGACGAGGTCGTGCCCCCGCCGGAACAGCCGGACAGCAGTACGGCCGCGGTGGTGGCGGCGCCCGCGGTGAGGGCCCAACGGCGGCTGTTCACCGTGCGGCTAAGGATCATGACACTCCTCGGATTGATAGGGCCCGCAGCCGCTCGGGGAGGTCGGCGCTGCGTTCACGACAGCTAACGCCGCACCCGTCGAAGAAACAAACAAGAATTAGTAACAAGTAAGTTACTGCACATTCGACGAAAGTCGCCCTGCCCGATATATCCCGACCTCTTGGGGCAGATTGGGCTGATTTGAGGGCTATTGCGGGTGACCTACTTCCTACATCTCGCTGTTCCCCTGTGCGAAGTGCGGGCGTATCGTCTGCGCCACATACCCCGTTGCGGAAGTAACTTTGTACATGACTGGAATAAGTGCGTGGGACCGCAAGGCCACCAAAGGGACCCCGTCCCTCGCCGTGCGTGTTCTGGAACTCATCGCTTCGGGCCAAGCCACGTCACGCGCCGAACTCGCCGAGCGTCTGGGGGCCGCCGCCTCCACCATCTCCCTCGCCGTGGGGCAGCTGGTGGACCGCGGTCTGGTGGCCGAGGAAGGCACCCAGTCCTCCACGGGCGGACGCCCCCGCAAGGCGCTGCGGGTCGGCAGCCGTGACGATTTCGCCGTCGCCGCCGACCTCGGGGGCCGGCACGCCAGGATCGGCGTGGTCCTTCCGGGCGGCGGCCTGACCGACGTCTCGACGGTCCCCTTCCTGATCGCGGACGGGCCCGAGGCCGCCCTGCCCCGGCTGGCCGAGGCCCTGGAGGCCCTGGCCGGCCGGCGCGAGACCAGCCGCCTGCGCGGGGTCGGGCTCTCGCTGCCCGGGCCGGTCGACACCGAGTCGGGCTCGGTCGTCCGGCCCTCGCGCATGCCGGGCTGGAACCGCTTCCCGGTCGCCGCATGGCTCCAGGAGCGCTTCGGCGTCCCCGCGGCCGTGGACAACGACGCCAACTGCATGGCGGTCGGCGAGCACACCGTCCGGCCCGACGGCAGCGCCCAGACGATCATGGTGAAGATCGGTTCCGCGATCGGCGCGGGCGTGATCGTCGAGGGGCGCCTGTACCGGGGTGCCCAGGGCGTCGCCGGGGACATCACCCACATCCGGATCGACGCCGGCGCGGGCATCCCCTGCTCCTGCGGGAACACCGGCTGCCTGGAGACGGTGGCGTCCGGCGCCGCGCTGGTGCGCATCCTGCGCGAGCGCGGCGCCGATGTGCACAGCACCGAGGACGTGGCCCGTCTCGCCCTGGACGGCGATCCGCTGGCCACCCGCACGGTCCGCAGGGCCGGCGACTACCTGGGCCAGGTGCTCGCCGCCAACGTCAACTTCTTCAACCCGGACGCCGTCTACCTGGGCGGCATCCTCTCCACCCTGGAACAGTTCGTCGCCGCTGTGCGCAGCCGGCTCTACGAGAGCTGCCATCCGCTCGTCACCGAGCACCTCACCATCGAGCGGACCAGGCTCGGCGCCGACGCCGGACTGGTCGGCGCCGGACAGTTCGCCCTCCAGCGCGCCCTGGCCCACGCCCTGCACGAGGTGGGCGGAACCGACCGGATCGGCACACTCGCCCCCCGCCACCCCTGACGCCCGACCCCTACGAGGAGCCATGTCGCAATCCCGCACTGCCGCATCCCGCCCGGTCATCGCCATCGCCGGGCTCGGCATCGAGTCCTCCACCTTCTCCCCCGCCCGGACCCGGGCCGCCGCCTTCCACCCCTCGCGCGGCGCCGAAGTACTGGACCGCTACCCCTTCCTGGCCCCCGGCGAGGAGCTGCGCGAGGCGGCCGACTGGCACGGCGCCCTGGTCGGCAAGTCGCTGCCGGGCGGCACCGTCACCGCCGCCGCCTGGCAGGAGCTGACCGACGAGCTGATCGAACGGCTCGCCGCGCTGCCCCGCCCGGACGGCCTCTGGTACGACATCCACGGCGCGATGACGGTCGAGGGCGTCGACGACGCGGAGGCCGTCCTGCTGGACCGCATCCGCGCCACCGTCGGCCCCGACGTGATCGTCTCCACCTCGATGGACCTGCACGGCAACGTCTCCCGTGAACTCGTCCACGGCAGCGACCTGATCACCTGTTACCGGCTGGCCCCCCACGAGGACCACATGGAGACCAAGGAGCGGGCCGCCCGCAATCTGGTCGAGCTGTTGGCCTCGGGCGCGCCCCGCCCGGTCAAGGCGTGGGTGCCGGTCCCGGTGCTGCTGGCCGGCGAACAGACCTCCACCCGGATCGAGCCGGCGAAGAGCGTGTACGCGGCGGTGGCCGACGTCGAGGCCGTGGACGGCGTGACCGACGCCGCCATCTGGGTCGGTTACGCCTGGGCCGACGAACCCCGCAACCGTGCCGCCGTGGTGGTCACCGGCAGCGACCGGGCCGCCGTGGCGGCCGGGGCCGAGCGCCTGGCCGAGGGCTTCTGGAAGGCCCGCGACGACTTCGAGTTCGTCGCCCCGACCGGCACCTTCGACGGCATCCTGGACGAGGCGCTGGGCTCCGACCGGCGCCCGTACTTCATCAGCGACACCGGGGACAACCCGACCGCGGGCGGCTCCGGTGACATGACCTGGGGGCTCACCCGGCTCCTGGCCCGGCCGGAGTTCCGGAAGGACGACGGCCCGACCGTCATCTACGCCTCGGTGCCCGGACCGGCCGCCGTCGCCACGGCCGCCGCCGCCGGTGTGGGCGCCACCGTCACGGTCACCGCCGGGGCCGAGGTGGACGACCGGCACGCGGGCCCGGTCACCCTGACCGGCACGGTGCACTCGGTCCGGCACGGCGACCGCGACGCGCGGACCGAGGTGGTCATCCGGGTGGGCAGCGTGTACGCGATCCTCACGGAGCTGCGCAAGCCGTACCACCATGAGCACGACTTCACCGACCTCGGCCTCGACCCGCGCGGCGCCGACATCGTGATCGTGAAGATCGGCTACCTGGAGCCCGAGCTCTTCGACATGTCGGTCGGCTGGAAGATGGCGCTCACCCCCGGTGGCGTGGACCAGGACCTGGTGCGCCTGGGCCACCACCGCATCCGCCGCCCGATGTTCCCCTTCGACCGCGAGATGGCCGACCCGGACCTGTCGGCCCGCATCATCCCCGCCTCCGACCAGCCGCTCACCGGGGACGACGAGTGACCGCCCGTCCCGCTCTGGAGATCGCGGTCACCTCACCGGCGGGCGCCCGCGCCGCCCGGGAGAACGGCGCCGACCGGGTCGAGCTCTGCACCGCGCTGGAACTGGGCGGTGTGACCCCCTCGGCCGGCCTGGTCGAGGCGGTCGCCGCGGAAGGACTGCCGGTGCAGGTGCTGGTCCGGTGCCGGCCCGGCGACTTCGTCCACGACGCGGAGGAGGTCGCCCTCATGGTCGCCGAAGTCCGGTCCGTCATCGCTTCCGGCGCCTCCGGGGTGGTCATCGGAGCGCTCACCGCCGACGGCACCCTGGACACCGACGCGGTCGCCCGGCTCGCCGACGCGGCCCGCGGCTCGGGCCGTCCGGTGGAGGTGACCCTGCACCGGGCCGTGGACCAGTCCGCGGACCCGGTGACCACCGCCGCGCTCCTGCCGGCCCTCGGACTGACCCGTGTCCTCACCTCGGGCGGCGCGCCCGCGGCGGCGGAGGGCCTGGCGACGATCGCGGCGATGGCCGCCGCCGCTCCGGGCGTCGAGGTGATGGCCGGTGGTGGCGTGCGCCTCGGGGACATCCCGGCCCTCGTCGCCGCCGGAGTCGCCTCCGTCCACCTCTCCGCCAAGGTCCGCGCGCCGCGCCGGCCCGGCGCCACCTGGGTCCCGATGGGGGCGAGCGGCACGTCGGCCGAGCAGGACACCCACTTCGTCACCGACCCCGGTGTCGTCGCGCGGGCGCGGCAGGCGCTGGACGCGGCGGCCTGACCCACGTACACGCTTGAGGGGTGTCCCTGAGTCGAGGGGCGCCCCTCACACGTGCGTTCAGGTGGCGAGTCCGTTGATGCGGTACTGCATGACCCGGTAGTTCTGGTTGTCGAACCACTGGCTGACGGCGATGTGGAAGTCCGCGAACGTCGAGCCCGGGACGATGAAGCCGCCGTACGGGCTGGCCACCGCGTTGCCCACCTCCAGGCCGGGCACGGTCGGCACGATCATGGTCTGTTCCGGGGTGGCGAACAGATTGGACGTCGGCAGTGCGAAGACCTGCGCCCGGATGTCGAGCGGGGCCATGTTGAGCCAGGTGAAGGCGTACTTGCCGCCCATGGCCCGGAAGCAGATCTCGCCCCAGCGGCGGGCCCCGGTGATGGTGGTCGGCGCGTTCCCCCAGGCCCAGGCCCCGCCCGCGTACCCCCAGGGCTGGTAGGCGGCGGGGTTCCCGAGGGCGTCCTGCGGTACGCGGTGGAGCAGCAGCCCCGAGGTGACGTCCCGGTTGAACGCGGTGGACAGGACGTAGCAGTACCCGTCGTCGGCGACCGCGTACGTCTTCTGCTGGAACTGGCCGCCGTACTGGTCGCCGGGCCACTGGCAGAGGTACTGCCAGGTGGTGCCGTTGTCGTCGGAGCGCCAGAAGTCCGAGTGGTGCGTGCGGTAGATGACCCCGCGCATCAGGTGCATGTACATCGTGGAGCCGACGGTGAACACGTCGGACGGGATGGCCGTGGTGCCGCCCGCGTGGCCCTCGGGGACGAGCCCGTTGGCATGGGCCCCGCCGACGCTCCCGTCGATGACGAGGGAGCCGAGGGAGGGGTTGGAGGCGCGCAGTCCGACGGGGGCGCGCCAGTCGGGTCCGCCGACCCCGCCGCCGTCGAAGGTGTCGCCGCAGACGAGGAGCATCGAGCCGTCGGGGCAGCGGGCGGGGATGCCGAGGTCGGTCCAGGGTGCGGCGAAGCGGCCGGTCTCCGCCGGCCCGGTGAGGTTGCGGACCTTGCCGCCCGTGACGAGGGAGGCGGCGCCGGCGGTGGGGGCGGCGGCCGCGAGTCCGGCGGCGGCGAGGGCGGCCCCCGCGCCGGTGCGCAGCAGGGTGCGGCGGCTCGGATGCGGTGCGTTCATGGCGACTCCTGTGGGGGGGGGTACGGGGAGCGCGGGTGCCCCGCCCGGACGGACGGGACACCCGCGCGAGGAGGCCGGGTCAGCAGCCGCCGCAGTTGTAGTAGGTCACGTCCCAGTGGTTGCCCTCGTCGGCGTAGACGTTGCCGGAGCCGGACTTGTACTGGGGGGCGCCGTCACCGCGCAGGCCGATGTAACTGAACGCGCTCTTGATGTAGTTGGTGAGACAGGTGGTCTTGCCGAAGTCCAGCTTGTAGCCGTTCCAGTGCGAGTACGTGCCGCTGGCGTGCCCGGTCTCCGTGCCGCCGGTGATGTTCAGGGCGCAGCCGGTGGCGCTCTTCAGGGTCTGGGCGCCCTGGGCGGTGGGCAGGTTGAGCTGGTCGAACGAGGTGCAGGTGGAGACGTTCCGGTTGGAGCAGCCGCCGGAGGACGACCAGGTGACGCCGGACGAGCTGAAGCGGGAGGTCGCCTGGCTGTGGGTGAGCTTGGTGACGGCGTACGCGTCGGTCGTGCCGCTCACCAGGCCGAAGCCGGGCGCGAAGAGCACGCCGAGCACGAGGGCGAGGGCGGTCAGGACGGGGCGCAGCGTCATCCGGGAAACCTGGGGCGCGTGGAAGACCATGGGGGGACTCTCCTCCTGTGCATGACAAAGGGGCAGGAGAGATGGTGCCCCAGTTCTACGCGCGTCGCCAGGGGGCCTCACGTAACGGCCGCGTGAACAGATCGCGGACGTCGCAACGATCCTCGCCGTAGATGTTGAACTTTGAACAAGATGGGTCTACAGTCGAAGTCGTTGAAGGTTAAACAACAGGTCGAGCCCACTCGGCCAGGTCTTCGAGGAGGAGCCATGGCTCTGTTCAACCGCAAGTCCGACAACGCCGCTGCCGCCACGACCACGGTCGACGTCGACCCCGCCCTGGCCGCGCTCACGGGTGACTACACGATCGACCCGGCGCACAGCAGCATCGGCTTCACCGTGCGTCACGCCATGGTCACCAACGTGCGCGGCTCCTTCGCCGAGCACGAGGGTTCCCTCAACCTCGACGGCAGCGACCCGGCCGGCTCCTCGGCCTCGATCGATGTGAAGATCGCCAGCGTGGACACCGGTATCAAGGACCGCGACGGGCACCTGGTGAGCGGCGACTTCTTCGACGCCGAGAAGTTCCCCCTGATGACGTTCCGCTCGACCTCCGCCGAGCAGCTGGGCGGCGACAAGTACCGCGTCACCGGCGACCTGACCATCAAGGACGTGACCCGCCCGCTCGCCATCGACCTGGAGTTCAACGGCTCCGCGACCGATGTGTACGGCAACGAGCGCGTCGGCTTCGAGGGCGGCGCCGAGATCCTGCGCTCCGACTGGGGCCTGACCTGGAACGCGGCGCTGGAGACCGGCGGTGTCATGGTCAGCGACAAGGTGAAGCTGAACTTCGACATCTCCGCGATCAAGGCCGCTCCGCAGGCGTAGGCCTGTGGGGCGGGTCGGGCTCGGACAGGCCCTCACCCGCTCAGCGCGGTGCGTCCAACACCCGCGCGGCGGCAGCGCGAAGGCCCTTCACCGACTGGTGGAGGGCCTCGTCGCGTCGGGCGGCCAGCGCGGTGTGCGCGGCCTTGTGCGTGGTGTCGCCGGCGCGGGCGTCCGCGACCATCCGCCGCATGAGCTCGGCCCGTTCGCCGGACGCCCGGCCCACGCCGCCGACCGCCGCGACCATGGCGTCCGGCCCCTCCACGAGGACGACCTCGGCGGCCCGGTGCACCTCGCGGGCGAGGCCGACGAACGCGCCGACCCGTTCGTCCACCGCCGCCAGGTCCGGCCGCTCCGGCCGCAGCGCCTCGAAGACGGCGTCCAGGGCGATATCCCGGTCGTGCAGGGCCCCGAGATACGCCACATACGCGTCCCTGCGGTGCTGCCTGCGCCACTGGTCGTACTGGGAGCGGGCCGCCGTCCGCCCGGTGACGAAGGCCGCCCCCAGGGTGGTGAGCGAGCCGACGGCGGCCCCTATCAGCGCGGCGACTTCGGCATCCATGCGCGCCATTGTGCCGCCGTGCTCAGCCCATGGACTTCGAGCCGTCCAGGGCTTCCCGGATGATGTCCGCGTGGCCGGCGTGCTGCGCGGTCTCCGCGATGACGTGCATCAGCGTCCGGCGGGCCGACCACTTCGCGTCCCCGTCGAACCAGGGGGCCTTCGGCAGCGCGTGCGCGGCGCCCAGGTCGGGCAGCGAGGCGACCAGGTCGTCGGTGTCCGCCGCCACCTTCTCGTACGCGTCGAGCACGCCCTCCAGCGTCTCGCCCGGCAGCATCCTGAAGTCGTCGGCCCGCTTGGCGAAGTCGGCCTCGGTCATCTTGTTGAAGTCCGGCATCGCGGCGGCCCCCTCCACGATGAACCCGGCCCAGCTCCGCTCGACCGAGGTCACGTGCTTGATCAGGCCGCCGAGACACAGCTCGCTCTTCGTGGTCCGCTCCCCCGCCTGCTCGTCGGTCAGGTCGCGGGTGGTGAACCGCAGGAAGTGCCGCTGCTTGCCCAGCGCCTCCAGGAGGTCCGCCCGCTCGTCCGAGCCGGTGTGCGCGGTGGCCGTCTCGCTGGCGTTCATGGTTCTGCCTTCCGTCGTTCCTGTTCCGCCGTCAGGAACGACAGTACGAGCCCTTTAGGTCAACCCCGGTCCTATACGCGCCCTCAACGCCGCTTGATCTTCAGGGCGTTGTCCGTACGGGTGGTGGGGTTGCCGTCCGGGTCGTTCTGGACGCGCTCGTGCTCCTCGCTGAGCAGCACCTCCCACTCCCCCTCCGGCAGCTCCAGCGAGGCCAGCACCTCGTCCGGGGTCGGCAGCTCCATGTCCGCGTGGTGGTGGTCCCAGGCCGGGAAGCCCGCGTGCCCCACGATCAGCAGCACCCCGCCCGGGGCGACCGCACGGGCCGCCCGGCGCAGGATGCGTTCGCGGGGCAGGTCGCCCATGGAGTGCAGGAACTGCGCCGAGACCAGGTCGTACGCCCCTTCGGGGAAGGTGGCGCCCAGGTCGTGGAACTGCCAGTCGACCCGGTCGGCGACCCCGGCCTCCGCCGCGTGCTCGGCGGCCCGGCCGAGCGCCACGCGCGAGATGTCCGTCGCGGTGACGTGCCAGCCCCGGCCCGCCAGCCAGACCGCGTCCGCGCCCTCCCCGCAGCCCAGGTCCAGCGCCCGGCCCGGCGCCAGGTCCTCGACCTCGCGGACGAGCACGGTGTTGGGCTTGCCGCTCCAGATGCGGTGGCTCTCGCGGTACCGGTCGTCCCACATCTCCGCGTCGGAGGGCGCGTTGCGGGCCTTCACGGCGCGCCGGGTGTCCTCGGTGACGAGGTCCCCGTTGATGGCCGCGCCCGCCTTGAGCCCGGCGGCGGCCGCGCCGATGACCTGGTCCATGAGGCCGGTGACGTTCCCGGCGACCCACACCCCGGCGGCCGTCGTGGCGCCGGTCGGGTCCGCCTCGATGTACGAGCCGACGAGGTGGCCGCCCATCTCCAGCGGTACGGGGCGCAGCCCCAGGCTCTCCAGTACGCCGAAGCGCGCCGTGAACCTCGGCTGGACGACCACGGCCGCCCGCTCGACCACCCGGCCGCCCGCGAGGCGGACGCCGGTCAGCCGGTCGTCGGTCACCTCCAGGCCGGCGACCTCGCCGTCGACAACCGCGATGCCGCGCGCGGCGAGCTGCTCGTACTCCTCGTCGGTGGGCTCGGGCCCGTCGTGCAGGAAGAGCGTGATGTCCTCGCTCCACTGCCGCCACAGGAGTGCCTGGTGCACGGCCATGGGGCTGACCGCGATGACACCGATCGCCGCGTCGCGCACCTCCCAGCCGTGGCAGTACGGGCAGTGCAGCACCTCGTGGCCCCACCGCTCGGCCAGGCCCGGGATCGGCGGCAGCTCGTCGGTCAGCCCGGTCGTGACCAGCAGCCGCCGCGCCGTGACGGTGGTCCCGTCCGCGCGGACGACCCGGAACCCGGAGTGCTCCGGCAACCGCTCGACCACGGTGACCTCTCCGGTCACGACCTCGGCCCCGTACCCGGCGACCTCCTCCCGGCCGATCGCCAGCAGCTCGCCGGGCGGGGTGCCCTCGCGGCCCAGGTAGTTGTGGACGTGCGACGCGGGCGCGTTGCGCGGGTCCCCCGCGTCGATCACCAACACGGACCGCCGCGCCCGCCCAAGGGCCAGCGCCCCACTGAGCCCGGCAGCCCCGCCACCGATCACCACTACGTCGTACGCCTGCATGTTGCCGCTCATGCGAACCTCCTCCATGTACGGAGATGGTGCGCGCGGCCGCCCCTCACGGCAAACATCCTTGCCGGTGCGGCAAAAAGCGCACGCAGACGCCAGGACATGCGTAGGAGGAACCCGTGGCCATCAACGCAAGCGAAGCGCGGAAGGACTTCTTCGGTCTGATCCGTCGCGTCATCGAAGACCACGCGCCGGAGCGCGTCACGTCGAAGGCGGGCACCGTCGTGATCATGTCCGAGGAGGACTACAACGCCTGGCAGGAGACGATGTACCTGCTGCGCTCCCCCCGCAACGCCGCCCGCCTCGTGCGCTCCATCGAGCAGACGGACGCCGGTCGCGGCACCGTACGCGACCTGATCGACACGGAGGACGCGTGAAGACGTCGTTCTCGAACGACGAGTGGGAGGTCGCCTTGTACACCCTGCAATTGGGCGATGCCCCCCGAACCGTTTGCCCCGAGCCATGGCAGACCACTTCCACCCGCAGGCCGCCACGCAACCTGCCGTTCAGGTGTCGGCATCGAAGGGGCCACTTCACAGGCTTCGCTCCCCGTCGGAGGCGACGCGCCGACAGCCCGTTTTCGGTCACCTGTGGAGCAGCGTGGCCATAGCCAAGCAGCGCCCGGACCGCTGCCCGCTACCCGAGCCAGGACATCCAAGCTACTGTGGATGTCATGACGACGGCCTACGAGGACGTGCCCTTCAGCGAGCTGCTCCACCACCCCGCTGCCACCGCCCGGCGCCTGGACGCGGTCCGCGCACTACGCCTGCGCCGACGCGACGCGGGAGACCTGGCGCTCATTCGCGCCGACCAGCTGGCGCAGGACTCCACCGTGGTCGACTTCACCGCTCGCCTGCTCGCCGGGCTGGTCCGCACCGAGAACACCGCCGCACTGCGACAGGCCCTGCCTGATGCCCTGCCCTGGTCGGTATTCCTCCCGGAGGACGACGTCGAGGCGATGCTCGGCGAACTCGTGGACACTGCCCGCGGGGCTGCCGCGCTGGAGAACTTGACTCCTATCGCCCTGCTGCTGGCCCAGTGGCGGCACAGTGCCGAGATCTACGCCGACCCGGCCCTGCACGACTTCCTCACCCGCGAGCCCGACGGCGACCTCGGCCCTGCCCCCGTACCCGAAGGCGGGACCGCCGAGTGAGCCCCAAGCGCGGTGACCGCGCGGCCCCACCCCCGATCGGCGCCGAATTCGACCTGCGCTTCGCCAACACCGAAGCGGCCAACGGCTGGGACCACCTCTCCCGCCACGCCGCAGGCAACCTCCGCCGCGCCTTCGACAAGATCCGATCCGCCCCGCGGGCCGCCGACGACCCCGAGCGCCACCACCGCCTCAAGGGCAAGCTCGGCGCTACGGTCTGGAAGAGACAGGCGCTGGAGCGCTGGCAGTACGAGGTCACCGGCGGCGGCCGCATCTGGTACCTCATCGACGACGCCAACCGCACCGCGTGGATCACCTATGCAGGCACCGGACACCCGAAGGCCACCGACTGATCGCCCTTCACCTCCTGTCCACCTGCCGCAGCCACGATCCGCGCGTGTTGGCGCGGCCTTCGGCCGGTGATCTGCCCGATCCAGGGCCCCACCCCGGGCAACTGGGCGATCCGGAGGCTTTCAGCGGCTCGGCGCTCGACTTCCGGGGCGGCCCTCGGGCGGCATGCGGCAGGGCTGGCGCGTCGGTCAGTCCGGCAGCGCGGGGGTCGTGACGGAAGGCGGTCCGGCTGACCGCGAGCGGCCGGGAGATTCACGCTCCCCTGCCAGAGGCCACGTCGGCCACCCCCCTCGATGAGCCTGGCGATGTAGGCGAAGGGGCGGCCCCCTGGTCGGCCCTGTGCCTGCGATCCGGCCGTAGGACGGTCGTCGGCGTCAACTCTCCCGCGCGAATTAGGCGGCCGCCTTCTGCAGGATGTCGATGTCCTGCCGGGCATGCGCCAGCTCGTCGTTCCGCTCGGACAACAGCCGGTCCAACTCGCGGACCTGCGCTTTCAGCGCCTCGGCCTAGGGCGGGCACGTCATCCAACGGCGCTGGACGCCGCGCGTCGCCGCCGCGCCCGGGCCACCGCCTTCATGACCGGCAGAAGCAGGAACAACACGGCGCCCGCGCCGGTCGATGCGGCCAGCAAGGTCGCCCCACCGCCCTTCACGTCGGCCGCCGCGGCGACTGTCTGCGGATCGTCCGCCCGGTACACGACGGTGAGGTGCGCGCCCACAGGAAATTTGCTGCCACCACTGCCTGGGGGCAAAGCCGCCACGACGGTGTGGTCCTGCACCTCGAAGGCGACCTTGCACTGTCCCATCGCGCATGTTCCGCGGGTATGCATGATGGCGTCGGCGCGCACACCGTCGCGGAGCGAGCGCAGATGCCGGGCCTGGGGAATCAGCACCAGGGCCGACAGTGCGCCCAGGAGTAGCGCGAGACCCAGCCACACGAAGGCTTCCGTACGGTTCCCGGCGCCTGCGCGTACCGTCTCGTCCACCATGTTCCCTGCTTCCGTATGCACTGCTCACGTACGGGGCAACAGTACGTGAGGCTCACCGGCTGCTGGCGGCACCAATAAGCCGGTCCGGGTGCCGGACATCGGCAGGACGGACGGCCCGAGCGACTCCGTTGCCACGGTCGTCCGTACAGCCAGCACCTCAACCCCCTCAGGCGCTTCGCCAAGGTTCACCCTGACAAGCCGAAGTCAGTGACAAACGTCTTTGCCGGGACGGAACGCTCTTCCAGCCCGTCCCGAACAGGCCCTCGGCCGATTGCCTCAGTGGTCGCATCACTTGTGTTCGATGCCGCAGGGAACCCGATCATCCCCGCCCGCGCGCCCGGCTCGACCGCCAGCACGGTCGCCGGCTGCGCCCCTACCGGCCGCTCCACCGCTACGCCGAACTGGACGCCGGCCGGTGTGTCCAGGACCCCCGAGTGCCAGACCAGGCACCCTTCCGATTCGTGCAGGACACCCGGCGCGAGCAGCGCCGATACGTCGTGGCTCATACGCACATACTCGCCGCTCAGCGCGGGATCTCGGCGAACAGCCTCGCCGGGGCGGCGAACTCGCACCAGACGATTTTGCCGGGGTTGCGCTCGCCGACGCCCCACTTGGACGCCAGGGCGGCGACCAGGGTCAGGCCGCGGCCGCGTTCCGCGGTGGGGTCCGGGGTGGGGGCCGCTTCCGGGACCTCGCCGTCGCCGCTGTCGTGGATCTCGACCCTCAGCCGGGTCTCCGCGCGGTCCCAGTGCAGGAACAGGCGGTAGCCGCGCCCCGGCGGCACGCCGTGCACGAGTGCGTTGGTCGCGAGTTCGCTCACGCAGAGCAGCACGTCGTCGGTGTTCACGTGATGCTCCTCGCACGCCCAGTCGGCCAGGGCCTGCCGGACGAACTTCCTTACGAGCGGCACGGACCTGCGCTCCCGGCGGTAGAAGGCTTCGCGGAATTCGAGGAGTTGAGTTGCTTCGTTCATGAGACGAAGGTCACACAACGTCACTACCGTTGTGCACCGCGTCAGGTCGTACGAAGTCGATGTACGACCGCTGACGGGTCATCACGCAGCTTGAACGGGGAGAGGCACCGCATGGAGCAAGCGAAGCAGGCGAAGAGGAAGCGGGTCACGTCGTGGCACCTGATCGGTGCCCAGGTGTCCATGTTCCGGCGAGCGGCCGGGTTAACTCAGGCGGCCCTCGCGCATCGGTGCCGCGTAAGCGACGACACGATCGCGTCGATCGAGCAGGGGCGGCGGCTACTTCAACGTGACTTCGCCATGCTCCTGGATGAACTCCTGGAAACCAAGGGGGCCTTGCAGGTCGCCGTGGAGAAGGTGCCAGAAAAGGAGCGGTTCCCGGCCTTCGTACAGGACTTCGTCGAGTACGAACAGGAAGCGCTCAGCCTGATGTCGTACCAGAACCAGGTCATCCCAGGACTGCTTCAGACGGAGGAGTACGCGCGCTTCGTCTTTTCCTGCCTGCACCCACCCATCGATGACGACGAGCAGGAGGAGTGGGTGCAGGCCCGCCTTGACCGGCAGCGACTCCTCCAGCGCAAGCCGCGACCGATGCTCCACTTCATCATTGAGGAGAGCATCCTGCGCAGCGAAATCGGGGACCCGGCGATGATGCGGAGGCAGATCGAACACCTCCTCAAGTGCGCCGAGCTGCCCTTCGTCTGCATCCAGATCATGCCGATGAAGCTTCCCAAGCACGCTGGCCTGGCGGGTCCCATGGTTCTCCTGGAGACCCCGGACCACGACCATTTCGCGTACGTGGAGGGCCAGCGCGTCAGCTTTCTCCACGAGGACCCAGACGAAGTCAGCGTGCTTCAGCAGTTGTATGGGATGCTCCGGTCGCAGGCTCTCTCACCGGAGGAGAGCATCGGCCTACTGAAACACCTGCTTGGAGAGAGATGATCCGCGCAGCACACGGGACCGACCTCAACTGGTTCAAGTCCAGCTACAGCAGCAGTCAGGGCGGCGACTGCCTCGAAGTCGCTTACGACTGGCGCAAGTCGAGCTACAGCGGCAGTCAGGGCGGCGACTGCGTCGAGGTCGCCGCGCACCCCGCCGCCGTGCACGTCCGGGACTCCAAGGTCACCGACGGGCCCATGCTCACCGTGCCGCCCGCCGCGTGGGACGCCTTTCTCCGGGCGAGCGTCTAGCGCCTCGTCGCCGTGAGGTACACGCGGCGGGCCGGGATCTCGTTGTCGTACGCCTCGCGGACCGTGCAGTCGTCGGTCGTGAAGCCCGCCTCGTGGGCTGCCCTGCGGAGCTCGTACGCGGTGAACTCCGCCCAATAGACGGGGAGATCGCCGCCCAAGGGGTCGGCGATCACGCCATCGGCCTCGCCCTCCTTCGCGACGATCAGCAGCCGGCCGCCGGGGCGTATCGCGGCGGCCCAGGACGCCATCGTGTCGGGGAGGCGGTGCTTGGGCTGGTCGTGGAGGGAGTAGTACGCGACCAGGCCGTCCAGCGGGCCGCCTGTGATCGCGGACTGGTCCATGACGGCGAACCGCACACCCGGCTGCTCCCTGCGCGCCAGCGCCACGCAGCGGGGCGAGAGGTCGATGCCCAGCATGTCGAGGCCGTGAGCCGCGAGCAGGGCCGTGACGTGGCCGCAGGGGCCGCAGCCCGCGTCGTACACCCGGCCGCCCGCACCGACCCGCTGAGCGAACGCGCGCAGGACCTCCAGGTCGTACGGCTTCTCCGCCAACTCGTCGCGGAAGAGCCGCAGATAGTGGTCCGCGCGCGCGTCCCACGTACGGGCGACGTCGGCGGAGCTGCCGGGTGCGGGCGACGGTATGGGCGCGTCGGTCATCGCCGTACCGTACACGCGAATGGCGCTACCAGCGGTCGCGGTGGACCACATCGGCCACCGGGCGGCGGCGCACCGGGCCGAAGTTGCCCTGCGGCCAGCCGACCGGAATCGCGGCGAACGTGTGCATGTCCGAGGGGATGCCGAGGGCGTCCTTCCACTCCTGCTCCAGCATCAGGTGCCAGATGGTGATGTTGGCCGCGAGGCCCAGCGCCCGCGCCGCCAGCAGGATGTTCTGGACGCCGGGGTAGACGCAGGAGCCCTCCGCCAGCGCCTGGAAGCGTGTCTGGGTGTTCGCCATGTGGTCGAGGCCGGCCGGGCCGAGCGAGGCCGCGTAGACGCCGAGACCCTCCTCGTCGAACCGCGGCTCGGGGAACTTGTAGCAGGGGATGATCAGCGCGGGAGTGTCCGCGAAGTGGTCGCGCTGGTGCTCGATCGCCGCCACCATCCGCCCGTACGCGGCGTCGTCCATGCCCTCCGGCGCGTGCTTGCCGGTCGTCGCGAGGTAGGCGTCCACGCACCGCTTCCAGAGCGGGGCCAGCTCGGCCATGACCGCGCGGTCGGTGACGACCACGTACTCGTAACACTGCATGTTGCCGCCGCTCGGCCCCCACACGGCGGCCTGTATGAGCTGGTCGATGGTCTCGTCCGGCACGGCGTCCGGCTTGAGGCGGCGCATGGCTCGCATGGTGGACATCGTGGGGAAGAGCGCGGGGCCATCGGCGGAGGGCGCGTCCGCGTAGATCGTTTCGAAGGTCATGATCGCGGAGTCTACGGCTCGATTCCCCTCCCGATAAGGCCCCTTGGGGAGCCGCCCGACGCCCCCTCGCGCCGGGCGGCGGGCCGTCACAGCCCCGCGCGCAGAGCGTTCACGCGGGCCGCGGCGGCGTCGAAGGCGGCCGGGTCCAGGGAGTCGCCCAGGGCGTCGGCCAGGGCGGTGACGGCCTCGTCGCCCTGGGAGACGCTGCGGGCCGAGCAGAGCAGCAGGTCCATCCCGGCGGCGGCGGCCTTGACGGCGCGCTGCGACGTACTGCCGTAGGACGAGAGCGCACCGGCCTCCAGCGCGTCCGTGACGGTGACGCCCTTGAAGCCGAGCCGGTTGCGCAGCTCGCCGACGACGGTCGACGAGAGACCGGCCGGGCGGGCGGAGTCCAGGCCCGTGTAGATCGCCCAGGAGAGCATGACGAGCTTGACGCCCGCCGCGATGGCGTCCCGGTACGGGGCCTCGTCCACGCTGCGGAGGGTCGAGGCGGAGGTGGTGATCGTGACGGACCGCAGGTCGGTGTTCTGGCTCGCCGTCGCCGGGCCCAGGCCCGGGAAGTGCTTGGCGGTGGCGGCGACGCCCTCGCGCTGCTGCGCGGTGATGAAGTCCGCGCCGCAACTGGCCACCGCGGCGGCCGACTTGCTGTACGAGCGCTCGTACTGGTCGGTGAAGTCGCCGGCCGTGCGGTACACGTCGAGGACCGGGGCCAGGTTGACGTTCATGCCGACGCCCGCGAGGTTGAGGCCCGCGCCGCTGCCGGTGAAGTCGGCCCAGTAGTGCGGGTCGGAGGAGGCGCCGACGTCCTTCGCGGACTTGACGGGCTCCCCCGGCAGGCGGCGGATCATGCCGCCCTCCTGGTCGGTCATGAGGAGGAGCGGCGCCTTGACCGGGGACGAGGCGCGGGCCTGCTCCATGGACCGGATGACGCCCTCGATCTGCGTCAGGTTCTGGACGTTCTCGCCGAAGAAGATGACGCCCGCCGTGTGGCCCTGCTCGATGGCCGTCATCAGGGACGCGGGGGGCGTGAGGCCCGGGTACGAGTGGATGACGCGCTGCCCGGCGCGCTGGAGGGGCGACAGGGCGGAGAGACGGGGGCGGGTGCTCTCCGGCAGCCGGAGGGCCGCCTCCGCCGCGCCGGCCGCCGGGCCCAGACCGCCGGCGAGGGCCGCGGCCCCGGCGATCAGGGCGCCGCGCCGGCTCAGGGGTGGGGTCATGACGTGCTCCTTCGTGAACGGTCATGGGGGCGGGCGGGGCCGGAGCGGCCTGACCCGGCCGCTACGGCTCGTACACCTATACGTTTACGTTCACGGCGTGTTGTTCGCCAGGGCGAGGAGGCGGGAGCGGTCGCCGCTGAAGCGGTCCCGGTCGACGTTGCCGGAGACGCCGCTCACCCCGCCGGTGGAGGTGTACTGCCAGACGGTGTAGTAGGGGAAGCCGGACGGGATGCTGGGGGTGCCGGTGGTCCAGTTCGCGACCCACAGCGGGCTGCGGGCGGACATGCCGCTCCAGCCGCCGGTGCAGGTGTTCCACCAGCTCGGGCTGGTGTAGATCACGACGTCGCGGCCGGTACGGGCCTTGTACTGGTTGTAGAAGTCGAGGATCCACTGCTGCATGGACGCCTGCGAATAGCCGTAGCAGGTGCCCTCGATGTCCAGCACGCCCGGGAGCGTGAGGTTGTCGCGGGACCAGGCGCCGCCGTTGCTCGCGAAGAAGTCGGCCTGCGCCGCGCCGCCGGAGACGTCCGGGCGGGCGTAGTGGTACGCGCCCCGGATGACGCCCGCGTTGTAGGCGTTCAGGTAGTTGGCACTGAACGTCGGGTCCTTGTACGTCAGTCCCTCGGTGGCCTTCATCCAGGCGAACTCGATGCCCGCGCCGCGCACCGAGCTCCAGTTGATGCCGCCCTGCCAGCTGGAGACGTCGACGCCCTCGGGGTTCGCCTTGAGGCCGGCGTCCGGCTGCGCGCCGAGGTGCAGGTGCCGGGTGTCCGGCTTGAAGTCCTTGCTGTCCTGGACGTAGCCGACGCCCATGTACCCCTGGCCGAGCGGGACGGGGTTGTCCTGGCGGGGCGCCGCCGAGGCGGTGCCGGACATCAGGCCGAGCAGCAGCGCCGCGCTCGTACCGAGGACGCCGGCCGCGGTGAGTCTCTTGCGAGTGATCATGAGGAGCCTCCTGCTGGTGGGGGGAGCGGCCGTGGCCGGGCCGCTCGGGCAGCACGCTTCACGCATGGGGTCTACGCGCGTCTACTTGTCGCGAACACGACACAGTCAGCCACAGAAGCGACCCTCCGGTAAATAGCTTCCAGCCTTCGTTAGTGGTCTAGACCGCAACCCGCCGCCGTGAACTGCGCGAACGCCCGCCGCCCGGCAGAACTTTCCGCGCGGGCCGCCCGGTCCGCCAGGACCGGCCCCCACTCGATCGGGTGGACGTTCCCTCCCAAAGGCATGATTCGCGGGCAAATGACCTTGGCGAGCGCGATCATGCCTCGGTGATCTCTACCAACCGGACGGTCCGCCGTCCCAAGTCCCCTGTGCTGGCCGGGTTCGGCGGCGTTCTCGCCCTGCTGAGCCTGATCCCGGCGATCCCCGCGACCGCCGCCGCACCCGCGCGCGACAGCGCCGTACGCACCGCCGCGTACGCCGCGCCGCGCCCGGTGACGCCCGCCGAACGCCGTACCGCGGCCTACCTGGACGCGCTGCGGGAGCGGCCCGCGCGGCTGCGGGCCTTCTTCAAGGAGCTGCCCAAGGGCGGTGACCTGCACAACCACCTGTCCGGAGCGGTGACCACGGAGTATCTGCTCCAGCTCGCGATCGAGCAGGGGCTCTGCATCGACGCGACGATGACCGCGGTGGCCTCGCCGTGCGCCCCGGGCGCCCGGCCGGCCTCCGACGCGCGCACCGACGCCGCGTTCCGGCAGCAGATCATCCGGGCCTGGTCGATGCAGGACTTCCCGGCCGACGAGTCCGGGCACGACCACTTCTTCGACACCTTCGGCAAGTTCGGCATGGCCACCTGGTACACCCGGGGCAAGATGCTCGCCAATGTCGCGAACACCGTGGTGAAGCGGAACCAGTTCTACCTGGAGACGATGGTCAGCCCGGCCTCGGACAGCGCCAAGTCCCTGGCCGACGCGGTGGGTTACGACGCCGATCTCGCCGCGCTGCACCGCAAGCTCCTGGCGGGCGGCAAGCTGGACAAGGTCATCGACGAGGCGGTCCAGGAGGCCGACGACAGCGACGCGCAGTTCCGCGAGGCCGCCCACTGCGACACCCCGCGCCCGGCGCCCGCCTGCAAGCTGCCCGTCCGGTGGATCTCCCAGGTCTCCCGGGGCAGTTCCCCGGTCCGCGTCTTCACGCAGATGGCCGTCGGCATGCGGCTGGCCGAGCGCGACCCGAGGTTCGTCGCGGTCAACCTCGTCCAGCCGGAGGACTGGGACAGCTCGCTGGAGAACTACAGCCTTCAGATGCGGATGCTGAAGTACCTGCGCGGGCAGTACCCGGGCGCCCACCTCACCCTGCACGCCGGTGAGCTGGCCCCGGGCCTGGTCAAGCCGGAGGACCTGACCTTCCACATCAACGAGGCGGTGCGGGTCGCCGGCGCCGAGCGCATCGGCCACGGCGTCGACCTGGTCCACGAGGACGACTGGCGCGCGCTGGCCCGGACCATGGCCCGGCGCCACGTGGCCGTCGAGGTGCCGTTCTCCAGCAACAAGCAGATCCTCGGCATCGCGGGCGACGAGCACCCCTTCAACGCGTACCGCCGCTACGGCGTGCCGATCGTGCTCTCCACGGACGACCCGGGCGTCTCCCGGATCGACATCAGCCACGAGTACCAGTACGCGGCGAAGACCTACCGCCTCTCGTACACCGAGCTGAAGGACCTGGCCCGCGCCTCGCTGGAGTACGCCTTCCGCGACGGCCGCAGCCTGTGGGCCGCCGGCACCGCCCCGTCCGCCTACCGCGTGGTGGCGGCCTGCCGGTCCGACCGCCCCGGTGACGGCCGCCCGGGCGCGCGCTGTGCGCGGTATCTCGCGGGCAGCCCGAAGGCGGCGACGGAGTGGCGCCAGGAGGCGGCATTCGCCACGTTCGAGCGGGCCCACGGGGGTCGCTGAGGACGGTGCACGAAGGGGGTACGGGGCTGTGGGCCCCGTACCCCCTTCGTCATGCCGTCAGAAGCCTCCGCCGAAGTCGCCGCCGCCGCCGAACCCGCCTCCGTCGAAGCCGCCCCCGTCGCCGCCTCCGAAGCCGGACGAGTCGAAGTCCGTGCCGGAGAAGTCACCGCCGGAGAAGTCACCGCCCATGTCACCGCCGCCGTAGTCGCCGCCCCCGTAGTCCGCCGCGTACGCCGGGGTGGCCAGCATCGAGCCGAGCATCGTGCCCATCAGGAGGCCCGGCAGCAGGCCGCCGCCGAAGTAGCCGCCCGCCCAGGGTCCGTAGGCCGGGCCCGCCTCCCAGTACGGACGCCGGGTGCCGTCGCCCACCTCGACCGTCCGGCTCATCGGGTCCTCGCCCGCGTTCAGCCGCGTCTCGTCCGCCGCGCACACCGGGACCTCCCGGGCGCTGCCGCCCGCAGGGGCCCAGTGGACGTCCGCGACCGAGGGGCCGTGGCGCGGGTCGAAGAAGCAGGGCGGGCGGCGGGCCGGGAGCTCGCGGCCGGAGCGGCGGGCGTCGAGCACCGCGAGCGAGTGGCGCCCGTCCTCCAGGGCCTGGGTCACCCCGCGCACGTCCGAGGGGTGTTTCGCGCCCGCCATACGGGACTTGGCGCTCTCGTAGGAGTCGAGGGCGCGTTCGTAGTCGCCGCGCATCGCGTCGTCGGCGCCGGGCTCCGCCGGGTGGAAGTCGAGCCGTTCCAGGGCCTCCCCGTACGCCGTGATGTCCTCGTCCACGACCACCCGCAGCTTGTCGAGCGCGACCCGCTCCTCTTCCTCCTTGCGCCTGCGGTTGCGGCGTACGACCGTGTACGCGGCGGCCCCGCCGAGGACGACCACGGCACCGACGACGGCCAGGCCGACGGCGGCCGAACTGCCGGTGGACGCGGAGTGCTCGCCGCCGCTCCAGGAGGCGGGGGCGCTGCCCCGGGCCTGTTCGACGGCGCGGTCCACGAAGGCGTTGAGCTGGGTCGCCGCGTCGGTGTCCGCGCCGGGGGTCTTCACGGCGGCGGTGAGGTTGATGACGGCGTTCCGGGACATGACCTGGGGGTCGGCGCCGGCGCTGAAGCCGTCGCCGAGGCGGATCGCGTACACGCCGGTGATGCCGGTCTCGGCGCGCAGGGTGCGCAGGACGGTGTCCTCGGGGAAGGCCGCGGTGTTCGGCAGGACGGCCACGAACACCGGTTTGTCCGCGTCCTCGATCTTCTTGCTCAGCGCGGCGGCCTGGCTCCGGGAGAGCTGGTCGGAGGCGGCCGGGTCGACGTAGACGGGCCCCTTGCGCAGGGCCTGGGCGACGTCGTTCACGGTGGAGGCGCTGGTGGCGGCGGGTGCGGTCGGGACCGCCGGGGCCGCTGCCGGGGCCAGGAAGAGGGCGAGGGCGGACAGCAGGGCCAGGAGCCCCGCCAGGAGCGCCGCCGGGGCCGTAAGAGTGCAAAACGGCCTGTTCCGCATACTCCCAAGCTAACGCACACGCGTGCGAAATGGGCCGGGACGTACGAAACGGGCGGGCGGCCTCCTGGTGCCGCCCGCCCGTTCCGCGTCCTCAGGCGGCCCGGTAGGCCGTCCTGAGCTTCGCCACCGCACCGGTCAGATCACCGGTGAGCAGCAGGTGGTCGGCGTCCGCGAACGGCTTGGACACCTTCTCGGTCAGCTTGCCGCCGGTCTTCTGCTGGACCAGCAGCCGGGCCTGGCCGACGATCTCCCGGCCGGCCTCGGTCCTGCCGAGGCCGGTCTTCTCGGCGACCTGGGCGGCCAGGCCGAGCAGGGCGAGCGTGACCTCGCCGCCGGCCGGGGGCTTCTTCAGCGTGGTGAGGCCCCAGCCGTACGGGAACTGCGGGTCGTACGACGCGTCGCCCACGTTGATCGGGAGCTGCGCCTCGGACTTGGGCCAGGTCACCGGGAGCTGCCCGGTGAAGGCCCGCTTGCCGAAGAGGACGTCGGCGACGCCGTCGCCCTCGGAGCCCGGCAGCCAGGACGCGACCAGCGCGTCGATGTCGCCGAGCTGGTCTCCGATGAGCTGGGGGCGGCCCGAGACGATCAGGACGGCGCACTTCATCGCGGCGCAGACCTTGTCGACCGCGGCCCGGTCGGCGTCGGACAGCTTCAGGTCGTGCCCGTTGCCGACGTCGCCGACGCCCTCCGCGTACGGGGTCTCACCGACGACGACCACACCGACGTCGTAGCCGGCCGTGTCGGCGGACGCGTCCTTGGAGTACGTGACGGACGCGGCGTCCTTCTTCATGGCGGACAGGATCGTGGTGCCCGGGGTGATGGCGCCGGAGGAGCCCTGCCAGCTGACGGTCCAGCCGCCGGCCTGGTTGCCGATGTCGTCGGCGTTGGAGCCGGCGACGTACACCTTCTGCGAGGACTTCAGCGGCAGCACGTCGCCGTCGTTCTTCAGCAGGACCTGCGACTTCGCGGCGGCCTCGCGGGCGACGGCCCGGTGCTCGGCGGAGCCGATCTTCTTCAGGTTGGCGGTGTCCGCGTACGGCTGCTCGAAGAGGCCCAGCTTGAACTTCTGGGTCAGGATGCGGGAGACCGCGTCATCGATCCGGGACTGCGGGACGCGGCCCGCGGTGACCTCGTCCTGGAGCGTCTTCGTGAAGTCCTTGTACTCGGTCGGGACCATGATCATGTCGAGCCCGGCGTTGATCGACGTGCGCACATCGCTCGCGTAGTCGCCGGGGAGCTGGTCGATGGCCTTGTAGTCGCTGATGACGAAGCCCTCGAAGCCCATGCGGTCCTTGAGGACACCGTTGATCATCTCGGCGTCGCCGTGCATCTTCACCGGGCCCTGGTCGTCCCCGATGATGTCGAGCGAGGAGTAGGACGGCATGACCGTGCCGACGCCCCGCTTCACCGCGTCCTCGAAGGGCGCGAGGTGGACGGCCTCCAGCTCTTGCCGGGTGACCTTGGTGACGCCCTGGTCGATCGGGTACGAACCGGTGGTGGACGAGCCGTACTCCGTGCCGCCGTCGCCGACGTAGTGCTTGGCGGTGGCCAGCACCTTGTCGTTGCGGTCCAGGTCCTTGCCGGACGCGGCGCCCTGCATGCCCTGGATCACGGTCTCCAGGGACTTCACGAGGGCCGGGTCCTCACCGTACGACTCGTAGGAACGGCCCCAGCGCTCGTCGCGCGAGACGCAGAGGCAGGGCGCGAAGTCCCACGGGACGCCGGTCGCGCGGACCTCGCTCGCGGTGACGGCGCCGGTCTTCTCGGCCAGCTTCGGGTCGCGCGTGGCGCCGAGGCCGACGTTGTGCGGCATGACGGTCGAGCCGACCAGGTTGTTGTGGCCGTGCACCGCGTCCACGCCGTAGATCAGCGGGATCTGGAATCGGGTGGCCTGGGCGCGCAGCTGGTAGCCGTCGATCATCTTGGCCCACGCCTCGGGGGTGTTGGGCGAGGGGACCGAGCCGCCGCCGGAGAGCAGCGAGCCGAGGTCGTACGTGGCGATGTCGCCCTGCGAGGAGAGCGCGTTGCGCTCGGCCTGGGTCATCTGGCCGGCCTTCTCGGCGGGCGACATCCGGGCGAGCAGGTCGGCGACGCGCTGCTTCACCGGCAGCTTCGCGTTCTGGTACGGGAGCCCGTGGGCGTCGATGACGGCCTGCGGGTTCTCCTTCGGCGGCCGGGCACCGGTGACGGTCAGTTCCAGCGGGACGGTCTTGGCGGTGGCGGCGCCGGAGACCTTCTTCGTCGCGACCTTCACCTGGTGGGTGGTGCCGGAGGCGGTGCCCGCCGGGAAGGTGTACGTGCCGCTGACCGGCGTGAAGTCGGTGCCGGGCTTCGCCGTGCCGCCCTTCGTCCCGTACGCGACGGTGACGGGCTCCTCCAGCGGGACGGACCCGGTCGTGGTGAGCGTGAAGCCGAGGGACGCGGAGGCGCCCTGCTTCACCGGGACCACCGCCGCGTCGGTGACGACACTCGCCTTCAGGGCCGCGTCGGCCTTGCCGTACAGCTCGATGCCGTCGAGGGCGAACTTGCCGGGGGCGCCGGTCGGCAGGGTGAGGGCGTACCCCCACATCTCGTTGAGGCCGAGGACCTGGTCGATGCCGCCGACGGGCTGGTAGTCGCCCCGGTAGGCGAAGTCGGCGAACGGGATCTCGACGAGGTGCCAGCCCTCCCAGTCGTCGGTGAACGAGGTGGTCCAGAGCTCGGACGCCTCGCCGTTGGCGCCGCCGTCCTTGATCTCGAAGTTGATCCGCTTGCCCGAACCGGGCGGCAGGGGCGCGGTGTTCTGGCCGTACCACCAGAAGCGGATGCCCTTGTGGGCGGACCAGTCGTGCGGCTGCGCGTCGGCGGCGTAGTCGTGGCTGAAGCCGCCGTAGCCGCTGATGTCGTAGGTGCCTTCGAGGACCTTGGCGCCCTCGGGGGCGTCGGCCCGGTCCTTCAGCGCCAGGGTGGGCGGGTCGTCGGCGTCGCCGCCCCAGGTGAAGATGCCCTCGGCCGGCTGGTTGGCGAAGGGCACCTCGCCCTCGAAGCGGTCGACGGCGACCGGCGCCGGTTCGTCGGCGGCCGGTGCCGCCGTGGACGGGACGGCGCCGGCGAGCAGGCCGGCCACCACGGTGGCGGCGGCCAGCACGGCGGTCGCGGGTCTCGCCCGGCGGCGGGTGCGGGGTGGCATCTGTGCGGCTCCTTCGTACGGTGCCCGCGCGCGGCCCGGCGGGGTGCCGGGCCGCGCGCGGGGCGCGGGTGGTACCGGAAGGTGACGTGCCTGTGGGGGGGTGGTGGTGCCGTGCGGGTGGTGCGTGGGGGGTGGCTCGGGGGTCCGGGGGCGCTACTTCTTCTGCTCCACCCGCACCCAGTCGATCTCCGCCTTGACGCCGCCCTGCGCGACGCGGTCGACGCTGGACTGCGGAAGTCCCCAGTACGGGCTGGTGACCTTGTTCCACCCGGCGGGGTACGCGCCGCCGAGCGCCAGGTTGAGGATCACGTACTGGTTCTTGTCGAAGACCCACTTTCCGCGCGTGGACTCCAGCTTGGAGCGGGAGGTCGTCTGCACGACGCGGTCGTCGACGGTGAACGTCATGCCCTCGGGCGTCCACTCGACGCCGTAGGTGTGCCACTGGTCGGCGCGGCCGCCGTTCGCGTACGTCTGCTGCTTGCCGATGTTGCCGTCGGCCGAGTAGCCGGGGCCGTGCAGGGCGGAGCTGGTCCAGTCGCCGTAGCCGATGTTCTCCATGATGTCGGTCTCGCCCGAACCGGGCCAGGAGACGTCCGGGTTGTCGACGTCGCTGCCGAGCATCCAGAAGGCCGGCCAGAAGCCGTCGCCGACCGGCAGCTTCATGCGGGCGCTGACCTTGCCATAGGTGAAGTCGAACTTGGTGTTGGTGTCGATACGGCCGGAGGTGAAGTCGAAGGTGCCCGCGGGGGTCTGGGTGCAGCCCTTGCAGTACTTCGACTGGAGGACCAGGGAGCCGTTCTCGGTGCGGATGTTGTCCGCCGAGTCGACGTACGCCTGGGACTCCCCGTTGACCGGGCCCATCTCCGTGCCGGTGCGCACGACCCGCCACTTGTCGCGGTCGAGTCCTGAGCCGGTGAAGTCGTCGAAGAAGGTGGTGGTGTAGGCGCCGCCCGGGTTCTTGGGGAGGGCCGGATAGGCGGCGTTGGCGCTGCCGCCGGTGCCCCACACCTGGAACTCGTAGAGCGAGTAGCCGAATTGGGCGGTGGCGGGTGCGGGGTTGTAGAAGGAGCGGCGCTCGACGCCCAGCATCCGGACGTAGCGGCCGGTCGCCGGGGAGGGCAGCTTGACGGTGTCGTGCCGTCCGACGGCGTCGCCGGGCGACTTGACGTCGGCGCGGCGGGCGGCGACCTCGGAGGCGGACGGCTGGTAGACGGTGCGCCAGGTGCGGTTGTCGTCGGAGACCTGGATGCGGTAGTCGACGGCGTAGGCCGCCTCCCAGTACAGGTCCACGGCGTCGATGGTGGAGGTGGCGCCGAGGTCGACGCCCACCCAGCGGTTGGCGTTCCAGTCGCTGGACCAGCGGGACTGGTCGGCCTTCAGGTCGGCGGGCCATCCCCCGTCCGTGACGAAGGCCGGGGAGTTGCCCGCGTGCTGGTAGAAGTCGCCGTACGCGGGGTGGTTGAGGGCGAGGTTGCCGCGGGTGGTGGAGGCCGGGGCGGGCTCTCCTCCGTACACCTTGAAGGAGTACAGCGAGTAGCCCCAGGAGGTGGCGCGCTGGATGCCGCGCATCCGGACGTAGCGGCCGGTGACCTCCTGCGGGTAGGTGTGCGCGGTGACGCTGCCGCCGGTGCCGTCGTCCTCGGTGTAGAAGGGGGTCCAGTCCGTGCCGTTCTTCGACACTTCCAGGACGTACTTCTTGCCGTAGGCGGCCTCCCAGTCCAGGGTGACGCTGCTGACGCGGATGACGGAGCCGAGGTCGACCCGGATCCAGGCGTCGTCGGCGAAGTTGCTGGACCAGCGGGTGGTGCCGTTGCCGTCGGCCGCCGCCCCGGGCCCGGAGGCGGCGTTCTCGCTGCCGGAGGCGGTGACGGCGCCCGGGTTCGCCGTGTACGCGGCGGCGGCCCGGTCGGTGTCCCAGGTCGCGGCCTGCGCCGCCGCCGGCTTGGGGGCCGGGGCGGCGAAGGCCATGGGGGCGGCGAGGGCGATCAGAGCGGCGGTGGTGGCTGCCAAGGTCGTACGAGAGGGCATGGTGGGGTGTCCCGTTCGTATCGGTGAGGGTGAGCCACCCGCGGCAGTGGGGCTATGACGCGTCGCGGGTGAGCCGGATGGTGTCGCGGTACCACTTGGCGCTGTCCTTGAGCGTCCGCACCTGCGTGTCGTAGTCGACGCGGACGATGCCGAACCGCTTGTCGTAGCCGTAGGACCACTCGAA
Organism: Streptomyces sp. NPDC097595; assembly: GCF_044761525.1. NCBI lineage: Bacteria > Bacillati > Actinomycetota > Actinomycetes > Kitasatosporales > Streptomycetaceae > Streptomyces > Streptomyces sp. NPDC097595. Next base: position 306,793 of record NZ_JBIWCN010000002.1, on the reverse strand, counting down.
GTTGTCCATCAGCGACCAGGCGAAGTAGCCCCGCACGTCCGCGCCCTGGGCGCGGGCGGCGGCGACGGCGGCGATGTGATCGGCGAGATAGGTGGTGCGGTCGGCGTCGTGGATCGAGCCGTCCTCGGAGACGGTGTCGTCGAACGCGGCGCCGTTCTCCGTGATGACCGTCGGGAGGCCGTAGTCCTTCTCCAGACGGACGAGCAGGTCGGTGAGGTCGGTGGGGGTGATCTCCCAGTCCATGGCGGTGCGCGGCAGGTCGCGCTCCACCTGCCGGGTGACGGGCAGCCCCTCCGCGTCCGTGGTCGCGCCGTCCTCCGTGACGCCGGAGAACAGCGAACCCCGGTAGAAGTTGACCCCGAGCACGTCCAGCGGCGTCGAGATCGCGGCCAGGTCGCCGTCCTGGACGGGCAGTTCGATGTCCTGGGCGGCGAGGTCGGCGACGATGTCCTCGGGGTAGGCGCCCTTGACCAGCGGGTCCAGGTAGAGCCGGGTGCCCAGGCCGTCGGCGCGGCGGCACGCCTCGGCGTCCTCGTGGCTGTCGGTCTCCGGGGTGGCGGTGCCCAGGTTGAGGGTGATGCCTAGTTCGAGGTCGTTGCCCCGGGCGGCGGCCTGCTCGCGCAGGTACCGCGAGGCGAGACCGTGGCCGAGGAGCAGGTGGTGCACGGCGTGGATGCCGTCGCCGAAGTTCTGCCGGCCCGGCGCCTGGCCGCCGTAGGCGTACCCGAGCATCGCGGAACACCAGGGCTCGTTGAGCGTGGTCCAGTGCGTGACCCGGTCGCCGAACGCGTCGTAGGCCAGCGCGGCGTACTCGGCGAAGCGGTACGCGGTGTCACGGGCCGGCCAGCCGCCCGCGTCCTCCAGCTCCTGCGGCAGGTCCCAGTGGTAGAGGGTGACCCAGGGGGTGACGCCCTTGGCCTCCAGCTCGTCCAGCAGGCGCTTGTAGAAGTCGAGGCCCTTGGCGTTGGCCGGGCCCCGCCCGCCCGGCTGGATGCGCGGCCAGGCCAGCGAGAAGCGGTACGTGTCGACGCCGAGGTCCGCGATGAGCTGCACGTCCTCCGGCATCCGGTGGTAGTGGTCGCACGCCACGTCGCCGTTCTCACCGCGGACGACCATGCCCGGCACCCGGCAGTACGTGTCCCAGATGGACGGCGTCCGGCCGTCCTCGGCCGCCGCGCCCTCGATCTGGTACGCGGCTGTGGCGACGCCCCAGCGGAAGCCGGCGGGCAGACCGGGTACGGCCTGGGCGGCGATCTCGCGGGCGTATGCCTGGGGGGTGACGAGGTTCATGGTTCTCCTGTGGTGTGCGTTGCTCGGGGCGGCCGGCGGGGGCTAGACGCGGGCGGCGGTGGCCGGGGCCTCGTGGTGGAGCCAGCAGGCCACCGAGCGGGAGCCGTCCGTCCCGGGCGCCGCGAGCACCGGGACGTGGGTGTCGCAGCCCTCGACCTTCTTGGCGCAGCGGGGGTGGAAGGCGCAGCCGGAGGGCATCGACGAGAGGTGCGGGGGCGATCCGGGGATGCCGCTGAGTTCGCGGCGGGGCCCGTGCAGCGCGGGGAAGGAGTGCAGCAGCCCGGCGCTGTACGGGTGGTGCGGGTCGCGGTAGATCTCGGTGGCGCCCGCCTCCTCCACGATCCGGCCGCCGTACATGATCGCGATCCGGTCGGAGAACTCGATCAGCAGCGAGATGTCATGGGTGATGAAGACGACCGAGAAGCCGAGCTCCTCGCGGAGCCGGACCAGCTGGCGCAGGATCTGCCGCTGCATGACCACGTCGAGCGCGGTCGTCGGCTCGTCCATGATCACGACCTCGGGTTCCAGGGCGAGCGCCATCGCGATCATCACGCGCTGGCGCATGCCGCCGGACAGCTGGTGCGGGTAGGCGCCGAGCCGGTCCGGGGAGATCCCGACGAGGCTGAGGAGCTCGCGGGCCCGGGCGGTGCGGTCGGCCTTCTTCATCTCCGGGCGGTGCGCCTGGAGTACGTCGGTGAGCTGGGCGTGGACCGTGTAGACGGGGTTCAGCGAGTTCATCGCGCCCTGGAAGACGATGGACAGCTCCTGCCAGCGGAAGGCGCGCAGCTCCGCCGCCGACATGGCGAGCAGGTCCATGGCCTGGCCGTCGCGCCCGTGGTAGTGGACCTCGCCGCCGGTGATGACGCCGGGCGGGGAGAGGAGCCGGGTGACCGCGTAGGCCAGGGTGGACTTGCCGGAGCCGGACTCGCCGGCGAGGCCGAGGACCTCGCCGCGGTGCAGGGTGAGGTCGATGTCGCGCAGGGCGTGCACGGCGTCGGCGCCGGTCCCGTAGTCCACGTTGAGGCCGCTGATGGTGAGGACGGGCTCGCTCATGAGCGGGTCTCCTTGTGGCGCGGGGTGGTGCTGCCGGGGCGGGCCACCGGGGTGAAGCCGACGCGCATCTTGACCTTCTTGGAGCCGCCGGTCTCGGTGCGCAGGCGCGGGTTGACGAATTCGTCGATGCCGAAGTTGATGAGGGCGAGGGACATGCCGAGCAGGGCGATGCAGAGCCCGGCCGGGACGAACCACCACCAGGCGCCCTGGGCCAGTGCCTGGCTGGACTGCGCCCAGAACAGGACGGTCCCCCAGTTCCAGTTCGAGATGTCGGCGACGCCGATGAAGGCGAGGGTGATCTCGGAGAGGATCGCGAAGATGACCGTGCCGACGAAGCCGGAGGCGATGACGGCGGTGAGGTTCGGCATCACCTCGAAGAGGATGATCCGCCAGGTCGGCTCGCCCGTGGCGCGGGCCGCCTCCACATAGTCGCGGCGGCGCAGCGACAGGGTCTGGGCGCGCAGGACGCGGGCGCCCCAGGCCCAGGAGGTGAGGGCGATGACGAAGGCGATGAGCAGGTCGCCGGCGTCCGTGACGAAGCTGGCGATGATGATGATCAGCGGCAGTCCGGGGATGACCAGGAAGACGTTGGACAGCAGCGACAGCGCCTCGTCGGCCAGTCCGCCGAGGAAGCCGGCGGTGACGCCGATCAGCACGGACAGGGCGGTGGCGAGGATGCCCGCGACGAAGCCGACGACGAGCACGCCCCGGGTGCCGACCAGGATCTGCGAGAGCACGTCCTGACCGGTCTGCGTGGTGCCGAACCAGTGCGACCCGGAGGGGGCCTCCAGCAGGTCCTGGCTCATCGCGCTGGGGTCGTACGGGGCGATCCACGGGCCGATGATCGCGATCAGCACGAAGAAGAGCAGGATGCCCAGGCCGATGGCGGTCTTCCGGCCGCGCAGGAACCGGAACTTGCGCTTGCTCGCTGCCGGGGTTTCGGCGGCATCGAGTACGGCGACCTCGGTGGCGGTGACGGCCATCTCCTACGCCTCCCTTCGGGTACGGGGGTCGAGGAGCATGTAAAGGATGTCGGCGAGGAGGTTCGCCGCCAGGACGGAGAGCGTGATGATGAGGAAGATGCCCTGCATGAGGGGGTAGTCCTTGGCGCCCACGCCCTGGAAGAGCTGGTAGCCGATGCCCGGGTAGGAGAAGACCATCTCCACCAGGAGCGTGCCGCCGACGATGAAGCCGAGCGAGAGGGCGAACCCGGAGATGTTGGGCAGGATCGCGTTGCGTGCGGCGTAACCGAACATCACCCGGCGCTCGGAGAGGCCCTTGGCCTGGGCGACCATGACGTAGTCCTCGCTGGACACCGTCACCATCATGTTCCGCATGCCGAGGATCCAGCCGGCGATCGCGCTGAGGACGATCGTGAAGCCGGGCAGCACCCCGTGGTAGAGCGCGCTGGAGATGAACGGCCAGTCGAAGGCGGGCACCAGCGAGTTGTCGTAGCCGCCGTCGGCCGGGAAGAGCGGCCACTTCACGGCGAACAGCGAGATCGCGATGAGCCCGAGCCAGAAGTACGGGATGGACGAGATGAAGGTGGTGACGGGGAGCAGGTTGTCCATCCAGGAACCGCGCCGCCAGCCCGTGAAGACCCCGATGCCGGTGCCGAGCAGGAAGCTGATCAGCGTGGTGATCCCGACGAGCGCCAGCGTCCAGGGCAGCGACTGCGCGATGACCTCGCTGACCGGGGTCGGGAAGAAGGTGAACGACAGGCCGAGGTCGCCGTGGAAGAGGTGCGCCCAGTAGTCGGTGTACTGCTCCCAGATCGACTGCTTCTTGTCGAGGCCGAAGAGGGCCTTCAGCGAGTCGATGGCGCTGGTGTCCAGCTGGCCCTGGAAGCGGGCGATGAGCGCCTGGACGGGGTCGCCGGGCATCAGGCGCGGGATGAGGAAGTTGATCGTGATGGCGGCCCAGGCCGTGACCAGGTAGAAGGCGAGCCGTTGGAGCAGGAACTTCACTTCGCAGCCTCCTTCTCGTGGTCGTCGGTGCGGGCGGTGCCGGTGCCGTCGTAGAGCCAGCAGGCGGCCCACTGGCCGTCGGCCAGGTCGAACCGGGGCGGCAGCTCGGTGCGGCAGCGCTCCATCGCCTTGGGGCAGCGGGGGTGGAAGCGGCAGCCGGCGGGCGGGGCGATGAGCGACGGGGGCTCACCCGTGCCCTGGTCCTCCGGCTCGTCCTCGGCGGCCTGCCGGTCGGGGTGCGGCGCGGAGGCGATGAGCAGCTGGGTGTAGGGGTGTGCGGGGCGCTGGGTGACGGTCTCGCTGTCACCGCCCTCGACGATGCGGCCCGCGTACATCACCAGGGTGGTGTCCGCGAAGTAGCGGGCGGACGCGATGTCGTGGGTGATGTAGAGGATCGCGAGGTGCAGCCGGTCCTTGAGGTCCTTGAGCAGGTTGAGCACCCCGAGCCGGATGGACACGTCCAGCATCGAGACCGGCTCGTCGGCCAGGAGGACCTGGGGGTCGGCGCCGAGCGCGCGGGCGATGGCCACGCGCTGGCGCTGACCGCCCGACAGCTCGTGCGGGAACTTGTCCAGGTACTGATGAGGAGGAGTCAGCTGGACGCGGTTCAGCAGAGCGGTCAGGTTCTGTTCCAGTTCCGCCTCGCCGTTGCCCGCCCGGCCGTGGATCTTCAGCGACCGGGTCAGGTGGTAGCGCACGGTGTGCACGGGGTTCAGCGAGGCGAACGGGTCCTGGAAGATGAGCTGGACCCGGCGTACGTAACTGCGGAAGGACCGGCCACGTCCGGCCTTCACCGGCTGCCCGTTCAGGTGGATCTCGCCCGAGGTGAGCGGATACAGCTGCGCGAGCAGTCTGGCGACGGTGGACTTCCCGGAGCCCGACTCCCCCACCAGTGCCGTGACGGTGCCGCGCCGCAGTTGCAGCGAGGCGTCGTCCACGGCGTGGACGGTACGGCGTGTGCGCGCGAGGAGGTCGCGGGCGTTGCGCCGCACGGCGAAGTGCTTGGTGACTCCGCGTGCTTCGAGCACGATGTGGTTGTTCTCTGGCTGTTCAGACATGGCCGGTACCTGATCCCTGCTGTACTACTTGGCGGGCTTGAGATTCAGCACGACTTCCAGCGAGGTGCGCTGGGTGTGCTGCGGGTCCGCGTACGGGTTGTCCTCGGTGGGCCAGCCCACCCAGTTCTTCGTGGAGTACTCCGCCCCGACGGGTGCCGCCGCGGTCGGGATCATCGGCGCCTGCTCGACCATGATGTTCTGGAGGGTGTCCATCGCCTGCTTGCGGGCGGTGTCCGTGGTGGCCTGGGCGAAGTCCTTCAGCGCCTCGGTCGCCTCGGTGCTCTTGAAGCGGCCGAAGTTGCCGGACTGCGAGGGCTTGCCGATGGGCTGGAGCAGGGCGCCGTCCATGATGTTCTGGTACATGTCGTACGGGGTGGCGCCGCTGTTGGTCCAGTGCAGGGTGGCGTCGAAGTTGCCGTTGGCGACGTCCGCGTTCCAGGAGTCGGCGGTCTGCGTCTTGACCTTGGCGTCGATGCCGATCTTCTTGAAGTTGTCCTTGATGATCGACAGGCCGGTGATGTAGTCGTTCCAGCCGGCCGGGTCGGTGAGGGTGAGCTTCACCGGCTTGCCGTCGGGGTCCTTGAGGACGCCGCCGCTGAGCGTGAAGCCGGCCTTCTCCAGGACCTGCTGGGCGCCCGCGACGTCCGGCTTGGTGGTGGCCTTCTTGTACGTGTCGGAGATGAAGGACTCACCGGCGGGCAGCGGGATGCCGGTGGGGTTGGTGATCTCCGGGTACAGGGTCGCCTCGGCCTGGGTGTAGATGGCGTTGCGGTCGACGACCATCGCCATGGCCTTGCGGAGCGCCGCGTTGTCGAACGGCTTGCGCGCGGTGTTGATCCACAGGCCGTGGATGCCGAGGCCCGAGGGGAACCACAGCTTGTGGTTCTTCGGGTCCTTGTCGATGAACAGCTTCTTGAAGTCGGGCATGAAGACGAACGACCACTCCAGCTTGCCGCTGGCCAGCGCGGTGGTCGCCGCGTTGTTGTCGTTGTAGGTGCTGTACCGCAGCTCCTTGACCTTGGTCGAGCCCTTCCAGTAGGTGGGCGTCGCGGTCAGGGTGGTGGTCTGCGGCGTGAAGGTCTTCAGCTTGTACGGGCCGGAGCCGACGGGGGTCCGGTTCGGCCAGGTCTCCGGGTTCTTGACCTTCTCCCAGATGTGCTTCGGCACGATGTACTGCTGGAGGATCTTGTTCTGGTTGACGTACTGCGAGCTGTTGAAGGTCAGGATGACCTTCTTGTCCTTGACCTCGACACCGCCCCACTGGATGCCGTCGGCGTTGAGCGCCGGGTGCTTCTTCAGCAGGTTGAAGGTGTACGCCACGTCGTCGGCGGTCAGCGGCTTGCCGTCGGCCCACTTCGCGCGCTCGTCGATGGTGAGGGTGACCTTCTGGAAGTTGAGGTCCCACTTCCAGTCGGTCGCCAGCCACGGGTCGGGCTTTTCGGCGGGCTTGATCTGGCGGACCATCGCCAGCGGCTCGTAGATCATCCAGCGGTAGCCGAGGGTGGCGCCGGCCGAGGTGTTGAGGAACGGGTTGCTGTTGTTCGTCTGCGGCCCGTCCGGCTTGCCGATGTTCAGGACGCCCGAAGCGGCGCTGCCGCCGTTCTTGTTGTGGTTCGAGTTGGCCGAGGAACAGCCTGCGGCGAGTGCGACCACTGCGGTGGCGAGCGCGGCGGCTCTCAGCGTGTGACGGCGTGCGGACATAACGACTCCAGGAGGGACTGGCGGGTCTTGGGATCCGGAAACGGGCAGCGCTGGGCGCGCCTTGGTACGGCTGTGCGGGTGGTGCGGGTGCGGTGTGGGTGCGGTGTGGGCCTGGGGGTGCCCTTGTCCGCTAGGGCGCCGAGTGGCGCACGACCAATTCGGTGGGGAGCACGACCGGGGTGTCCGGTGCGAGCGTGCCGCCCAGGTGGGAGAGGAGCATCCGAGCGGCCATCTCACCCATCTGCCGGGTGGGCTGGCGCACGGTGGTCAGGGGCGGTTCGGTGTGCTCGGACATCGGGATGTCGTCGAAGCCGACGACCGCGATGTCCCCGGGCACGGTCTTCCCCGCGGCGCGCAACGCCCGCAGCACGCCTGCCGCGGTGATGTCGTTGTGGGCGAAGACCGAGTCGAACTCCGTGCCCGAGGCGAGGAGTTCCTCCACGGCCAGCCGGCCGGACAGTTCGGTGAAGTCCCCGAGGACCACGTGTTCCGTGGGGAGGACCGAGACGAACCCGGCCAGCCGGTCCCGTACGCAGCCGAAGTGCGCGGGGCCGGTGATCACGACGGGCCTGGTGCGACCGGCGTCCCGCAGATGACGGGCGGCCGACGCGCCTCCTTCGTGGTTGGTGGTCACGACGGAGGGGAATTCGGGGTGGTGGCCGCGATCGTCGATGAGCACGATCGGCAGGCCGTCGCGGTGCAGTTCCGTGAGGTGGTCCAGGGTGTTCTCGGGTTCCACCACCACCAGGCCGTCGAAGGCCCGCGCCGACACCTGGCTGGTGAAGCGCTCGACGGACTCGGCCCCGCGATTGCAGGTGAACAGCAGCAGCCCGTAGTCGGCCGCCTCGACGGTGTCGACCACGCCCTGGAGCAGTTCGCCCATCCAGGGCCAGGTCAGCGAGGGCACCAGCATGCCGACCGTACGGCTGCTGCCGCGGGCCAGACCGACGGCGCCCGAGCTGGGCACGTAACCGAGCTGCGCGATCACTTCGCGAACGCGCGCGGCCGTCGAACCGTCCACCTCGCCCTTGGTGTTGATGACCCGGGACACGGTCGTCTTGCTGACGCCGGCCTCGCGGGCGACATCAGCGATGGTGACGCGCATCGGGGCCTCCAGGACACAACGGGACAGAGAGAACGGCCGCAACGGCCGGCGATGGAACCGGTACCGCAACCGGTTCCGGAACCGGTACCGGCGTTGGTGGCGTGAGTTAACCCCGCAGAAACACCGCCGTCAATACTTCACGTCGAGATTGGTCCGTACCCATCTGATAACGAGAAGAACACGGTCCTTACGTTCAACTCCTGAACGCAAAGACCTCTTGACGCGAGCACGTGAATCCCGTTCACTCAGTCCCCGTACGGGGCCGTACACGCGAACGCCCCCGTCCGCCCTGCCGGTTGAGGCGGGCGGACGGGGGCGGGCGTGTGCGGGAGACGGCCCCGTGCGGTCAGTCGGTCGGTTCGAGGCCGGCGCGCAGCAGCCCGTAGGTGTACGCGTCCTCCAGCGCCTGCCAGGACGCGGAGATGATGTTCTCGGCGACCCCGACGGTCGACCACTCGGCGGTCCCGTCACCGGTGGTGATCAGGACACGGGTGGTCGAGTCTGTGCCGGTACGGCCCTCCAGGATGCGGACCTTGTAGTCCGTGAGCTCCAGCTTGGCGAGCTGCGGGTAGATCCGCTCCAGAGCCACGCGCAGCGCCCGGTCCAGGGCGTTCACCGGTCCGTTCCCCTCGGCCGTGGCGACGATCCGCTCGCCCTTGGCCCACAGCTTCACGGTCGCCTCGTTGGCGTGGGTGCCGTCGGGGCGGTCCTCCACGATGGCCCGCCAGGACTCGATGCGGAAGTAGCGCCGCACCCGGCCCTCGGCCTCGGCGCGCAGCAGCAGTTCGAAGGAGGCGTCGGCGGCCTCGTACGTGTAGCCCTTGAGCTCGCGCTCCTTGACCCGGGCGACGACCCGGGCGACCAGCTCCCGGTCGCCCCCGAGGTCGATGCCGAGCTCGTCGCTCTTCAGCTCGATGGAGGCCCGCCCGGCCATGTCGGAGACCAGCATCCGCATGGTGTTGCCGACGAGGGCGGGGTCGATGTGCTGGTAGAGGTCCGGGTCCACCTTGATCGCGGAGGCGTGCAGCCCGGCCTTGTGCGCGAAGGCCGAGACACCGACGTACGGCTGGTGCGTGGAGGGGGTCAGGTTGACCACCTCGGCGATGGCGTGCGAGACGCGGGTCATGTCGGCGAGGGCGCCGTCCGGGAGGACCCGCTTGCCGTACTTGAGCTCCAGCGCGGCGACGACCGGGAAGAGGTTGGCGTTGCCCACGCGCTCGCCGTAGCCGTTGGCGGTGCACTGGACGTGCGTGGCGCCCGCGTCGACGGCGGCGAGGGTGTTGGCGACGGCGCAGCCCGTGTCGTCCTGGGCGTGGATGCCGAGCCGGGCGCCGGTGTCGGCGAGGACCGTGGAGACGACGGCCTGGATCTGGGCGGGGAGCATCCCGCCGTTGGTGTCGCAGAGGATGACCACGTCGGCGCCGGCCTCGGCGGCGGCCTTGACGACGGCCTTGGCGTACTCGGGGTTGGCGCGGTACCCGTCGAAGAAGTGCTCGCAGTCCACGAAGACCCGACGGCCCTGCTCGCGGAGGTGGGCGACGGTGTCGCGGACCATCTCCAGGTTCTCCTCCAGCGTGGTGCGCAGGGCGAGCTCCACGTGGCGGTCGTGGGACTTGGCGACCAGCGTGATCACCGGGGCGCCGGACTCCAGCAGCGCCTTGACCTGGGGGTCCGTCGCCGCCGAGCCGCCCGCCCTGCGGGTCGCGCCGAAGGCGACCAGCTCGGCGTTCTTGAACTCGATCTCCTGGCGGGCGCGGGCGAAGAACTCGGTGTCGCGGGGGTTGGCGCCGGGCCAGCCGCCCTCGATGAAGCCGACGCCGAACTCGTCCAGGTGCCGGGCGATGGTCAGTTTGTCGGCGACCGTCAGGTTGATGCCTTCACGCTGTGAACCGTCGCGCAGCGTGGTGTCGAAGACGTGGAAGCTGTCGTCGGTGGGCTTGGCCTTGGTGGTCATTGCTGGTCTGACTCCTGTCGGATGAGTGGATCCGGACGATCTGGCTCCACTTGCCCCCATCATCCCGTGCGCCGCGTTCCCCGGCCGAGGTGGAGGCCGGAAAACAAAAAAGCCCCTCGCGGGTGCGAGAGGTCTGCGCGCGGGTCTGGGGCACGGTGGCCGTGCCGTACGTGGTGGTACGGAACGGTCACTGCGGACCGGCGCGCCTGCTGCCAATAATCATGACGAACGAGGACACGGAAGCAGTCTGGCACAGGACCGCCGCCGCGAACCGCCCGTCTCAGGATGCGGGCGTACGGAGAGCCCCCGGCGAGACACCGGGGGCTCTCCGTACGGGCTGGTTACGCCAGGGAGTGCATCCAGCCGTGGGTGTCCTCGGCGGTGCCGCGCTGGATGTCGAGCAGGCGCTCGCGCAGCTTGAGGGTGACCGGGCCGGGGGTGCCGTCGCCCTGGGTCCACTCGCCGCCCGCGCTCTTCACCGTGCCGACGGGGGTGATGACGGCGGCGGTGCCGCAGGCGAAGACCTCGGTGAGGGTGCCGGCGGCGGTGTCCTCGCGCCACTGGTCGATGGAGACGCGGGACTCCTCGGAGGTGTGGCCGAGGTCACTCGCGAGCTTGAGCAGCGAGTCCCGGGTGATGCCGGCGAGCAGGGAGCCGGTGAGGGACGGGGTGACGATCCGGTCCCCGTACACGAAGTAGAGGTTCATGCCGCCCAGCTCCTCCACCCACTTGTGCTCGACGGCGTCGAGGTAGGCGACCTGGTCGCAGCCCTTGGCGGCGGCCTCGGCCTGGGCGAGGAGGGATGCGGCGTAGTTGCCGCCGGTCTTGGCGTCGCCCATGCCGCCCGGGACGGCGCGGACGCGGTCCTCGGAGAGCCAGATGGAGACGGGCTTCACACCGCCGGGGAAGTAGGCGCCGGCCGGCGAGGCGATGACCAGGAACAGGTACTCGTTGGCCGGGCGCACGCCGAGGCCGACCTCGGTCGCGATCATGAAGGGGCGCAGGTAGAGGGACTCCTCGCCGCCGTGGGCCGGGACCCAGGCCGCGTCCTGCTGGACGAGCGCGTCACAGGCCGCGACGAACGTCTCGACGGGCAGCTCCGGCATGGCGAGGCGGCGGGCGGAGGAGCGGAAGCGCTCGCCGTTGGCCTCGGGGCGGAAGGTGGCGACGGAGCCGTCGGGCTGGCGGTAGGCCTTCAGGCCCTCGAAGATCTCCTGGCCGTAGTGGAGCGTCATGTTGGCCGGGTCGATCGACAGCGGCGCGTACGGCACGAGCTGGGCGTCGTGCCAGCCGCGGCCTTCGGTCCACTTGATCGTCACCATGTGGTCGGTGAAGTAGCGGCCGAATCCGGGCTGGGCCAGGATCGCCTCGCGCTCCGCGTCGGACAGCGGGTTCGAGGAGGGCTTGAGCTCGATCGTGGTCGTCATGAGTGCGTGTCCTTCACCGTGATGTGTGTGTAGGACCGCGTGCACGCCTTCAACTGCTAGGACGTCCGAGCTTCGCTGCGAGCCACGGCCCCGTTCGATTATCTCTCGAAGGCTGCCGTGCACGAAATGGCGTGAATGCGGTCCAGGGTTCGATGGTGACACCCGGGGCCGCACAGGAGAAGCCGCCGGGTGCGTCTGCGACCCGGCGGCTTCGTGGTGGAGTCGTCGGGTCAGCCCGCTACGCGTACCGCGAGGGCGTCGCCGATCTCGTCGGTCGTACGGGCGGTCCCGTCGCGCTCCGCGAGGTCGGCGGAGACGGCGTCCTCGATGCGCACGGCCTCGGCCTCGTAGCCGAGGTGGCGCAGCAGGAGGGCGACGGAGAGGATCGTGGCGGTCGGGTCGGCCTTGCCCTGCCCCGCGATGTCGGGGGCGGAGCCGTGGACCGGCTCGAACATCGACGGGAAGGCACCCGTCGGGTTGATGTTGCCGGAGGCGGCCAGGCCGATGCCGCCGGAGACGGCCGCGGCGAGGTCGGTGAGGATGTCGCCGAAGAGGTTGTCGGTGACGATGACGTCGAAGCGCTCCGGCTGCGTGACGAAGAAGATCGTCGCGGCGTCGACGTGCAGGTAGTCGGTGGTGACCTGCGGGTACTCCGCGGCGACCCGGTCGAAGATGTTCTTCCACAGGTGGCCCGCGTAGACCAGGACGTTGTTCTTGTGGACCAGCGTCAGCTTCTTGCGGGGGCGGGCGGCGGCGCGCTCGAAGGCGTCCCGGACGACCCGCTCGACACCGAAGGCGGTGTTGAGGCTGACCTCGGTGGCGACCTCGTGCTCCGTGCCGGTGCGCAGCGAGCCGCCGTTGCCGGTGTACGGGCCCTCGGTGCCCTCGCGGACGACGACGAAGTCGATGTCCGGACGGCCGGCGAGCGGGGTCTCGGTGTTCGGGAAGAGCTTCGACGGCCGCAGGTTGATGAAGTGGTCGAAGGCGAAGCGCAGCTTCAGCAGCAGCCCCCGCTCCAGGACGCCGGAGGGCACGGACGGGTCGCCGATCGCGCCGAGCAGGATGGCGTCGTGCCCCTTGAGGGCGTCGAGCTCCGCGTCGGGGAGGGTCTCACCGGTACGGTGCCAGCGCTGGGCGCCGAGGTCGTACTCCTTGGTCTCCAGCTTCACATCCTGCGGGAGAACAGCGTTGAGGACCTTGAGGCCCTGGGAGACGACCTCCTGGCCGATACCGTCGCCGGGGATCACTGCGAGATTGATGCTGCGAGACATGGTGGCACCCTACTGCTCGTCCCACCCCATGACACGTCCCGTCCACCATACGGACACATGATCATCTGTACGTGTACCGTTCACCTATTCGACGGGATGCCGTCAGCCGGGCGGTGGAGGTTGTCGCCCATGGACATCCCCCGCTTCGGCATCCCCGAGAAACTCGCCGGCCGCATGACCATGGCCGAGCAGCACGACTACCTCCGCACCCGGCTCACCCGCCGCGGGGCGCTGCGCACCGGCGTGGCGACCGCCGCCGTGGCCGGCGCCGGGATCGGCCTCGCCTCCTCCCCCGCGTACGCGGCCCCCACCGTACTCACCTCGCACAGCACCACCCGCGTCGACGGCGCGCTGGTGGCGCCCTTCGGCCGGCACCTGGCGTACGGGGCCGACCCGAGGACGCAGATGGCGGTCTCCTGGCAGGTGCCGTTCGCGGTGCGCCGCCCGTACATCCGCATCGGGCTCAAGCCGTGGGCGCTGAGCCGGCGGATCGACGCGGAGGTGCGCCACCTGACCACGCCGCAGCTGAACAACGGCAAGATCGCGGCGGCCGAGCAGTTCTACGTCCACGCGTCCCTGGAGCGGCTGAAGCCCGGCACCACGTACTACTACGGCGTCGGACACGAGGGCTTCGACCCGGCGGACGCGCGCAACCTGGGCACGCTCGGCACCTTCACCACCGCGCCGGCGCGGGCGGAGAACTTCACCTTCACCGCCTTCGGCGACCAGGGCGTCAGCTACCACGCGCTCGGCAACGACCAGCTGATCCTGGGCCAGAACCCGGCCTTCCACCTGCACGCCGGGGACATCTGCTACGCGGACCCGTCGGGCTCCGGGCAGACCACCGACACCTATGACGCGCGCACCTGGGACCAGTTCCTGGCGCAGACGGAGACGGTCTCCAAGACCGTGCCGTGGATGGTGACGACCGGCAACCACGACATGGAGGCGTGGTACTCGCCGGACGGCTACGGCGGCCAGAACGCGCGCTGGACCCTGCCGGACAACGGCCCGGACCCGGTGAACCAGCCCGGCGCCTACTCCTTCGTCCACGGCAACGTGGGCGTGATCGCGCTCGACGCCAACGACGTCAGCTACGAGATCCCCGCCAACTTCGGCATCAGCGGCGGCCGGCAGACCCGCTGGCTGGACCGGCGCCTCGGCGAGCTGCGGGCCCGCCGGGACATCGACTTCCTGGTGGTCTTCTTCCACCACTGCGCCTTCTCCACGACCAACGCGCACGCCTCGGACGGCGGGGTGCGGGACGCCTGGGTGCCGCTCTTCGAGAAGCACCAGGTGGACCTGGTCATCAACGGGCACAACCACGTCTACGAGCGCACCGACGCGATCCTGAAGAACGCCGTCAAGCGCCCGGTGCCGATCGGCGAGCGCACCGACCCCCGCCGGGACGGCATCGTCTATGTCACGGCGGGCGGCGCGGGCAAGGCGCTGTACGACTTCCCGGTGCCCGACAGCTACGAGGGCCACGTCGCGGACCAGGAGAGCGTGAACACGTACCACGTGGCCAAGGGCGGTACGAAGGCCGCCGAGACCGTGGAGTGGTCGCGGGTGCGGTACACCGGCTTCTCGTTCCTCGCGGTGGAGGTGGAGGCCGGACGGCACGCCCGGATGAAGGTCACCGCACTCGCCGAGTCGGGCGAGCGCATCGACCACTTCGAGATCAGCCGGGGCTAGGTATCCCGGTCAGTGACCGGTGGAGCCGCCGTTGTCCCTGCGGTCGAGGGCGCGCTGCAGGGCGGCGGCGGCAGCCCGGCGCTCCGACTCGGTCGGGCGGTGGGCGTGACGGACACGGCGGCGGGTGGTGGTCTCGGCCATGGTGGATCGACTCCTTGAGATCGCGAGGATTTCGAGATCGAACAGCGTGGGGTGATGTCGAGATCGTTGATTTCGAGGCGCCGGAAGGGGCGGGGAACGGGCGCCGCAGGGGTTGCCTGCGCAAGGGCGCGCGCTCTCGACCGCCAGTCGCTTGATCTAGCGAGACGTTCGGCTCCTACAAAGCTAGAACAGCCTGGCCGGTCTGTCTCCACAATTACTCGGACTTCCTACTATCTGAGACGGGGGCGCCCGGCCCGCGCACGTACTCAGGCCCGCCTGAGTACCGGTCCGCTGCCGAAACGGCTTGCTCCGCACGAGAGTTGCGGTCATGAACGGCCTCTACGCTCTCAAGCCCTGGTACGCGGACCGGCTCTCCGGCGTCCGTGCCTCGCTGGTCCGCCGTGAGGTGTCGCCCGACACCCTCACCGCCGCCGGGGTGGCCGCCGCGGCCGGGGCCGCCGCCGCCCTGGCCTGGCTGCCCGCCCCGGTCGCCGCCCTGCCGGTGGCCGTCCTGCTCGCGGCGCGGCTCGCCTTCGCCAACCTGGACGGGGCGCTCGCCCGGGACACCGGCCGCACCACCCGGCGCGGCGCCGTCCTCAACGAGCTGGGCGACCGGGTCGCCGACCTCCTCGTGCTGGCCGGCTTCCTGGCGCTCGCCCCGCTCTGGCTCGTCGCGCTGACGGGGCTCGCGGCCACGCTGCCCTCCTGGGTGTCGCTGGCCGGGGCCGCCGCCGGGGCGCCCCGCCGCAACGGGGGCCCGGTCGGCAAGACCGAGCGCTGCCTGCTCGTCGTGGTCGCCGCCGCGAGCGGCTGGGCCGTCCCGGTCCTGGCCGTGATCGCCGCCGGCTCCCTGCTCACCGCCGCGCTCCGGCTGGCCGGCCTCTGGCGGGAGCTCGCATGAGCGCCGTCCTGATCGCCGAGGAGGCCGCCGTCCGCGCGGTGCCGCTGGTCGCGGGCGTGCTGGGCGCGGGCGGGGTCGCCGTCGCGGTGCTGCCCGCCAAGGTCCGGATGCGCGCCGAGCTGCGCAGGCGGTGGCGGACCTGGGCGCTGGTGGCCCCGGTCTTCCTGGGCGCGTTCTTCCTGGGCGGCGGCGGCACGTACGCGCTGGCCGCCGGGCTCGGCGTGGTCGCGGCCGGGGAGTACGCCCGGATGGCGGGGCTGCGCCGGGGCGACCTGGGCGTGCTCGCGGTGGCGTCGGCGGTCCTTCCGGGGCTGGCCTGGCTCGCCCCGCACCTGCTGGACCTGCGGGCGGCGGCCCTGCTGCTCGTCGCGGCGGCGCTCCCCTCCGTGCTGGGCGGCGACGACCGCACGGGCTTCACCCGCACCGCCCGGACCGCCTTCGGGCTGCTGTGGATACCGCTCGCGCTGACCGGCCTGGTCACGCTCGGGGACACGGCGGTGGCGGTGGGCCTGGCGGTGGCGCTGGGCGATGTCGGCGCCTGGTGCGGCGGTACGGCGCTGGGGCGGCGCGGTCCGCTCGCCCGGCCGCTCTCGCCGCTCTCCCCGAACAAGACATGGGCCGGGGTGCTGGGCGCGGCCGCCGCCACCGGGGCGCTGCTGCTGGTGCTCGGCGCGTTCAGCCCGCCGCTGTGGGCGGCGGTCGTCGGCGGCTGCGTGCTCGGCGACCTCGTCGAGTCCATGGTCAAGCGCGAGTCCGGGGTGAAGGACGCGGGCAGCTGGCTGCCGGGCTTCGGCGGCCTGCTCGACCGGATCGACTCCCTGCTGGTGGCCCTCCTCCTGGCGATGGTGATGACGTGAAGCCTCTTGGAAGCACGCTTGTACGCACCTCCGCTGTCCTCCCGGTCCGCTCCCGGGCCGCGTCCGCGCTGCGGCGCGGCCTGTGGTGGGGCGTGCTCAGCCTCACCGGCGGCATCGAGCGGCGCGGCCGGCTGCCGCGCGGCGGCTGCGTGGTCGTCGCCAACCACAGCTCGCACGCGGACACGGCGGCGCTCCTGGCCGCGCTGGACGCCCGGCACAGCCCGGCGATCGGCGCGGCGGCGGACTACTGGTTCGCCTCTCCGTGGCGGCGCCGGATCTGCCGCAGGCTGGCGGCCGGCTTCCCGGTGCGGCGGGCGGGCGGCGGGATGGCGGACCTGCTGTCGATGACTGGTGAGCTGCGCGGGGGCCGCGCGGTCGTGCTCTTCCCTGAGGGCACCCGCGCCGAGGACGGCACCCTGGGCTCGTTCCACAAGGGCGCGCTGGTGCTGGCCGAGGAGGCGGGCGTCCCGGTCGTGCCGGTGGGCATCGCGGGCACGGACCGGTTGCTGCCCAAGCACGGGCGGCTCCGCTCGTCCCTGGTCCGGGTGACGGTCGGGGCGCCGCTGCCCTCCGGGGTGTCCCCCGAAGCGGCCCGGGACGCGGTGCGCGCGCTGCACGACCGCACGGCCGCCGAACCGCTGCGGGACTCCGCGATGCGCAGGCGGGTGGCCTCGGTGGTCACGTCCCGGGTGGGGCTGCCGCTGGCCTTCTGCTGGGCGTTCGCGGAGGCGCTGAGCTGGCCGCTGATGCCGGAGCTGCTGCTCGGCGTGGTGTGCGTGGCGGTACCGCGCGCGGCGCTGCGGATGTCGCTGGGCGCGCTGGCCGGGAGCCTGGTGGGCGGGCTGCTCGCACTGCACCTGGCGGCGGCGGGCGTGCAGCTGCCTGCCCCGCTGACCACGGACCGCATGCGGGCACAGGTGCGCGCGGAGCTGGCGGTGGAGGGGGCGTCGGCCGTCCGCCACCAGCCGTGGAACGGCATCCCCTTCAAGGTGTACGGGGCGGAGGCGGGGCGGGCTTCGGTGCCCGCGGCGGACTGGGTGGCCGCTTCGGCGGCGGCGCGGGGCTCGCGGACGCTGACCGTGGGGCTCGCGTTCGCCGCGTTCGGCCTGCTGCTGCGCCGCCACCGCCGACTGTACGGGCGCTACCTGGCGCTGCTCGGCGGCGGCTTCGCGGTCGGGCTCGGGCTGATCGTGCACGGGTGGGGCTGACCCGTACATGGAAACCGCCCCCCGTCCGGCAGGGGAACCGGACGGGGGGCGGGACTCGGGGCGGGGCGACGGGCGCCCCGGAGGGCGTCAGCCCTGGTGGGGGTAGGTGTACTCGGTCGGCGGGACCAGGGTCTCCTTGATGGCGCGGGTGAGGGTCCAGCGCTGGAGGTTCTGGGGGGCGCCGGCCTTGTCGTTCGTACCCGAGGCGCGGCCGCCGCCGAAGGGCTGCTGGCCGACGACGGCACCGGTCGACTTGTCGTTGATGTAGAAGTTGCCCGCGGCGTACCGCAGCTTCTCCATCGTGTACGCGGCCGCCGCGCGGTCGTTCGCGATGACGGACCCGGTCAGGGCGTAGTCGGAGACCGACTCCATCTGGGCGAGCATCGCGTCGTACTGGTCGTCCTCGTAGACGTGCACGGCGAGGATCGGGCCGAAGTACTCGGTCGTGAAGACCTCGTTCTCGGGGTCGGTGCACTCGATGACGGTCGGGCGGACGAAGTAGCCCACCGAGTCGTCGTAGGTGCCGCCCGCGACGATGGTGCACGCCGGGTCGGCGGCGGCGCGGTCGATCGCGGCCTTGTTCTTCGCGAAGGAGCGGTCGTCGATGACGGCGCCCATGAAGTGCGACAGGTCGGTGACGTCACCCATGGTGATGGAGTCGACCTCGGCCGCGAACGCCTCCTTGAAGCCCGAGTTCCAGACAGAAGCCGGGATGTAGGCGCGCGAGGTCGCCGAGCACTTCTGGCCCTGGTACTCGAAGGCGCCGCGGGTCAGCGCGGTCTTCAGGATCGCGGGGTCGGCCGACGGGTGGGCGACGACGAAGTCCTTGCCACCGGTCTCGCCGACGAGCCGCGGGTAGGTGCGGTAGTTGGCGATGTTGTTGCCGACGGTCTTCCACAGGTGCTGGAAGGTCGGGGTGGAGCCGGTGAAGTGGATGCCGGCCAGGTCGCGGTGGTTCAGGGCCACCTCGGAGACGGCGATGCCGTCGCCGGTCACCAGGTTGATGACGCCCTTGGGCAGACCGGCCTCCTCCAGGAGCTGCATCAGCAGCACGGCGGCGTGGGTCTGCGTCGGGGACGGCTTCCACACGACGACGTTGCCCATGAGGGCGGGCGCGGTCGGCAGGTTGGCGGCGATGGCCGAGAAGTTGAACGGCGTGATCGCGTAGACGAAGCCCTCCAGCGGGCGGTGGTCCATGCGGTTCCACACGCCCGGGGAGTTGGCCGGGGGCTGCTCGGCGAGGATCTGGCGCGCGTAGTGCACGTTGAAGCGCCAGAAGTCGACCAGCTCACAGGGGCAGTCGATCTCGGCCTGCTGGGCGGTCTTGCCCTGGCCGAGCATCGTGGAGGCGGCCAGCGTCTCGCGCCACGGGCCGGAGAGCAGCTCGGCGGCGCGCAGGATGATCGCGGCGCGGTCGTCGAAGGACATCGCGCGCCAGGCCGGGGCGGCGGCCAGGGCGGCGTCGATCGCGTCCTGGGCGTCCTGCTCGGTGGCGCCGGCGAAGGTGCCGAGGACGGCCTTGTGGTTGTGGGGCTGCACGACCTCGACGCGCTCGCCGCCACCCATCCGCTTCTCGCCGCCGATGGTCATCGGCAGGTCGACGGGGTTCTGGCTGAGCTCCTTGAGCTTGGCCTCCAGGCGGGCGCGCTCCGGGGTGCCCGGGGCGTAGGAGTGGACCGGCTCGTTGACCGGCGCGGGGACCTGGGTCACAGCGTCCATGGTGTCCTTTGCTCCTTCAAGTAGAGGGGGTGGAGGAGGGCTCAGCCCTTGGTGAGGATCGAGCGGCCGAAGAACAGCAGGTTGGCCGGCTTCTCGGCGAGGCGGCGCATGAAGTACCCGTACCAGTCGGTGCCGTACGCGGTGTAGACACGCATGCGGTGGCCCTCGGCGGCGAGCCGGATGTGCTCGTCGCTGCGGATGCCGTACAGCATCTGGAACTCGTACTCGTCCAGCTTGCGCCCGGCCTTGCGGCCCAGCTCCTGGGCGATGGCGATCAGGCGGGGGTCGTGGGACCCGATCATCGGGTAGCCCTCGCCCTGCATCAGGGTCTTCAGGATGCGGACGTACGCCTTGTCGATCTCCGCCTTGTCCTGGTACGCGACGGAGGCGGGCTCCTTGTAGGCGCCCTTCACGATGCGCACGCGGCTCCCGGCGTCGGCGAGGCGGCGGGCGTCCTCCTCGGTGCGGAAGAGGTACGCCTGGATGACGCAGCCGGTCTGCGGGAAGTCCTTCCGCAGCTCCTCGTGGATGGCGAACATCGAGTCGAGGGTGGTGTGGTCCTCGGCGTCCAGGGTGACCGTGGTGCCGATCGCGGCGGCGGCCTCGACGACCGGGCGCACGTTGGCGAGGGCCAGTTCGTGGCCGCCGTCCAGGGACTGGCCGAACATCGACAGCTTGACGGACATCTCCGCCTTGGTGCCCAGGCCGAGGTCCTTGAGGCGGTCGACCAGCTCCAGGTAGGCGTCGCGCGCGGCGGCGGCCTGCTCGGGCGTGGTGATGTCCTCGCCGACGACGTCGAGGGTGACTTCGAGACCCTTGTCGGCGGCGTCCTCGATGACCGGGACGACCTGGTCGACCGTCTCACCGGCGATGAAGCGGTCCACGACCTGCTTGGTGCCGGGCGCGGCCGAGATGAACCGGCGCATCTTGTCGCTTCGCGACGCGGCGAGAATCACGGGACCCAGCACGGGGCACCTCCACGGAAAGTACGAACGAGGCCGCACCGCCATATATGCCGTGTAACGAACATAAGCGGTACAGCACGGAGAACCACCGTGAAATCTAAGGATCGCGCGGTTTCCCTGCCATCGACAGCTGCCACACATCCGTGGACTGGATCTCAGACATATGTCTGAAGGGGTGCGAGAATGGCCGGGTGAAGGGCGATTACCAGGAGCTGGTGGACGAGATCTCCGCGCTGCTCGGCGTCCCCGCGACACTGGAGAACCGGGACTTCGGGCTGGTCGCCTTCGGGGCCCACGACAGCGACGACACCACGGCGATGGACCCGGTCCGCACCCGGTCGATCCTCACCCGCCGCTCCACCCCTGCGGTCCGCGCCTGGTTCGAGAACTTCGGCATCACCCGCGCCACCGGCCCCCTCCGCATCCCGGCCGCCCCCGAGGCCGGTGTCTACCGCGACCGCATCTGCCTGCCGGTACGCCATCGGGGTGTCGTGCTCGGTTACGTATGGCTGCTCGACGCCGACCCGGGGCCGACCGACCGCCAGCTCGACGCGGCGATGGACGTCGCCGCCCGGATCGGCGCGCTGCTGGCCGACGAGGAGCGGGCGGGGACCGACCTGTCCCGGGAGTTCGGCGCGGTGCTGGCCGCCGGGCGCGGCTGGCAGCGGGACATGGCGGTCGCCGCGCTCGCCGAGGCGCTGGGCCCCGACGCGGACGGGCTGCACACCGTGGTCTGCGTGGCCCCGTGGACGGACGGCGCGCCCGCCGTGCGCACCGTCCCCTCGGCCGCCGCGCTGACCGGCGCCCCGCTGCCGGGCCGCGCCGGGCCGCCGGCCCTCGCGGCGCTGATCCGGCTGCGGTCGCCGGAGGTCCTGGACCCCGCGCTCACCGCGGCCGACCGGCTCCGCGCCACCGCCGGGGAGACGGCCACCGCCGGGATCGCGGTCCCGCGCCGGGGCCTCACGGAGCTGGCGGACGCCTGGCACGAGGCGTCGGCGGCGGCCCGGGCGGCGGCGGCGGAGACCCGGTACGGCCCGGTCGCCGACTGGCCGTCCATCGGCCCGTACCGCACGCTGACCGCGCTCGCCCCGGACGCCCTGCCCGACCCGGCCGTGCGCCCCCTGCTGACCCCGGCCCAGCGGGACCTGGCGCGCACCGCGGAAGTGTTCCTGGACTGCGCGGGCCAGGCGTCCCGGACCGCCGCCGAGCTGGGCATCCACCGCCAGACGCTGTACTACCGCCTCTCCCGCGTCCAGCAGCTCACCGGACTCGACCTCAACGACGGCGAGGACCGGCTGCTGCTCCACATGGCCCTGAAGGCGGCCCGGCTGCGGTGAGGCACCGGGGTCTTACAGCCAGGCGGGCTCACAGCCAGGCGGGCTCACAGCCAGGCGGGCGGCGGCGGGGCGGTGATCGGGCGGTCGCTGACCACGGCGGCCATGACCAGGGGCGCGTCCCCGTCACTGCGGCCGACGCTCACGCCGACCCAGCGCTCCCCCGGTCCGGGGAGCGGGCCCCACGCGGCCAGGTCGCCGTAGCAGTCCTCGGCGAGGAGGGCGTCGAAGAGCGGGGGGACCGGGGTGCCCTCCTCTTTGAGGAGCAGCGCGACATGGACGGCGACGCGGTGGTGCGGGCCCCAGCGGGTGTCCAGCTCCGCGACGAGAGCGGCGAGCCCGGCCTCGGCGGCTTCCTCCGCCTCGTCGTCGCCGTCTCCGTCCCCGTCGGACTCCCAGAGCGGGACGGCCCGGAAGCCCTCGCCGGTGGTCGCCCGCCACTCCCCCGTGTCCGGATCGCCCTCGGCCACCACGGGTCCGGCGGCCGGGAGCGGGGCGGTGAGCAGGGCCGCCACCTCGGCGGCGGTGCGCGCGAGGTCGAAGGGCTCGCCGGCCCGGACGGTCACCGGGGGTCCTCGGGGGCGGGGCCGCGTCCTTCGAGGACCAGCTTCAGGCCCTCCGTCAGGTCCTCGGCGGACGGGGCGGACTCGGGGTCCATCAGCCACTGGACCATGACCCCGGCCAGGAGTGCCTGGCAGAAGAGGCCGGCGACGCGGGCGCGCTCGGGGTCGGCCTCGGGGTCGATGCCGAGCATGTTCTCGGCGAGCCCGTCACGGCCCTCGCGCTGCGGGCCGACGAGGGCCTTCCGCAGTTCGGGGTCGGTGTTGATCCGGGAGACGACCTCCATCTGGAGCTGCCAGACCGCCCGGCTCTGTTCGAAGCTCCCGATCACCCGCTCCCAGGCGACTTGGAACTGGTCGAGCGGGGCGGCCGGCGTCTCCGCCTCCCGCTCCCCCTCGGCCTCCCTGGTCGCGAGATCGCCCCACGCCTCCGTCAGCCTGAGGAAGGCGAGGTTGAGCAGCGCGTCCTTGGAGCCGTAGTGGTAGCCGATGGAGGCGAGATTCGTGCCCGACGCGGCCACGATGTCGCGCGCCGTGGTGCGCGCGTACCCCTTCTCCAGCAGGCAGCGCTTGGCGCCTTCGAGCAGATCCTCACGATGTCCCATGACAGCAGCGTACCCGGCATGCAGACATTTGTGTAAGACACGTGTCTACATACCGGGTACGGGTGGGACTCGTGAGACCCGAGGTCAGTCGGTGAGGTTCACCGAGCGGGCCGACGCGGCGCCGATCTCCGAGGAGATCTCGGTCAGCACGGCCGCCGGGACGTCGTCGTCCACGGTGAGGACGACGAGCGCCTCGCCGCCCACGTCGGCGCGGGAGACCTGCATGCCCGCGATGTTCAGACCGGCCTCGCCCAGGATGCGGCCGACCGTGCCGACGACGCCGGGGCGGTCGTCGTAACGGAGCACGATCATGTGGTCGGCGAGCGCCAGGTCCACGTCGTGCTCACCGATCGCGACGATCTTCTGGAGGTGCTTGGGACCGGCCAGCGTGCCGGAGACCGCCACCTCCTGGCCGTCGGAGAGGGTGCCCCGGACGGTGACCACATTGCGGTGCTCGGGCGACTCGGAGCTGGTGGTGAGGCGGACCTCGACCCCGCGCTCCTGGGCGAACAGCGGAGCGTTCACATAGGACACGGTCTCGTCCACGACGTCCTCGAACACGCCCTTGAGCGCGGAGAGTTCGAGCACCTTGACGTCGTGCTGGGTGATCTCGCCGTACACCTCGACGTCGAGGCGGGCGGCGACCTCGCCGGCCAGTGCGGTGAAGATCCGGCCCAGCTTCTCGGCGAGCGGGAGGCCCGGGCGCACGTCCTCGGCGATGACGCCGCCCTGGACGTTGACCGCGTCCGGGACGAGCTCACCGGCGAGCGCGAGGCGCACCGACTTGGCGACCGCGATGCCCGCCTTCTCCTGGGCCTCGTCGGTGGAGGCGCCGAGGTGCGGGGTGCAGACGACCTGGTCGAACTGGAAGAGCGGGGAGTCCGTGCAGGGCTCCTTCGCGTACACGTCGAGGCCGGCGCCGGCGACGCGGCCCTCCTTGAGCGCGGAGGCGAGCGCCTCCTCGTCCACGATGCCGCCGCGCGCGGCGTTGACGATGCGCACCGTGGGCTTCACCTTGTGCAGCGCCTCGTCGCCGATCAGGCCCAGCGTCTCCGGGGTCTTCGGGAGGTGCACGGTGATGAAGTCGGCCACCTCAAGGAGCTCGTCCAGGGAGAGGAGCTTGACGCCCATCTGCGCGGCGCGCGCCGGCTGCACGTAGGGGTCGTAGGCGACGATCTTCATGCCGAAGGCGGACATGCGCTGGGCGACCAGGACGCCGATGCGGCCGAGGCCGACGACGCCGAGGGTCTTCTCGCTCAGCTCGACGCCGGTGTACTTCGAGCGCTTCCACTCGCCGTTCTTCAGGGCGGTGTTGGCCTG
Source organism: Streptomyces sp. NPDC097595 (assembly GCF_044761525.1). Taxonomy (NCBI): domain Bacteria; kingdom Bacillati; phylum Actinomycetota; class Actinomycetes; order Kitasatosporales; family Streptomycetaceae; genus Streptomyces; species Streptomyces sp. NPDC097595. The sequence goes on along the minus strand of NZ_JBIWCN010000002.1, from coordinate 282,662 downwards.
CGGGATGTGGCGGGCGGTGGCCACGAGCAGACCGCAGGCCAGCTCGGCGGCGGTGACGATGTTGGAGGTCGGGGCGTTCACGACCATGACGCCGGCCTTGGTGGCGGCGGAGACGTCGACGTTGTCCAGACCGACGCCCGCGCGGGCGACGACCTTCAGCTTCTTCGCGGCGGCGATGGCCTCGGCGTCGACCTTGGTGGCGGAGCGCACCAGGATGGCGTCGACATCGGCGATGGCGGGGAGGAGCTCGGCGCGGTCCGCGCCGTTGCAGTGCCGGATCTCGAAGTCCGGGCCCAGGGCGTCCACCGTGGCGGGCGACAGCTCTTCAGCGATGAGTACGACAGGTTTCGAGCTCACGTGAGTCCTCACAGATCCAGTGCGGACGGCCGTCCCGACGGCCGCAGGCGTGGAGGGGCTTGCCGCGTGGAAGACGCACGACACTGTGGGCCTGACGCGTATATGTGGAGCAGTGTAGTCATGCGCGAGACCCCGATCAGCGCCCCTTCGGAAGGATCACCCGCACGAGTGCGTGGGCGCCGGGGGCGGGACTGACCCCGCCCCCGGCGCCGGGGCGTTACGCGTCCTCGTCGTTGACCCAGCTCATGAGCTTGCGCAGCTCACGGCCGGTGGTCTCCAGGAGGTGGTTCTCGTCGGCCTTCTTGTACTCGTTGTACTTGGGCAGGCCGTTGTGGTACTCGGCCATCCAGTTCTTGGCGAAGGTGCCGTCCTGGATCTCGGCGAGAACCTTCTTCATCTCGGCCTTGGTGGCGTCCGTGATGATGCGCGGGCCGGTGACGTAGTCGCCCCACTCGGCGGTCTCCGAGATGGACCAGCGCATCTTCTCCAGGCCGCCCTCGTACATGAGGTCCACGATGAGCTTCAGCTCGTGCAGGCACTCGAAGTACGCGATCTCCGGCTGGTAACCGGCCTCGGTCAGGGTCTCGAAACCGGCCTTCACCAGGGCGGCGGTGCCACCGCAGAGGACGGCCTGCTCGCCGAAGAGGTCGGTCTCGGTCTCCTCGGTGAAGGTCGTCTTGATGACGCCGGCCCGGGTGCCGCCGATGCCCTTGGCGTACGAGAGGGCGAGCGCCAGGCCGTTGCCCGTGGCGTCCTGCTCGACGGCCACGATGCACGGAACGCCGCGGCCCTCCTCGTACTGGCGGCGGACCAGGTGGCCCGGGCCCTTGGGGGCGACCATGCAGACGTCGACGTCGGCCGGCGGCTTGATGAAGTCGAAGCGGATGTTCAGGCCGTGGCCGAAGAACAGCGCGTCGCCCTTCTTGAGGTTGTCCTTGATGGACTCCTCGTAGACCTGGGCCTGGATCGGGTCCGGGACGAGGATCATGATGACGTCGGCCTCGGCGGCGGCCTCGGACGGGGTCACCACGCGCAGGCCCTGCTCCTCGGCCTTGGCCTTGGACTTGGAACCCTCGTGCAGACCGACACGGACGTCGACACCCGAGTCACGCAGCGACAGCGCGTGGGCGTGGCCCTGGCTGCCGTAGCCGATGACCGCGACCTTGCGGCCCTGGATGATGGACAGGTCGGCATCGTCGTCGTAGAACAGCTCGGCCACTGGGTCTTCTCCTTGGTGTGCAGGTGTTGCGTCCCACCGTACGGCGGGGTGCGTCGATGAAGTTTTCGGGTCTCGCCATACGAGCGGCGCGGCGGGACCTCGGGATGGTTTACGCCGAGCGGTCGAGGGCGCGCAGGGAACGGTCGGTGATCGAGCGCGCGCCGCGCCCTATGGCGATGGTGCCGGACTGGACGAGCTCCTTGATGCCGTACTGCTCCAGCATCTTGAGCATCGCCTCCAGCTTGTCGGCGCCGCCGGTCGCCTCGATCGTGACGGCCTCGGGCGAGACGTCGACGGTCTTGGCGCGGAACAGCTGGACGATCTCGACGATCTGGGAGCGGGTCTCGCTGTCGGCGCGGACCTTCACCAGGACGAGCTCGCGCTGGATCGCAGCGGACGGCTCGAGTTCGACGATCTTGAGGACGTTGACCAGCTTGTTGAGCTGCTTGGTGACCTGCTCCAGGGGCAGGTCGTCGACATTCACGACGATGGTGATGCGCGAGATGTCGGGGTGTTCGGTGGTGCCGACCGCGAGCGAGTCGATGTTGAAGCCGCGGCGGGAGAACAGGGCGGTGATCCGGGCCAGGACACCCGGCTTGTTCTCGACCAGGACGGAGAGCGTGTGCTTGGTGGACATGAAGTCGGTCTCTCTCTGTCTCTCAGTCGTCTTCGTTGTCGCCGAAGTCGGGGCGGACGCCACGGGCGGCCATGACCTCGTCGTTGGAGGTGCCGGCGGCGACCATCGGCCACACCATGGCGTCCTCGTGGACGATGAAGTCGATGACGACCGGGCGGTCGTTGATCGCGTTGGCCTCGGCGATGACCTTGTCCAGGTCGGCCGGGTCCTCGCAGCGGATCGCGTGGCAGCCCATGGCCTCGCTCAGCTTCACGAAGTCCGGGATGCGGGTGCCCTTGTTCGGCGGGGTCTCGCCGTCCGGGCCCGCGTGCAGCACGGTGTTGGAGTACCGCTGGTTGTAGAACAGGGTCTGCCACTGGCGGACCATCCCGAGCGCGCCGTTGTTGATGATGGCGATCTTGACCGGGATGTTGTTCAGGGCGCAGGTGGTGAGCTCCTGATTGGTCATCTGGAAGCAGCCGTCGCCGTCGATCGCCCAGACCGTGCGGTCGGGCATGCCGGCCTTGGCGCCCATCGCGGCCGGGACCGCGTAGCCCATGGTCCCGGCGCCGCCGGAGTTGAGCCAGGTGGCGGGCTGCTCGTACTGGATGAAGTGCGAGGCCCACATCTGGTGCTGGCCGACGCCCGCGGCGAAGATCGTGTCCGGCGGGGCGAGCTCGCCGATGCGCTGGATGACCTGCTGCGGCGAGAGGCTGCCGTCCTCGGGGAGGTCGTAGCCGAGCGGGTAGGTCTCGCGCCAGCGGTTGAGGTCCTTCCACCACGCGCTGTAGTCGCCGGTGTTGCCCTCGGTGTGCTCGGCCTGGACGGCCTGGACGAGGTCGGCGATGACCTCGCGGGCGTCGCCCACGATCGGGACGTCGGCGGCGCGGTTCTTGCCGATCTCCGCCGGGTCGATGTCCGCGTGGACGATCTTGGCGTACGGGGCGAAGCTGTCGAGCTTGCCGGTGACGCGGTCGTCGAAGCGGGCGCCGAGGGCGACGATCAGGTCGGCCTTCTGGAGCGCGGTGACGGCGGTGACCGCACCGTGCATCCCGGGCATTCCCACGTGCAGCGGGTGGCTGTCGGGGAAGGAGCCGAGCGCCATCAGGGTGGTGGTGACGGGCGCTCCGGTCAGCTCGGCCAGCACCTTGAGTTCGGCGGTGGCCCCGGCCTTGATCACGCCGCCGCCCACGTAGAGCACCGGGCGCTTGGCCTGGGTGATGAGCTTGGCGGCCTCGCGGATCTGCTTGGCGTGCGGCTTGGTCACCGGGCGGTAGCCGGGCAGGTCCATGACCGGCGGCCAGCTGAAGGTGGTCTTCGACTGGAGCGCGTCCTTGGCGATGTCGACCAGGACCGGGCCCGGGCGGCCGGTGGAGGCGATGTGGAACGCCTCGGCGATCGTGTGCGCGATGTCCTCGGCGCGGGTGACCAGGAAGTTGTGCTTCGTGATCGGCATGGTGATGCCGCAGATGTCCGCTTCCTGGAAGGCGTCGGTACCGATGGCGCCGGAGGCCACCTGACCGGTGATCGCGACCATCGGCACCGAGTCCATGGCCGCGTCGGCGATCGGGGTGACGAGGTTGGTGGCGCCGGGACCCGAGGTGACCATGCAGACGCCGACCTTGCCGGTGGCCTGCGCGTACCCGGTGGCCGCGTGACCCGCGCCCTGCTCGTGCCGGACCAGGATGTGGCGGACCCGGGTGGAGTCCATCAGCGGGTCGTACGCCGGGAGAATGCAGCCGCCGGGAAGACCGAATACCGTGTCGGCGCCCACCTCTTCGAGGGAGCGGATGAGGGACTGCGCACCCGTGACGTGCTCAACGGTGGCGGAGGGGGATCCGCCGGTACGGGCCCGCGGCTGGGGATGGTGGGCCCCGGTGGCCTGCTCGGTCATCGGCATTCTCTTCTCGAAGCTGAGGTTTTTTGCGAGTGTTTTACGACGTTTTGCCTGGTCCGGTGCAACAAAAAACCCCTCGTGCCGTGAGGCAAGCGAGGGGAGCGCGCCGGTGCGGTCCGCAGAGTGTCATGGAGGGACTCTGCTTCAGCCGACGCGCTTTCCAAGTACGAGAATTCGGGTGCGCATGGCATTGACCCTCTCTCCGACGCACGCGGAGTGTCAAGTGGGTGGGACGGGTGTCTCACCATGTGAGCGGCTGAGCGACGGGATCGCGCCGCCCGTGAGGACCTTCTGCGCGGGCACCCCGGCGGGCACCGGGAAGGTGCCCCGGACCAGGGCGCGGCGCAGCCGGTACTCGTCCAGCGGCCCCGAGAAGGCCGCGCCCTGGCCGTGCGTACAGCCCATGGCGCGCAGGGCGAGGACCTGCTCCGGGACGTCCACGCCGTCGGCCACGGACTGCATGCCGAGGTCGCAGGCGATCCTGAGCAGCCCGCTGGTGATCTTGTGCAGCCGGGCCGACTCCACGACGCCCTCCACCAGGCCCCGGTCCAGCTTGAGCACGTCGATGGGGAGGCGGCGCAGGGCGTTGATCGCGGCGTAACCGCTGCCGAAGCCGTCGAGCGCGATCCGGACGCCCAGCCGGCGCAGCGCGGCCAGGCGCTGTTCCAGGTCCTCGAAGGGGACCCGGGGGTCGCTGTCCGCCACCTCGATCATCAGCGCCCCGGAGGGCAGCCCGTAGCGCGTGAGCAGCGCCTCGACGGAGCCGGCCGGGAAGCTCCGGTCGAGCAGCCGGCGGGCCGGGAGGCGGACGGAGACCGCGGTCCGGTGGCCGGCCCTGGCCCGGTCGGCGGCCTGCTCGACGGCCTCTTCGAGGAGCCAGCGGCCGAGCTCGGCGGTGCGGTCGCCGTCCTCGGAGATCCTCAGGAACTCGGCGGGCGTGAACAGGATGCCCTGGGCGGAGCGCCAGCGGGCCTGGGCGGCGACGGCGGCGACCCGGCCGGTGGCGAGGTGCACCACGGGCTGGTGGAGGAGCGCGAACTCGCCGTCGCGCAGGGCGCCGCGCAGCCGGGTCGCCAGCTCGGAGCGGCGGACCACGTCGGCCTGCATCTGCGGGGCGTACAGCTCGACGCGGTTCTTGCCGCCGGCCTTGGCGCGGTACATGGCGAGGTCCGCGTTGCGCATGAGGTCGTTGGGGGTGATGCCGGGCTCGGCGAAGGCGACGCCGATGGAGGCGGTGACCCGGACCTCGCCGTCGCCGACGCGGTACGGCTCGGAGAGCGTGAGGCGCAGCCGGTCGGCGATCTCGTGGACCTGGCACTCGCGGGCGTCCTGCTCGCGGCCGGCGTCGCCGACGATGAGGGCGGCGAACTCGTCGCCCCCGAGGCGGGCGGCGGTGTCCCCGGAGCGGACGGACTCGTGGAGGCGGCGGGCGGCCTGGACGAGCAGTTCGTCGCCCGCCTGGTGGCCGAGCCGGTCGTTGGCCGCCTTGAAGCCGTCCAGGTCGATGAAGAGGACGGCGGTGCCCGCGTCCCCGGCGCGGCGGCCGGAGAGCGCTTGGCGGACCCGGGAGGTGAACAGGGCCCGGTTGGGCAGGTCGGTGAGCGGGTCGTGCTCGGCGTTGTGCTGCAACTGGGCCTGGAGGCGGACGCGTTCGGTGACGTCCCGGCTGTTGAGGATCAGGCCGCCCTGGTGCCGGTTGACGGTGGACTCGACGTTGAGCCAGTCGCCGGAGCCGGACCGGAAGCGGCACTCGATGCGGGTGGTGGGCTCCTCGCCGGGCGGGGCGGCGAGGAAGCGGCGGACCTCGTGGACGACGCGGCCGAGGTCGTCGGGGTGGATGATCGAGGACAGCTCGGCGCCGACCAGCTCGTCCGCTTCGCGCCCGTAGACACCGGCGGCGGCGGGGCTGACGTAGCGCAGGACGCCACTGGGGGCGGCGATCATGATGACGTCGCTGGAGCCCTGCACCAGGGAGCGGAAGTGGTTCTCCTTCTGCGCCAGTTCCTGGGTGAGGGCGATGTTGTCGAGGAGCATGATGCCCTGGCGGACGACGAGGGCGAGGACCACCGTGCACCCGGTGAGCACGACGACGCGGTCCACCCGGCGGCCCTCGATCACGTTGTACAGGATGCCCAGGGTGCAGACGGCCGCGGCGAGATACGGGGTCAGCGCGGCCAGGGAGCCGGCGATGGGGCGGCCGGCGGCGCCCGGGGCGGCCGGGTCCGCGCGCTCGTCCTCGGCCTGGACAGCGTTGTCCGCGTCGCGCGCGGCGCCCCAGGGGGCGTACGCGAGGAGCAGCGAGCCGGCGAACCAGCCGGCGTCGAGCAACTGGCCGGAGTGGTAGGTCTGGCGGAGCAGCGGCGAGGTGAACAGGGCGTCGCACAGCACGGTCAGGGCGAGCGCGGCGATGGCGGTGTTCACCGCGGCGCGGTTGACGCTGGAGCGCCGGAAGTGCAGGGCGAGGACCATCGAGACGAGCACGATGTCGAGCAGCGGGTAGGCGAGCGAGAGCGCGGCGCGGGCCACGCTGTCGCCCTCGATGTCCGCGACGTGCGCGGTGTGGGCGAGGGCGAGGCTCCAGGACAGGGTGAGCAGCGAACCGCCGATCAGCCAGGAGTCGAGGGCCAGGCAGACCCAGCCGGCGCGGGTGACGGGCCGCTTGGCGAGGACGAGGAGTCCGACGATGGCGGGCGGCGCGAAGCAGAGGAAGAAGACGTCGGCGGGGGACGGGCTCGGGACCCGGACCTCGCGCACGCACTCGTACCAGCCCCAGACGGCGTTGCCGCCGGCCGCCATCAGCGAGGAGAGCGCGAACAGCAGCCAGGCCGGGCGGAATCGCGGGTCGGCGACGCGGGCGAAGAGGAAGCAGGAGACTGCGGCGGCGAGGGCGGCGGCGCTGAGGCCGAAGTCCCCCATGAACAGGGCGAGCTGGGCCGAGCCCCAGCCGGTGGCCGCGCCCACCGCGTAACCGCCGCAGACGAGGCCGAGGGCGAGCTGCGGGAGCAGCGCGGAGGTGCGGCCGGTCCCGGACTGCCGGGCGAGGAACGCTCCGCGGGTGCTCACCGGGGCGCTCACCGCGGCCCTCCCGAGGTGCCCGGCCGGCTGCGGCGCCGGCTCACCGGGCCCTCCGCGCGCCGTCGCCGGCTCCGTCGTGTCGGATCGTTCGCCCATCGGCCGTCCATCGCCCGTCGCCCCCTCGCGTGTGGCTGGCTCCCCGGCGCCGTCCCTGCCACGGCGCGACACCCCTTTCGGGACGATACACCAGACTCGTCACTCAGGGACATAGTCCCTCTACTCTCCGTGACTACCTGCGGTGTTGTGGCCACGGAGGGGAGCCGAATGTGCTCGTTGTGTGGTCACCCGGTGGTGCGTACGACGTTGTCCAGCGGCTGTCCCGCGGCGAAGCGGGTGAGCTGTCCGGCGATCAGCCGCTTGGCGCGCGGCAGGAACGCGGAGGTGCTGCCGCCGACGTGCGGCGTGATGAGGACGTTCGGAGCATGCCAGAGGGGATGGCCGGAAGGCAGCGGTTCCGGGTCCGTGACGTCGAGGGCGGCGTGCAGCCTGCCGGACTCGAGTTCGGACAACAGGGCCTTGGTGTCGACCACTCCGCCCCGTGCGACGTTGACCAGGAGCGCCCCGTCACGCATCGCGGCGAGGAACTCCGCGCCCACCAGCCCCTGCGTGGAGGGGTTCAACGGGGTGGAGAGGATGACCACATCGGCCTCGGGCAGCAGGGCCGGCAGGTCGTCGAGTGTGTGTACGGGGCCGCGTGCGGTTGTCCGTGCGGAGCGCGCGACGCGTGCGACCCGCGCGCACTCGAACGGCGCGAGCCGGTCCTCGATGGCCGAGCCGATCGATCCGTAGCCGACGATCAGCACGGACTTGTCGGCGAGCGCCGGGTAGAAGCCGGACCGCCACTCCTCGTCGTCCTGGCCGTGCACGAAGCCGGGGAACCCGCGCAGCGAGGCCAGGATCAGCGCGAGGGTCAGTTCGGCGGTGGACGCCTCGTGGACGCCCTGGGCGTTGCACACCCGCACGCCCGCGTGGAGTCCGGCGAGGCCCGGCTCGACGTGGTCGGTGCCCGCCGACAGCGTCTGCACGACCTGGACGCGGCTCATCGCACCGAGCGGGCGGACCGCGACCTCCATGCCCTTCATGTAGGGGACGACGTAGTAGGCGCAGTCGGCGGGGTCGGCCGGGTAGTCCTTCCCGCCGTCCCAGAAGTGGTACGTCAGGCCCTCGGGAAGCCCGTCGATCCCGTCGGCCGGGAGGGGCAGCCAGACCTCGGGGGCGGGGGCGGAGTGCGTGGTGGAAGTCATGGCCAGGAGGCTATGCGAAGCCCTCCGGGACGCAGAGGTTAGGTTGTTGGGCGGTGCGAGGAGGGGTTCGGGAGTTGGAGCGCAGGAGTCTCGGTGCGGCGGCGCTCGCCGTGGGTGCGGTCGGTCTCGGCTGCATGCCGATGAGCTGGGCGTACAGCGCCTCGCAGCAGCGGGGCGACCGTGCGCTGCGGGCGGTGCACGCGGCGCTGGACGCGGGCGTCGATCTGCTCGACACCGCCGACATGTACGGCCCCTTCACCAATGAGCTGCTGGTGGGGCGGGCGCTCAAGGGGCGGCGCTCGGAGGCGTTCGTGTCCACCAAGTGCGGGCTCCTGGTGGGTGATCAGCACATCGTGGCCAATGGCAGGCCGGGGTACGTGCGCAGGGCCTGCGACGCCTCGCTGCGGCGGCTCCAGACCGATGTGATCGACCTCTACCAGCTCCACCGCGCCGACCCCGAGGTGCCCGTCGAGGAGACCTGGGGCGCGATGGCGGAGCTGGTGGGCGCGGGGAAGGTGCGGGCGCTGGGGCTGTGCGCGGTCGGTGCGCGGGCGTCGCGGCGGCCGGGTTCCCGGATGCACGACGGAACGATCCGGCAGCTGGAGCGGGTGCAGCAGGTCTTCCCGGTCAGCGCGGTGCAGGCGGAGCTCTCGGTGTGGTCGCCGCAGGCGCTGGAGTCGCTGCTGCCGTGGTGCGCGGACCGGGGCGTGGGCTTCCTGGCCGCGATGCCGCTGGGAAACGGCTTCCTCACGGGGACGCTGACGCCGGGCCAGGGCTTCGAGCCGGAGGATCTGCGGGCCCGGCATCCCCGGTTCACGGCCGAGATGATGGCGGCGAACCAGCCGTTGGTGGTGGGCCTGCGCCGGGTCGCCGAGCGGCACGGGGCGACGCCCGCGCAGGTGGCCCTGGCCTGGGTGCTGCACCAGGGGCCCCAGGTGGTGCCGGTGCCCGGCACGAAGCGGGCGGACTGGGCGGTGGAGAACGCGGGCGCGGCCGGGCTGACCCTGACCGAACGCGACCTGGCGGAGATCGACCGCCTGCCGGCGCCGCGCGAGTCCTGGGACTAGACACCGGTCCGGAAAGCGCCCCGGCCCGGGCGGCATCGGTGTAAGAACGGGGGACAGGCGGCCGTTGAAGGGACAGGTGTGGTGGTGGGATCAGTGCAGGGGCCCGAGAGGCTTACGGGGCACGGCCGGGGCGGCCCGGGGGCGCGGCGGGGCGCGGTGGCCGTGCTGGCGGCCGGCGCCCTTCTGATGGCCGCCGGGTGCAGCTCCGAGGGGGGCGCGGGGAGTCCGGCGGGCGCGAGTTCACCGGCCCACTCCCCCTCCGCCTCGGCCACCGGGTCCCCCTCCCCGTCGCCGTCCGTCTCGCGCCCCCCGGCCGACCAGCCCCCCGCCAAGGGCTCGGCGAAGGTGGTCTCGACGCTCACCGAGGGGCTGAAGTCCCCTTGGGGGCTCGCCGCGCTCCCCGGCGGCGACCTCCTGGTGGGCTCCCGGGACAAGGGCACGATCACCCGGATCGACGCGAAGACCGGCAAGAAGAAGCTCCTCGGCACAGTCCCCGGGGTCGCCCCGGCCGGTGAGGGCGGGTTGCTCGGCCTCGCCGTATCGCCCGACTTCGGCACGGACCACCAGGTGTACGCGTACTTCACCACCGCGTCGGACAACCGCATCGCCCGCATGATCTACGACGAGAACGGCTCGCCCGGGCAGCTGCTCGGCGCCCCGGACACCATCCTGCGCGGCATCCCCAAGGGGCAGATCCACAACGGCGGCCGGATCGCCTTCGGCCCGGACCGCGCGCTGTACGCGGGCACGGGCGAGACCGGCGACGACGGCCGGGCCCAGGACCAGAAGTCCCTGGCGGGCAAGATCCTGCGGATGACGCCCGACGGCGAGCCGCTGCACGGCAACCCGGAGGCCGACTCCGTGGTGTATTCGTACGGGCACCGCAATGTCCAGGGCCTCGCCTGGGACGCGGAGAAGCGGCTGTGGGCCTCCGAGTTCGGCCAGGACACCTGGGACGAGCTGAATCTGATCGAGCCGGGCGGCAACTACGGCTGGCCGGACGTCGAGGGCACCGCGCACCAGAAGGGCTTCCACGACCCGGTCGCGCAGTGGAAGACCTCCGAGGCGTCGCCGAGCGGCATCGCGTACGTCAAGGGCTCGATCTGGATGGCCGGGCTGCGGGGCGAACGGCTGTGGCGCATCCCGCTCTCCCGCGAGGACGGGGCCGCCGACGAGCCCCTGGCGGACCCGCAGGCGTTCCTGGAGGGCGAGTACGGCCGGCTGCGCACGGTGCTCGCGGCGGGCGGCGACAAGCTGTGGCTGGTCACGAGCGAGACGGACAGCCGGGGCACGCCGAAGCCCGGCGACGACAAGATCCTGCTGGTGCAGGTCAGGTAGCCGCCGGACGCCTCACCGGTGCTCGGGCACCGGGTAGAGCCGCAGCCGGTGGGCCAGGGCCGCTGCCTCGCCCCGGCCGGTCACACCCAGCTTGGCCAGGATGTTGGAGACGTGGACGCTCGCGGTCTTCGGCGAGATGTACAGCTCCTCGGCGATCCGGCGGTTGGTGAGGCCCGCCGCGACCAGCCGGTGGACGTCCTGCTCGCGCGGGGTCAGCCCGAAGGACTCCACCGCGGCCGCGGCGGCCCGCAGTTGCTCGTCGGAGGGGTCCCGGGCGGGCCCGGGCTCGTCCGGGACGACGACCGCGGCCGGGATCTCCTCGGCCTCGCCGCCCGTCCCGGCCAGGGCGATGCGGGCGCGGCCGGCCAGCAGCTCGATGGTCTCGGTGAGCGGGCGGGCCCCGAGCCGGACGGCGGTGGTGTGCGCGTCGCGCAGCAGCCCGGTGGCGGCGGCCCGGTCACCGGAGGCGACGAGCAGCGCCTCCGCCCAGCGGTGGTGGATCTGCGCAAGCTCGTACGGACGGTGCAGCGGGGTGAACGCCCGGGCGGCGCCCTCCCAGTGGTCCGGGGTGTCGGTGCCCTCGGCCCTGGCCAGCTCCGCCTCGACCAAAAGGGCGTAGGCGGACCAGACCGGGACGAGGACCGGCAGCCGCTTGAGGTGGCTGCGGACCAGGCCGAGGACGGCGGGGCGGCCCGGCTCGGTGGCGGGCAGGCCCCGTGCGTCGGCCTCGGCCGCCGCGACGGCGTGCAGCATGGGGAAGGCGTAGCGCTGGGTGCCGGTGGGGAAGCCCTCGGCGGCCTGTGCTTCGAAGGCGGCGCGTGCCTCGGGCAGCCGGCCCTGCCGCACGGCGATCTGGATGGCGTGGCGTACGGGGTTGATGAAGTGCTGGGGCTGGGGGTCGCTGGAGCCGAAGCAGCGCCGGGTCAGCGCGAGTTGCCGTTCGGCCTCGGCGAGGTCGCCCCGAGCGACGGCGAGTTCGGTACGGCGGGAGGCGACCAGCCCCTGGGACTTGCGGGACAGCGACTTGCGGGCGGCGGCCTCCGTGGTGGCCGCGGCCTCGTCCCAGCGGCCCAGCGAGAACAGCGACATCGCCTGGTTGGTACGGACCCACGCCTCCATGTCCGCGACTCCGTGCTCGTGGCAGATGCGGATGCCGTGGTCGGCGGCGGCCACCGCTTCCAGGGAGCGGCCCATGGCCTCCAGCGTGGAGGGCAGGTTGATGCTGGCCCGGCCCATGATGTCGATGAGGCCGAGCTCGTCGGCCCGGTCGCGCACGGTGTACATCTCGGCGATGCCCTCGTCCACGGCGCCCGCGTCCGCGTTGAGCCAGCCCCGGGTGAGCCGGGCGTGCAGCCCGATGTACTCGTCGCCGACGAGCTGGGCGTACTCCACGGCCCGTTCGGCGGCGGCCAGGGTCTCGGCGCCGGGGCGGTGCAGGGCGCCCCAGCCGGCCACCAGCATCAGGACGAAGGCGTGCACCTTCGACGGGGGCAGGCCCCGGACCAGCCGCTCGGCGGTGGCCAGCTCCTCCCAGCCGTCGCCGCGCGTCAGGTCCTGGACGAGGCGGGAGCGCTGGACCCAGAACCAGGCGGCGCGCAGCGCGTCGTCCTCGCCCTCCAGGAGGCGCAGGGCCTTCTTGCAGACGGCGAAGGCCCGTTCGCGCTCTCCGCCGAGGCGGGCGGCGACGGTGGCCTCGGCCATCAGGTCGAGATAGGTCAGCGGGGTCGAGGCGTCCCGCCCGCAGGTCGGGTAGACCTCGGCGTAGTCGATGGGGCGCAGGGTGCGGCGGACGTCCTCGGGGACGTCGTCCCACAGCTCCAAGGCCCGTTCGAGGAGGCGCAGCTGCTCGGCGTAGGCGTTGCGGCGGCGGGCCCGGACCGATGCCTTGAGGACGGCGGGCAGCGCCTTGGCGGCGTCGTGCGCGCCGTACCAGTAGCTGGCGAGGCGGGTCGCGCGCTCGTCGGCGGGGACGAGGGCGGGGTCGGCCTCCAGCGCCTGTGCGTACCGCCGGTTGAGGCGGGAGCGCTCGCCGGGGAGCAGGTCGTCGCTGACGGCCTCGCGGACCAGGGAGTGGCGGAAGCGGTAGCCGTCGCCCTCGGGGGTGGTCAGGAGCAGGTTGGCGCCGACGGCGGTGCGCAGCGCGGCGATGAGGTCGTCCTCGCTGAGTCCGGCGACGGCGGCGAGCAGTTCGTACTCGACGGCGGAGCCGCCCTCGGCGACGATCCGGGCGACCTTCTGGGCGTCCGGGGACAGGGTCTCGACCCGGACGAGGAGGAGGTCGCGCAGCGAGTCGGGCAGGCCGTCGCCGTCCCCGTCGCCGCACTCCAGGATGCAGGCCAGCTCCTCCACGAAGAAGGCGTTGCCGTCGGAGCGCTCGAATATCTCGTCCACCAGGGCGGGGTCGGGGGTGTCCGCGAGGATGCCGGCGAGCTGGCGGCGGACCTCGGAGCGGGTGAACCGGGAGAGTTCGATGCGGCGGACCGTGCGGAGCCGGTCGATCTCCGCGAGGAGGGGGCGCAGGGGGTGGCGGCGGTGGATGTCGTCGGCGCGGTAGGTGCCGACGACGACGAGGCGGCCGCTGCGCAGGGTGCGGAAGAGGTAGGCGAGGAGGTGGCGGGTGGAGGAGTCCGCCCAGTGCAGGTCCTCCAGGACGAGGACGACGGCCCGGTCGGCGGAGATCCGTTCCAGGAGCCGGACGGTCAGTTCGAAGAGGCGGGCGGTGCCGAGCTCGTCGTTGCCGTCGCGGCCGGTCTCGCCGAGCTCGGGGAGGAGCCGGGCCAGTTCGCCCTCCTGGCCGGCGCAGGCGGCGGCCATCTCGTCGGGCAGGGCGCGGCGCAGGGCGCGCAGGGCGGTGGAGAAGGGGGCGTACGGCAGGCCGTCGGCGCCGATCTCCACGCAGCCGCCGACGGCGACGACGGCGTCACGGCGGGCGGCGAGGGCGAGGAACTCCTCGACGAGGCGGGTCTTGCCGACGCCGGCCTCGCCGCCGATGAGCAGGGCCTGGGGCGCGCCGGAGAACCCTCCGGCGGGGCCGGAGGGTTCCTTGGTGGCGCGGGTGAGCGCGCCGGTGAGCGAGTTGAGTTCGCCGGTGCGGCCGACGAACACGGGGCTGACTGACCTGGTCTCCACGTGGGCGAGCATCGCACACGGGTCCGACCGTGCGGACGGAATTTGCCGTGGGCCGAACGGCCCCCGGCCCCGGTCCACTTCCGCCGCCTTACGCGGCGTGCGTGAACCGGTCCCGTACGCCGCTGGTACTCACCGGCCTCTCCGCCTCCTGGCGTGCGGTCCGGCGGGCGGCGCGGCGCGTGACGCGGCGGGCGCGGGTCGCTTCGCCGGCGAGGCGCTGGAGGTCGGCGCGGCGCAGGAGTTCGGCGTGCATGACCTTGTGGAGTTCGTACTCGAACATGGGATGTCCCCCTGGGTTGAGGGTCCTTGCGGGCCTCGGTGGCGGCAGTTCCTCCGCCGTGCCACCACTCTCGTCCCCCAGGGGGGTGCGCCACATCGGGCGTGTTCCGCATCTGTGGCGTACGGGCGCCTTAGGTCCGGGGCCGTAGCACCCCTAGGACCGGTGAAACCGCCCGGACATGCCTTAGTCCGTGGTGCCGGAGCCCCGGAACCGTCCTAGCCGCTCTAGCCGCCCGCAGTGGGCAGGGCGACGATGAGGTCGAAGTACATGGCTATGGAGATCAGTACGCCGAGGGTGCCGAGGGCGATGCCGCCCCGGGCGACGGCGCGGACCCAGCCGGCCTGCGGCTGCCGGGCCGGGGCGCCGAACGCGGGCCGGACCAGGACGTAGGTGCCGACCAGCAGGGCGACGAGGCCGAAGAGGCCGTTCACCAGGGCGGTGGAGTGCCAGGCGTCGCCGTAGATCTCGTTGATCTGCTGGGCGGCCGAGCCGCCGGACGAGGTCTTGATCTGGCCGATCAGGGTCTCGCGCTCGGCGGCGACCCGGCCGCTCCAGGCGCCGGTGAGCCCGACGACGCCGAGTCCGGCGGAGACGACGGCGGCGGAGGCGGCGGCGAGCCCCCCGGAGGTCTCCTCGTCGGCGTCGTCGTCGGTCTCCTCGACGACTTCCGGCTCGTCCGCCGGGGTCGTCTCGTCCTGGTCCCGCGGTTCCGGGTTCTCCGCGACGGCGCGGTCGGTCTTCTCGGTCGTCTCCGTGGTCTCGGTCGGCTCGTCGGTCGTCTTCTCGCCGTCGGTGACGGTCGCGGGCGTGGTGCGGTTCATGCGGCGCACGCTAGGTGCCTCAGATGAGAGGCCCCTTAACGTGCTCCGTCGGCCCGGCGTGCGGTCAGTGGACGCGCTCGGCCGGCTCGTCCTCGTACGTCCGCACACCCGGCACCGGCACCCGCACCACCGGGCGGTCCGGCGGCTCGATGCTGAGGCGGGGCAGCCGGCGCTCCAGCCAGCCGGGGAGCCACCAGTTGGCGCCGCCCAGCAGGTGCATGAGGGCCGGGACGAGCAGGGTGCGCAGCACGAAGGCGTCCAGCGCGACGGCCGCCGCGAGGGCGATGCCGAACATCGCGATGACGCGGTCGCCGCTGAGGACGAAGGCGAGGAACACCGAGATCATGATCACGGCGGCCGAGTTGATCACCCGGCTCGTCTCGGCGAGGCCCACCCGGACCGCGCGCCGGTTGTCGCGGGTCTCCAGCCACTCCTCGTACATCCGGCCGACCAGGAAGACCTGGTAGTCCATGGAGAGGCCGAAGAGCACGGAGACCATGATCACCGGCAGGAAGGGTTCGATGGGGCCCGGGCTGCCGAGGCCCAGCAGCTCGCTGCCCCAGCCCCACTGGAAGATCGCGACGACGACGCCGAACGACGAGGCGACCGCCGCGACGTTCATCGCCGCCGCCTTCAGCGGGATGCCGACGGACCGGAAGGCCAGCAGCAGGAGCAGGCAGCCGAGCCCTATGACGACGCCGATGAACAGCGGCAGCTTGCCGATGATGATCTGCGCGAAGTCGTCGTAGCTGGCCGTGACCCCGCCCACATGGGTCTCCAGCGAGGTGTTGTCGGCGGCCTTCGGCAGGACGTCCGTACGCAGCCGCTCCACGAGGTCGCTGGTCGCGCGGGACTGCGGGGCCGAGTCGGGGACGACGGTGATGTACGCGGTGTCGCCTCCGGCGTTGTACGTCACCGGGTGGGCCCAGGCCACCCCGTCGACCGTGCGCAGGGTGGCCGGCAGGGCGTCCATCGCGAGCCGGTCGTCGGCGCCGTCCAGGTGTGCGGCGACGGTGAGCGGTCCGTTGACGCCGGGGCCGAAGCCGTCGGCGAGCAGGTCGTACGCCTGCCGGGTGGTCGAGGACTTCGCGTTGTTGCCCTGGTCGGAGCTGCCGAGGTGGAGCGAGAAGGTGGGCAGCGCGAGGACCAGCATCACCACGGCGGCCACCGCGCCCAGCAGCTTGGGGTGCCGCTCCACGAAGGCGGACCAGCGGGCGGCGAACCCGGTGGGCGGCTCGGGCTGCGGCCCGTGTGCGGCGAGCCGGGCCCGTTCGCGCCGGCTGAGCGCCCGCAGTCCGATGAGCGAGAGGAGGGCCGGCAGCAGGGTCACCGAGGCGGCCACGGTGAGGACGACGGTGAGCGAGGCGGCGATGGCCACGCCGTTGAGGAAGCTCAGGCGCAGGATCAGCATGCCGAGGAGCGCGATGCAGACGGTGGCCCCGGCGAAGACCACGGCCCGCCCGGTCGTCGCCACCGCGTGCTGCGCGGCCTCCGGCACGGTCATGCCGCGCCGCAGCCCTCTGCGGTGCCGGGTGACGATGAACAGGGCGTAGTCGATGCCCACCCCGAGCCCTATCAGCATGCCGAGCATGGGCGCGAAGTCGGCGACGGTCATCAGGTGTCCGAGGAGCACGATGCCCGCGTACGCCGTGCCGACCGAGACGAGCGCGGTGGCGATGGGCAGCATGCTCGCGGCGAGGGAGCCGAAGGCGAGGAAGAGCACGACGGCCGCGACGCCGACCCCGATGACCTCGCTGAGATGCGCGGCGTGCGCCTCGGTGAGCCCGACGGCCTGGCCGCCCAGCTCGACGCGCAGATGCGGGCTCTCGGCCGCCTTCGCGGTGTCCACGACCGCTCGCGCCTGCGCCACGGGCACGTCGTCGGCGCGCTGGTCGAAGGTGACGGTGGCGTACGCGGTGTGCCCGTCGGTGCTGATCTGCGCGGCGCCGGTCTCCGTGTACGGGCTGTCGACCGCCCCGACCCCGGGCAGCTGCTCCACGGCGTGCAGGGTGCGGGTCATCTTCTGCTCGACGTCGGTGGCCCGGACCGTGGAGTCCGCGGTGCGCCAGACGATGGTGTCGGTGTCCCCGCCGAGATCGGTGAACCCGCTCTTCAGCAGCTCCGCGGCCCGCCCGGACTCGGTGCCGGGTGCCTCGTAGTCGTTGGTGTACGCGGACCCCGCGAACGCCGCGGCGGCGGCCGTGCCCCCGAGGGCGAGCAGCCAGATCAGGACGGCGATGAGGCGGTGCGTGACGCACCAGCGGGCGATGGCAGCCAAGGGGACGTGCTCCCTGCGGGTTCGTGGTCTCCGCAACCGGCGGAAGCCGCCCGCGGGAGAACGCATGACCTGAGAACGGCCACTCTCGCAGCCATTCGAGATCATTTGCCCGTTTCGTGGGGAGGCTCACAGCGGGCACATCCCCTTATGGGCGACATCGGTGCCGCCGTATGCCGCGCCCCCGCCGGGACCGCACCTACACCGTTACGCGCCCAGGACACCGCTCCCCGCATCGGCGCGGTTACCTTATGAACCGTCAACTACCATCCCCGGGGGGATCCTTGACCAGCGCCGCACATCACATCGGGCCGGATTCGGCACCCGACCGGTACCGCCTGCTCAATTCCATCGGCAGGGGCGGCGAGGCCGTCCTCTACCGAGCGGAGATCGAGCTCGAAGGCGCGCCCGAGACCGTGGTCGTGAAGGTACTCGACTCCAGGACCACGATCACCATCGAGCAGTTCCAGCGCCTCAGCACGAAGTGGCGGGAGCAGGCCGAGTTACTGCGCTTCGTGAGTCGGCCGGGGGTCGTCGGCGTCCGCGAGCACTTCGAGGGGCCCCCGATCCACGGCGCCGGGAACGCCTCGACGGCCGCCGGGCGCGCCCTGGTCCTGGTCATGAACCACGTCGACGGGCTCGACCTGCGGGACTGGCGCGCCGAGCGGACCCTCACCACCCACGCCGAGCGGCGCGAGGTCCTGCGGGCCCTGGAGCAGATCGCGGACGTGCTGGACTGGCTGCACAGCGGCCGGGCCACCCCGTCCGGACGCACGGTCGTCCACGGCGACCTCTCCCCCGGCAACATCATGGTCGACGGACACGGCCAGGCCACGCTGGTGGACTTCGGGCTGAGCAAGCTCACCGCGGACCACCAGACGGCCGAGGTCTGGTTCACCCCCGGCTACGCCGCCCCCGAGGTCTTCGAGGGCAAGCGGACCCCGGGCACCGACCGGTACGCGTTCGGCGCGATCGCCTACTTCCTGATCAGCGGCCAGGCCCCGCCCGGCACACCCGAGCAGCTGCGCGCCGCGCTGAGCGCCCTGCCGCAGGTGGCCGCGGCCGCCCCGGAGCGCCGGGAGCGCATCCTCGCCGTCTGCGCGGCCGAGGCGGGGCAGCGGCCGGAGAGCCTGTCCGGCTGGATGAAGGACCTGCGCTCGGCGGTGGGGTCGACCACGGTCACCGGCACCTCGTCGGCGGAGTCCGTACGGGACGCCCCGCCGGCGTCCGTACCGCCGCTCCCGCTGATGCCGCCGCCGGTGGACCCGCCCGGCTTCCCGCCGCCGATCACCGCGTCCCACGCCCCCGGGGTGCCGCTGCCCACCACGGTCAACCCGGGCCCGTCGACGGCCGGGTACACCGCCGGGCCGTTCCCGGCCCCGGTTCCTGCTCCGGTCGCGCCGCCGAAGAAGCGCCGCCGGCTGCTGCGGATCGCGCTTCCCATGGTCGCCGTGGTGGTGCTCGCCGCGCTGGGCACGTGGGGCCTCCAGGCCCTGAAGGACGACGGCGACAGGACGAAGGCCGGGGGCACCGCCTCCCCGAAGTCGTCCGCCCCGAAGACCCCGCCCGCGACGGAGGAGGAGACGCCCGGGGCCGGGGAGCCGGGAGCGGAGGACGGCGCCACCGACACCGGGTCCCCGGAGCAGACGGACCCCGGCGCAGTGGACGAAGCTTCGGAGGTCTCGCTGACGACGATGCGCACCGTGGCCGATCCGGAGCTCTTCACGGTGGGCTCGGCGAAGGTCGACACGCATGTGTACGACGACGCCTACATGGCCACCCCGGAGTGCGACACGTCGCCGTACGTGGAGTTCGACCTCAACCGGGAGTGGAAGACCTTCGAGGTCACCGTCGGGATCGATGACGGCTCCAACTGGGAGTCGGGGCGGCTCACCATCAAGTTGGACCACGATCCGAACCCCCTCTGGGCGGAGAAGATCGAGCTCGGCGAGCCGCAGAAGCTGTCGCTGAAGGTGGAGAACGCCCTGCGGCTGCGCATCAGCGTGGACGAGGACTGCTCCGGCGCCATCGTGGCCCTGGGCTCCCCCGTGCTGAAGCGCTGAGCACACGACAGCGGTGCACCCGAAGGACGGGTGCACCGCTGTGTGCTGCGGAAACGCGTCAGCCCTCGACGCCCAGCTTCTCCAGGATCAGCTCGCGGACGCGGGCCGCGTCCGCCTGGCCGCGGGTCGCCTTCATGACCGCGCCGACCAGCGCGCCGGCCGCCGCGACCTTGCCGCCGCGGATCTTGTCCGCGATGGCGGCGTTGCCCGCGATGGCCTCGTCCACGGCGGTGGACAGCGCGCCCTCGTCGGAGACGACCTTCAGGCCGCGCTTCTCGACCACGGTGTCCGGGTCGCCCTCGCCGGCGAGCACGCCCTCCAGGACCTGGCGGGCGAGCTTGTCGTTGAGGTCGCCCGTGGCGACGAGCTCGGCGACCCGGGCGACCTGCGCCGGGGTGACGGGCAGCTCGTCCAGGCCGCGGCCGGTCTCGTTGGCGTTACGGGCCAGCTCGCCCATCCACCACTTCCGGGCCTGGTCCGAGGGGGCGCCCGCCTCGGTCGTGGCGACGATCAGGTCGACCGCGCCCGCGTTGAGGATGGACTGCATGTCGTGCTCGGAGACGCCCCACTCCTCCTTGAGCCGGGCACGGCGCAGCCGCGGCAGCTCCGGGAGGCCCTTGCGCAGCTCCTCGACCCAGTCACGGGCCGGGGCGACCGGCACGAGGTCGGGCTCGGGGAAGTAGCGGTAGTCCTCGGCGTTGTCCTTGATGCGGCCGGCCGTGGTGGAGCCGTCCTCCTCGTGGAAGTGCCGGGTCTCCTGCACGATCGTCCCGCCGGAGTTCAGCACCGCGGCGTGGCGCTGGATCTCGAAGCGGGCGGCGCGCTCGACGGAACGCAGCGAGTTCACGTTCTTCGTCTCGGAGCGCGTACCGAACGTCTCGGTGCCGTTCGGGCGCAGCGACAGGTTGACGTCGCAGCGCATCTGGCCCATCTCCATGCGGGCCTCGGAGACGCCGAGCGCCTTGATGAGCTCGCGCAGCTCGGCGACGTACGCCTTGGCGACCTCGGGGGCGCGTGCGCCCGCTCCCTCGATCGGCTTGGTGACGATCTCGATGAGCGGGATGCCCGCGCGGTTGTAGTCGAGCAGGGAGTGGGACGCGCCGTGGATACGGCCGGTGGCGCCGCCGACGTGCGTCGACTTGCCGGTGTCCTCCTCCATGTGGGCGCGCTCGATCTGCACCCGGAAGATCTCGCCGTCCTCCAGCTGGACGTCCAGATAGCCGTTGAAGGCGATCGGCTCGTCGTACTGGGAGGTCTGGAAGTTCTTCGGCATGTCCGGATAGAAGTAGTTCTTCCGGGCGAAGCGGCACCACTCGGCGATCTCGCAGTTCAGCGCGAGGCCGATCTTGATCGCCGACTCCACGCCGATCTCGTTGACGACCGGCAGCGCGCCGGGCAGCCCGAGGCAGACCGGGCAGGTCTGCGTGTTGGCGTCCTGCCCCAGCTCGGTGGAGCAGCCGCAGAACATCTTCGTCTTGGTGCCGAGCTCCACATGGACCTCAAGGCCCATGACGGGGTCGTACGTCGCGAGGGCGTCCTCGTACGACTCCAGGTCGATGACAGTCACGGAAAACTTTCCCTCTCAGCCCAGCAGTACGTCGTCGTCGCCGAGACGCTTCAGTTCGCGATAGAGGATCGCGAGGCCGGTGGCGATGGCGGCGGCGGACACGGCGGCGTCGATGAGGCGGAGCGTGTCGTTGTCCGAGCGGGCCAGCTTCGCCTGCTTGGCGACGCTGAGCGCTCCGAAGGCGGTGGTCGCCATCGACACGTACAGCCCGGTCTTCGACTTCTTGAAGTTCTTGGCCTTCTTGGTCATGGCGCTCATAGCGACGGAGCCTCCTCGATCAGCGGGTGTCCCCACTTTTCCACGAAAGCGGCCTCGACGGCGGCTCCGACCTTGTACAGCCGGTCGTCCTTCATCGCCGGGGCGATGATCTGGAGCCCGACGGGCAGGCCGTCCTCGGGGGCCAGGCCGCAGGGCAGCGACATGGCGGCGTTGCCGGCGAGGTTGGTCGGGATGGTGCACAGGTCGGCCAGGTACATCGCCATCGGGTCGTCGGCGCGCTCGCCGATCGGGAAGGCGGTGGTCGGCGTGGTCGGCGAGACGATCACATCGACCTGCTCGAACGCCTGCTCGAACTCGCGCGTGATCAGCGTACGGACCTTCTGCGCGGAGCCGTAGTACGCGTCGTAGTAGCCGGAGCTGAGCGCGTACGTACCGAGGATGATGCGGCGCTTGACCTCGTCGCCGAAGCCGGCCTCGCGGGTGAGCGCGGTGACGTCCTCGGCGGACTTCGTGCCGTCGTCCCCGACGCGCAGGCCGTAGCGCATGGCGTCGAACCGGGCGAGGTTCGAGGAGCACTCGGACGGCGCGATCAGGTAGTACGCCGAAAGGGCGAGGTCGAACGTCGGGCAGTCCAGCTCGACGACCGTGGCGCCGAGCGACTTCAGCAGCTCGACCGACTCGTTGAAGCGCTGGACGACACCGGCCTGGTAGCCCTCGCCGGAGAACTGCTTGACGACGCCGACGCGCATGCCCTGGACGGAGCCGTTGCGCGCGGCCTCCACGACCGGCGGCACCGGCGCGTCGATCGACGTCGAGTCCATCGGGTCGTGCCCGGCGATCGCCTCGTGCAGCAGGGCCGCGTCCAGGACCGTGCGGGCGCAGGGGCCGCCCTGGTCGAGGGAGGACGAGAAGGCGACCATGCCGTAGCGGGAGACCCCGCCGTAGGTGGGCTTCACGCCGACCGTGCCGGTGACGGCGGCGGGCTGGCGGATGGAGCCGCCGGTGTCCGTGCCGATGGCGAGCGGGGCCTCGAAGGAGGCGAGGGCGGCGGAGGAGCCGCCGCCGGAGCCGCCCGGGATGCGGGTGAGGTCCCAGGGGTTGCCGGTGGGGCCGTAGGCGCTGTTCTCGGTGGAGGACCCCATGGCGAACTCGTCCATGTTGGTCTTGCCGAGGATGACCACGTCGGCGGCCTTCAGCCTCTGCGTGAGGGTCGCGTCGTACGGCGGGACCCAGCCCTCCAGGATCTTCGAGCCGACGGTGGTCGGCATGTCCTTCGTGGTGAAGATGTCCTTGAGCGCGAGCGGGACGCCGGCCAGCGGGCCCAGCTTCTCGCCGGCCGCCTTCTTGGCGTCCACGGCACGGGCCTGGGCGAGCGCGCCCTCGCGGTCGACGTGCAGGAAGGCGTGCACCTTCTCGTCGACGGCGTCGATCCGGGCGAGGTGGGCCTCGGTGACCTGGACGGCGGTGAGCTCGCCGGAGGCGATCTTCGCGGCGATCTCGGCCGCGGTGAGCTTGATGATGCTGCTGATGTCCGTCATGGCAGTCAGTCCTCCCCCAGGATCTGCGGCACCTTGAAACGCTGCTGCTCCTGGGCCGGGGCGCCGGAGAGCGCCTGCTCGGGGGTGAGAGACGGACGGACGACGTCCGCCCGCATGACGTTCGTCAGCGGCAGCGGGTGGGAGGTCGGCGGTACGTCTTGGTCGGCGACCTCGGAGACGCGGGCGACCGCGCCGATGATGTCGTCGAGCTGACCGGCGAAGTGATCGAGCTCTTCGCCCTTCAGCTCCAGACGCGCCAGCCGGGCGAGGTGGGCGACCTCCTCGCGCGTGATGCCAGGCATGCAGCGATCCTCAGGGGTTGGTGTGTGGTTTGCCGGGGGTCGGCGGCACATTTCCACCGTCCGTCCGAAGGACGGGCCGCGCGGCGTCTGGCGCGTGCGCTCGCAAGGCGCCGGAGCGCCCTTGTGGCGGAGCCACTCGGGCGTTTCGGCAACGCGGCGAGCGTGCGTGCCAGGCGTCGCGCGGCAGGTGGAAATGTGCCGCCGGCCCCCAATCCTATGGGGTCGGCCGCACGGCTGAGGACAGGGTTTCTACGTGGTCGCCGGGCGCGGGCCCGTCGTGCGGCCGGAGGGGCGCTGTTCCAGCTCGGCCGCCGGGGCCGCGGGCGCCGCGGCGGGGGCGGGGGCGCCGGCCCCCGCTGCCGCCGCCAGTTCGGCCGGGCGGCGCCAGCCGTGCTCGCCCCGGGCCCGCAGCCAGGCGGTGGTCTCCTGGGGCGGCATCGCGGCCGCCACCAGCCAGCCCTGGACCGCGTCGCACCGCAGGTCCCGCAGCCGCTCCCACGTCTCGTCGTCCTCGACGCCCTCGGCGACGACCAGGAGCCCGAGCGAGTGGGCCAGGTCGATGGTGCAGCGGACGATCTCCGCGTCCTCGTGGTCGATGGCGAGCCGGGCCACGAAGGAGCGGTCGATCTTCAGCTCGCTGACCGGCAGCCGGCGCAGATGGACCAGCGAGGAATACCCGGTGCCGAAGTCGTCCAGGGACATCTTCACGCCGTGCCCGGTCAGCCCGGCGAGCGTGTCCGCCGCCCGCTGCGGGTCCTCCAGGAGCACGTGCTCCGTTATCTCCAGCTGGAGCGCTCCCGCCGGGACGCCGTGCCGGGCGAGCCGGGCCGCGACGCCGCCGGCGAACCCGGGGGTGTGCACATCGCGCGGCGACACGTTGACCGCGACGGGCACGAAGAGGCCCTGGGCCCGCCACCGGGCGACCTGGGCGAGCGCCGTCTCCAGGACGTACTC
Source organism: Streptomyces sp. NPDC097595 (assembly GCF_044761525.1). Taxonomy (NCBI): domain Bacteria; kingdom Bacillati; phylum Actinomycetota; class Actinomycetes; order Kitasatosporales; family Streptomycetaceae; genus Streptomyces; species Streptomyces sp. NPDC097595. Next base: position 258,701 of record NZ_JBIWCN010000002.1, on the reverse strand, counting down.
CGTGAGGTGCGGCATCAGCCCGGACGACTCCGCGATGGCGATGAACTCGTCCGGGGGCACTCTGCCGCGCTCCGGGTGCACCCAGCGCACCAGCGCCTCAAGCCCGGCGACCTGGCCGTCGAAGCGGACCTTGGGCTGGTAGTGCAGCTCCACCTCGCCCGCGTCCAGCGCGCGGCGCAGGTCGCCGAGGAGGCCGAGCCGGTCCGGGGTGTTGCTGTCGCGCTTGGACTCGTACACCTCCACGCCGGTGCGGTCCCGCTTGGCCTGGTACATCGCCACGTCGGCCCGGCGCAGCAGGCCCTCCGCGTCCAGCGCGTGGTCCGGGAAGACGGCGACGCCCGCGCTGGCCTCCAGGACCAGGGTCAGCCCGTCGAGGTCCAGCGGGGAGGACAGCTCGGCGACCAGGTGGCGGGCGACGCGCTGGGCGCTGGTGGTGGAGTCGGCGGTGGGCAGCAGCACCGCGAACTCGTCGCCGCCGAGCCGGGCCGCCTCCGCGCCGCGCGGCAGGGCGAGCCGGAGCCGCTCCGCGATCTGGAGCAGCAGCCGGTCGCCGGCCAGGTGGCCGAGGGTGTCGTTGACGGCCCGGAAGCGGTCGAGGTCGATGAGGACCAGGGCGACCCGGCTGCCGACGCTCTCCGCCTCCTCCAGCGCGGTCCAGGTCCGCTCCAGCAGCCACTGGCGGTTCGGCAGCCCGGTGAGCGGGTCCTTCAACTGCTCCTCGGCCCGGGCGCGGGCGATCCACAGCGTGGAGTCGAGCGCGATCAGCGGCACCGCGAAGAGCGGCAGCAGGACCGGCCGGGCCATCGCGACGACGCAGATCAGCGGGGCGATGCCGAGCAGGGCGACCGCGACGAGGCCCTGGCGCAGCATCGCGGTGCGGGCGACGGTGGGCAGGCCGCCGCCGGGCTGGGCCCGCGAGTACCACAGCAGGACCCGGGTGACGAGGAGATAGGTGGCGGCGGCGAGCAGGACTTCCGGGACGGCGTCGATGCCCCAGTCGAGCGGCCGCCAGGGCGTCTCGACGGACTGCACCTCGCCGAACACGGCGAGCATCAGCGCCGCCGCGCCGACCCCGAGGATGTCCACGGCCCCGTGCAGCAGCCCCTGCCACCAGCGGTGTCTGCGGGCGACGCCGACGAGGACGACCACGACGAGGCTGACCAGTCCGGCCGGCACCCAGCCGTACAGCAGCAGGACCGCCAGGGTGAGGGCGGCGCCGGAGCCGGTGCCGCCCCACCAGCGGTCGCGGCCGAGCGCGACGAGGTGGCCGACGACGATGCCGGTGAGGACGGCGAGCGACCAGCCGGCCCGGCCGTCCGGGAAGAGGGCGCGGCCCTGACTGAGGGCGCGGGAGAAGCCGGTCGCGAGCTGGATCGTGGCAAGGGCCACCACGACGGCGCCCACTTTGGGCGCGGGTCCCACGAAACCTTGCAGCCGCGCCACCGGTGCGGCGCTCTCGGTCGGTTTCATTCCGTCCCTCTCACAGCCGGCGATGCCGATGTCACCCGATGAATGCGTGCCGTGCCACGACGCACCCCGGCCCCGCCCGGTGGCCAGGTTCGAGGGCGTGTCCGACCACAGTAGGCCGCGGAGGGCTGCTACGGGCAGCGGTCTACGGGTCTTGCCCAAATGCGAACCGACTATCCGTCAGCATCTGGTATGCGCCGATCGGGTGACGCCGACCGAGGGTTGACGGGCGCTCACTCTCCGGGTGCCGCTCCCCCGCCCTCTGCCGGGACGGCCGCCTCGCGGGCCGCGTCCGGGCCTTCGGTGAGGAGGACGGCGAAGCCGGTCTCATCGAGCACGGGGACCTTCAGCTGGACCGCTTTGTCGTACTTGGATCCGGGGTTGTCGCCGACGACGACGAAGGCGGTCTTCTTGGAAACGGAACCGGTGACCTTCGCTCCCCGGCTCTGCAGGGCCTCTTTCGCGCCATCCCTGGTGTGCCCGGCCAGGGTGCCGGTGACGACGACGGTGAGCCCTTCGAGGGGCCGGGGGCCCTCGTCCTCGCCGGCCCCCTCGTCCTCCATCCGGACGCCGGCCTCGCGCCACTTGCGCAGGATCTCGCGGTGCCAGTCCTCGGCGAACCACTGCTTGACCGAGGCCGCGATGATCGGCCCGACCCCGTCGGCGTCGGCCAGCTCCTGCTCGGTGGCCTCCTCGATGCGGTCGATGGACCGGAACTGGCGGGCCAGCTCGCGGGCCGCGACGGGGCCGACGTGGCGGATGGAGAGCCCGGTGAGGATGCGGGCGAGCGGGGCCTCCTTGGCCGCGGCGATGGCGTCGAGCATCGCGAGGGCGTTCTTCTTGGGCTCGCCCTGCTGGTTGGCGAAGACCCGGGCGATCTTCTCCTCGCCGGTCTTCGGGTCGCGCTTGGGCAGCCCGCTGTCCGGGTCGAGGACGTAGGCCCGGATCGGCAGCAGCTCCTCCACGGTCAGCCCGAAGAGGTCGCCCTCGTCACGCAGCGGCGGTTCGGCGGGCTCCAGCGGTGCGGTCAGCGCGGCGGCGACCACGTAACCGAAGTGGTCGATGTCGAGGCACTTGCGGCCGGCCAGATAGGAGACGCGCTCGCGCAACTGGGCGGGGCAGGAGCGCGCGTTGGGGCAGCGGACGTCGACGTCCGCCTCCTTCATGGGCTTCAGCTCCGTGCCGCACTCGGGGCAGTGGGTCGGCATGACGAACGCCCGCTCGGTGCCGTCGCGCAGGTCCGCGACCGGGCCGAGGATCTCCGGGATCACGTCCCCCGCCTTGCGGAGCACCACCGTGTCGCCGATCAGGACGCCCTTCGCCTTGACCACGTTCTGGTTGTGCAGGGTGGCGAACTCGACCTCGGAGCCGGCCACGACGACCGGCTCGACCTGGGCGTACGGGGTGACGCGGCCGGTGCGGCCGACGCCGACGCGGATGTTGACCAGCTTGCTGTTGACCTCCTCCGGCGCGTACTTCCAGGCGATGGCCCAGCGCGGGGCGCGGGAGGTGGAGCCCAGCCGGCCCTGGAGCGGGATCTCGTCCAGCTTGACGACGACGCCGTCGATCTCGTGCTCCACGGAGTGCCGGTGCTCACCGAAGTACGCGATGAACTCCCGTACGCCTTCGAGGGAGTCGACCACCTTGTTGTACTTGGCGGTGGGCAGGCCCCACTCGTGCAGCAGCTCGTAGGCGTGCGAGAGGCAGTCGATGTCGAAGCCCTCGCGGGCGCCGATGCCGTGCACCACCATGTGCAGCGGGCGGGTGGCGGTGACCTTGGGGTCCTTCTGGCGCAGCGAACCGGCCGCCGCGTTACGGGGGTTGGCGAAGGGCTTGTCCTCGGCCTCCACCAGCCGGGCGTTCAGCTCCTCGAACCCCTCCATCGGGAAGAAGACCTCGCCGCGCACCTCGACCAGCGGCGGCACCCGGTCGCCCTTGAGCCGGTGCGGGATGTCCGCGATGGTGCGGACGTTGGGCGTGATGTCCTCGCCGGTGCGGCCGTCGCCCCGGGTCGCGGCGCGGGTCAGCACGCCGTGCTCGTACGTGAGGTTGACGGCGAGGCCGTCGATCTTCAGCTCGCACAGGAAGTGGTAGCCGGGCGAGCCGACGTCCCGGGCGATGCGCTCGCCCCAGGCGGCCAGCTCCTCGTCGTCGAAGGCGTTGTCCAGGGACAGCATCGGCTCGCGGTGCTCGACCGACGTGAACTCCGTGCGGTACGGCCCGGCGACCTTCTGGGTCGGCGAGTCCGGGGTGCGCAGCGGGGGGTGGGACTCCTCCAGGGCCTCCAGCGCGCGCAGCTGCCGGTCGAACTCGGCGTCGCTGACGACCGGCTGGTCGTTCACGTAATACCGGAAGCGGTGCTCCTCGATCTGCTCCGCGAGGAGCTTGTGCCTCTCCTGCGCCTCGACTGGCACCGCCGTCTGCTCTTCGCCGGCCATCGTCCCGTCCTCCCGTTACCCAGCGTCCCGCTACTCAGGGTTGTCTGCGAGCGATCTCGCGGCCCGGGCGCAGTGGGCGAGCGCGGCCCGTGCGTACCCGGGCGACGCACCCGCGAGTCCGCACGAGGGGGTGACCGTCACGGACTCGGTGAGAGTCCCCGGATCCAGCCCCAGCCTGCGCCACAGCGTCCTGACACCCATGACGCTACCGCCCGGGTCTGACAATCCGTCCGAGGCCGGGTCGGTGCCCGGTACGACCCCGAAGAACATCCGGGTGCCGCCCTCGACGGCTTCCCCGACGGCCTCCTCCTCACGCTCGGTGAGCAGGGAGAGGTCGAAGGAGATGCCGTCCGCCCCGGCCCGGCGCAGCAGCGCGAACGGCACCTCGGGGGCGCAGGTGTGCACGAGGGTCGCGGTCTCCCCGGCCGCCGCCAGCACCTCGCGCAGGGTGGCCTCCACGATCTGGCGGTCCACCGCCCGGTAGGTGCGGTAGCCGCTGGCGGTCCTGACCCGGCCGCGCAGCACGGCGGTGAGGGAGGGCTCGTCCAGCTGGAGGGCGATCCGCGCGCCGGGCATCCGGCGGCGCACCTCCGCGAGGTGGCCGCGCAGGCCCTCGGCGAGCGAGTCCGCGAGGTCGCGGCAGGCGCCCGGGTCGCCGAGGAACGCCTCGCCGCCCCGGCGTTCCAGGGCGGCGGCGAGCGTCCAGGGGCCCACGGCCTGGACCTTGAGCGGGCCCTCGTAGCCCTGGGTGAACTCCTCCAGGGCGTCCAGGTCCTCGCCGAGCCAGGACCGGGCCCGGCGGGTGTCGCGGCCGGGCCGGTCGCTGATCCGCCAGCCGCTGGGCTCAAGGTGCCCGTACAGCTCGGAGAGGAGTCCGATGGTGCGGCCGATCATGTCGGCGCCGGGTCCGCGCGCCGGGAGTTCCGCCAGGTACGGCATGCCCTCGCCGTCGCCGAAGGAGCCGGTGACGGTCTTGGCCGCCTCCCGGGCGTCTCCCCCGGGCATCGAACCGATCCCGGTGGCCGGGCAGTCCCTGAACACGCTGATCTCGCTCACGCGAGAAGCGTACGACCCCGCGATCAGCGGCCGGGGCGCACGGTGAGGTCGTTGACCTCGGCGTCGCGGGGCAGGTCGAGCGCCATCAGGATGGTGGTCGCGACGGACTCGGGGTCGATCCAGCGGGCGGGGTCGTACTCCTTGCCCTCCTGCCGGTGGACCTTCTCCTGCATGGGGCTGGCGGTGCGGCCCGGATAGACGGTGGTGACGCGGACGCCGTTGCCGTGCTCCTCGTGGCGCAGCGAGTCCGCGAGCGCCTTCAGGCCGTGCTTGCTGGCGGCGTACGCGCTCCACTCGGGGCTGGCGGAGAGCCCGGCGCCGGAGTTGACGAAGAGCACATGGCCCTGGGCGACGCGCAGCTGGGGCAGGGTGAGCCGGGTCAGCTCGGCGGGGGCGACGAGGTTGGCGTTGAGCTGGTAGTGCCAGGCCTTGGGGGTCAGCTCACCGACCGGGCCGAGCTCGACCACGCCCGCGATGTGCAGCAGCGAGTCGAGCCGTTCCGGGACGCTCTGCTGGGCGAGGGCCCAGGAGAGCCGGTCCGGGTTGGACAGGTCGCCGACGAGGGTGCGGGCGCCGGGGTGGAGCGCGGCGAGTTCCTTGGCGCGGCCCGCGTCGCGGGCCAGCAGGACGAGGTCGTCGCCGCGCTCGGTGAGACGCCGGGCGACCGCTGCGCCGATGCCGGAGCCGGCACCGGTGATGAGATGAGTGGACATGGCCCCCATCGTCGCATCCGCCGCCCGGGCCCCGTACGCCACATCACTGCAGGCCGGCCGACTCCTCCAGGTAGGCCAGGGCGCCGACGCCGTCCTCCGCGAAGAAGACCAGCTCGGTCAGCGGGAGCGGCAGGAAGCCCTCGTCCTCCATGCGCTGGAACTGCTCGCGCAGCCCGTCGTAGAAACCGGCGGTGTTGAGCAGGACGACCGGCTTGGTGTGCTTGCCGTGCTTCTTCAGCTCCAGGATCTCGGTCGCCTCGTCGAGCGTCCCGGTGCCGCCGACCATGATCACGATCGCGTCGGACTTCGCGAGCAGGAGCGCCTTGCGCTCGGCGAGGTCGCGGGCGATGACCATCTCGTCGGCGTTGGTACGCGCCTTCGCGGCCAGGAAGTCCACGGAGACCCCGACCAGCTTCCCGCCGGCCTCCTGGACGCCGTCGGCGACGACCTTCATCAGCCCGCTCTCGGACCCGCCCCAGACGAGGGTGTGTCCGCCGCGCCCCAGCAGCTCGGCGAATTCGCGGGCGGGCACGGTGTAGCGGTCGGGGAGGTCGGCGGCGGAGAGGAAGACGCAGATGTTCATGGGTGCCACGGTAAGGCCCGCCTTTCGGGGGCGGGCGCCCGGGATGCGGCGGGCGCCCGCGTGACGGACCCTGAAATGCGTGGTGCGCACACCCTTGAACGCCCCGCGCGGCCACGCCCGTACTGGGGTCGGGCGTGGCCGTGCGGGGCTCACCGAAGGCGGCTACCGGCCGGACAGGAGCCGCTCGGTCGTCTCCCGGAGTCTGCGGCGCTTCACGGCATCCTGTACGTCCTCGTGCGGCTCGGCCCGCTCCAGGCCGTTGTAGTAGCCGCCGGTGCCGGCCTCCGTGAACGGCGGGCTCATCAGGGCGAGGACCGCGTCGCCGCCCTGCGCGACCGTCGACTGCGGCGCGAGCCCGGTGTCGCGTACCAGTGCGGTGTCCATGAGATCGGCGGGGTGCACACAGTTGACCGCGATCCGGTACGGCCTGAGCTCGTCCGCCAGGTCCCTGCTGAACGAGGCGAGAGCAAGCTTCGTGCGGCTGTAGGCGACCCACCCGTGGTAGGACGCCGTCATCTCCGGATCGTCGTGGTCGACCTCGGACTGGGCGGCGGATCCGATGTTGATCACCCGGGCCTCGGCGGAGCGCCGCAGCGCAGGGAGCAGGAGCCGGGTGAGCACATAGGGCGCGAGGTATCCGACGGCGAAACGCAGTTCATGTCCGTCCTTGCTCGATTCCCGCCCGGCACCCTCAGCGCCCGGGCCGACGCCCGCGTTGTTGATGAGCACGTCGATCCGGTGGTGTCTGTCCCGCACGGACCGGCCCAGGTCACGGACTTCGTCGAGCGAGGCGAGGTCCGCGCGGTACGTGTGGACCGTCGCTCCCTTGTCCTTCAGGCTCGGACCCAGGTCGTGCAGGGCGGCCGGATCACGTCCGTGCAGCAGGAGGGTCGTGCCCGGAGCCGCCAGCCGACCCGCGAGGTGGCGGCCCAGCCCGGCCGTCGCCCCCGTGATCAGCACCACACGCCCGTCTTCCCGCGGCGGACCGCTCGGCATCTGTCGCTCCTCAGTCGTCATGATCGCTCGTGGGCGGGAGATTGAGCCAGGGGGCGTCGGGCCTCACTCCGGCTCTGTTCAGGGCATGGCAGACAGCCTCCTCGACGGTGCCCTCGTGCCCGGCCCCGGAATGCTCCAGCAGGCCGTCCGCCACGGCATGGGCCCTGTGCTGTCCGAAGCTCATGGACGCCATTCCCTTGCGGTTGTCGGACGGTTCGCAAGCAGTGGCCAGTCCCGGTGCGAGCTCTTGGGCGAACACCGAAGTCCGCCGCCCGACTCCGGGGCGTCCGGCGGTCGCTTCGACGAGCCCCGCCCCCGCGGCGTCGGCGGAACGGAGGTAGACGACGATCGCGTCGCGCCGCGGGTAGAAGAGCCGCGACGAGCTGACCTTGGTGCGATACCGCAACCCGCGCTCCTCGAGGTGCTCCAGGAGGCCGCCCCACAGTGCGGGTGCCGCGTCCGCGTTCACGACATGGAGGTAGAAGCGGGTGGTCGCTTCGTGGTCGTCCGGCCGCCCCGCCGAGCCGTCCACCAAGTAGAACCCGGCCGACAGCCCGGGCCTCCCCGCCGGGTAGCGCACCGTCCTCGTCCCGTCCGGCAAGGTCTCCTCGTCCACCGACGCCACCGGCATCAGGGTCCGTACGCCGTCCACGGGCACCACGAGGTATCCGGGGTCTTCGTTCCGGACGATCGAGTCGGCGGGAACGCGCAGCCGCGTCTCGCTGTGCGGGACGGCATCCGCGAGAAGGGCCTCGAACCCAGGGTCCCGCAGGGTCCGGGGACGCGGCCCGTCGTCCCGCTCCAGGCCGGCGTGGAAGACCTCGTACAGCCTGTTGGCCAGTGCGTGGCGCAGTGCGGCCCTGGTATCCGCCGCGACCGGCGCCCCCTGTACGCGTGCGGTGCGCCCGTCCGCATCCATGTCGACCAGGCCGACCGCGGCGCGCAGCCTCGGGTGAAGCATCGTGTGCGGCATCGGTTCAGTCCTTGAGGCCGAGAGTGGTGAGGAGCGCTTCGGGAGTGAGCAGCACCGTCCGGGCGATGCCCATCGCGGCACGCTGCACCGGATGCAGCACCGAACTCTGGGACGCCTGCGCCAGCACCCGGTCCATGAGGTGCCAGCCGGCGAACCGCACGCTCTGGAGTTGCAGGCCGTGCGTCACAGGCCGTCCGGTGGAGGCATAGCCTTCGTGGAATCGCCGGACGAGGGGGCGTACGCGATGGAGCTCCCGCGCACCCCTGGCGATCACTTCGCGGTCGGCCGGCACGGCGCCGGCCGGCTCGTTGCGTGCCGGGCCCGGCAGGGTGGCGACGGCGCGGTGGAGCCACTCCCCGATGAACGCGCCGGTGTCGCGTGCCGGATCCCCGAGGCGCAGTTCCTCGCAGTCGAGAAGATGGAAGCCGGGCCCGGAGCGCAGCAACTGGTCCAGGCGGAGATCGCCGTGCGTAGGACAGGTCGCGGCCGCGGCCTCGACCCGTCGCAATTCCTCGACGGCTCCGACGAGTTCCGTGTCCTGCTGAAGGATGCTCCAGGCCCGGAGCTCTGCCGCGCTCGACGCCCGGTGGATCTCCAGGGGCAGCGCCTCGAAGGCGGCCGGCGAGGGCTGGCTCGGCACCGACGCATCGAGACGGACACGTCCGGAGGGCTTGAGGCCGTGCAGTTCACCGATCAGCTCGCCGATCTGCCGCGCGTGGCCCTCGTCGAACTCCTTCGCGTCGGCGAGCTCTGCCCCGGTACGGGACAGAGGCAGCATCTCGAAGGCCACCAGGGCGTCCTCCTCGCTCCACCCCAGGCACCTCGGGGCACGCGGCGTCGTGCCGGGTGCGTCCTCCCGGAGCTCCTCGAAAGCGATGATGCCGCGCAGACGTCGCCGCACGTCCTGGGAGTCGCCGCCCAGTCTCTTGACGAAGACCGCGTGGCCCGAAGTGGTCGTTCCGGACCAGTTCTCGTTGCGCCCGGTGTGCGACACCAGGCCCTCCGGAACGAAGTCGCCGAGATCGAGACGGCGTAGAAACGCCGCGACGGCGGGGACCTGCGAAAGATCGGTGGCCCGGGTGAGATAGCGGCGGCGGGTCGTCGTCATCGTGCCCTCTGCTGCGGCGTCACGAGTTCCAGCCGCTCGAAGCGCTGTACCCGGGTATCGGGCAGATCCGCCAGGCGGTCCGCCAGCACGTCCGCGTCACCGACCAGCACGACGGTGAGACGGTCGGGGTCCAGATAGCGGCCCGCCGCCGAGACGACGTCCTCGGCGGAAACCGCGTCGACCCGGTCCCGGTATCCGGCGCCCCACTGGGGATCGGCCCCCTCGGCCAGCAGATTGGCCAGGAACGTCGCGTACGAGGAGGGCGAGACGGCCGCGGTCCCGATCCGGCCTGCCAGCAGCTGCTTCGCGTGACCGATCTCGCGCTCGGTCGGCGGGGAGCCCACGAGCGCGCCGAGCTCCCGGCGCGTCTCGGCCAGGGCATCGGCCACGGCCGGCACGCCGACGGCCACTCTCACCAAGGCGGTGGGCAGACCCGCGACCACCTCCACCGCGGATGCCGCCACGTACGCGTAACCCTTCTCCTCGCGGATGTTCCGGCTCAGCCGGGAAGAGACCCCGCCGCCGAAGAGGACGTTGGCCATGTCGAAGGCGGGCCGGTCCGGGTCGGTCCGGTGCGGCGCCGGCCCAGCGAGCAGCAGCTCGGCCTGCGTGGAACGCGGGCGGTGCACCAGGACGACGTCACCCGGAACGGCTCCGGGCAGGGGCGGCTCCGGGGCGGACGCCGTTCTCTCGTCCCCCTGCCACTCCGCGAACGCCCGCTCAACGGTGGCCATGATCCCGTCCGGCGCGAAGTCCCCCACCAGTACGAGGACCGCTCCGCGCGGCACGAGCCGGCCGCGGTGCAGCTCCCTCACGCTCTCGGGTTCCACCTGGGGCAGCGCCTCCGGAGGCGGGATGTCGCAGGGCGCCACCTGGTGCGGACTCCATCGGCGCAACAGCGCGGCCAGCGCCATCCAGCGGGCCTCGCCGCGCCCGATGGCGACCTCCGCGGCCACGCGCTGCCGGGATTCGAGGACCCGTTCGTCGGGGTAGCGCGGAGCCGCCAACGCGGCGGCGGTCTCCCTCAGTACGGGCACGAGCGATGCGGTGGGTATGCAGCCGAAGACCCCCAGCCGGTTGACGTCACGGCCGGCGGCCAGACCGGCGATCTCCCAGTGCAGCGCGCGCTCCGGCGGCAGCTCGGCGGCCGACGGCAGCAGCACGTCGCCGAGGACCTGGGCACGGGCCGCGTGCGCGTCCCCGGGTCCGGCGCAGGGGATGCTCAGCCGGAGCTCCACCAGTGGTGCGGTGGCGTCCGGGACGGCGACCACTCGGAGCCCGTTGGACAGGGTCCGGTCGAGAACGACACGGGTGTCTGCTCGTACGTCTGTCATGTGAGTGCCGCCTTCTGCGTGGTGCCGTCGGCGCCTGCGGCCGACCGGCCGGGGACCAGGCGCAGTACGGCGCGCGCCCCCGTGAGGAGTTGACCGGCCGCGTCGGCGACAGCCTGCGCGGTCACCTCGGCCGTGAGGGAGGGAAGTTCGTCGACGACCGCCGCACGGCCGTGGAGGAGCTCGCAGGCTCCCAGGGCTCTGGTGCGGGCCATCGGATCGGCGTTGCGTCGGGAGACGCGTGTCGACAGCCTCCCCGTGGCCACGGGGAGGCGCGAGGCAGCTGTGGACGGGTCGGTCAGGCGCTCGATCTCCTCGTCGATCACGGTGAGGAGGGCGTCCTGTTCGGCGTGGTCGTGATGGGTGACGACGAGGGCGAGCGTGTCGGGCGCGCGGGCATCCAGCGAATCGAACAGTCCGCAGCCGGCCGTGACCCGGAGCGCCAGCCCGGTGTCCCGCACGAGCCTCTGTTCCAGGGGGGCCGTCGGGCCGCCGGTCAGCAGCTCGCACACGGTCATCCAGGCCACGTACGCGGTCAGTTGCCGAGCCGGGTCCGGCAACTGGTGGCCGAGGGCCAGGGCCGGCCCGGAGGCATGGGCGTCCGCCCAGTCACCGTGCCGCGGGTTCAGGGGCGGGGGTTCGCTCAGGAGGGCGGGCTCCGGCTTCGGCCGGGCCGGCAGCCCGCCGAAGAGGTTCTCGACCAGTGCTGCGACGGCGTCCTCGTCGAAGGCTCCCGCAATGCTCAGCACGGCGTTCGACGGCGCGTAGTACGTGGCGTGGAAGTCCCGGGCCTCATCGACCGTCGCCCGGTCCAGATCCGTGAACTCTCCGTAGCCGTTGTGGGTGTTCGCGTACGAACGGTAGAGGAGAGCCGGCAGCGGTATCCACGGGAAGCCGCCGTAGGCCCGGTTCAGGATGTTGAGACCGACCTCCTCCTTGACGACCGCTCGCTGGTTGCGGAGGTTCTCGTCCGTGATGAGCGGAAAACCCATCCGGTCGGCCTCCATGGCGAGCACCTCCGCCAGGCCCCGTTCCGGTACCAGTTGGTAGTAGTCCGTGTAGTCCTGGTGGGTCGATCCGTTGGCGGTGCCGCCGAGCCCCTGTACGTAGCTCCAGTGCTCCAGCTTCGGATAGCGCGCACTGCCCTGGAACATGAGGTGTTCGAAGAGGTGGGCGAAGCCGCTGCGCCCCTCCGGTTCCGACCGGAAGCCCACGTCGTAGTGCACGGCGACCGCGACAACCGACGCGGAGGACGCGGGGGCCAGAAGTACGCGAAGGCCGTTGGTGAGCGTCAGCCGGCGCAACCGGGTCATGAAGTGTCGGTCCCCTCGGCGTGCACCGCGCAGGGTGCACACAGGTCCGCCGGGGACGCCCCCTTACGGGCGGCGCCCCCGGCCCTATCATGGATCCGAAGTGCTGGAGCCGACTCGATACTTAGCGGGATCAGTCGGCTCCGGCGCCTCGGTTCTCAGCCAGGCCCTGACGTCGGGTCAGCAGCCCTTCTTCCAGGTCAGCAGACCCGTGGCGACCGAAAGCGCGACGGTCGCCGGCGCCTCGTCGGCCTGCGGCGCCGCCGCCAGCTCCTCGGCGTCGGTGTAGACGGTGTAACCCTCGATGAGCTTCTCGGCGTCCATAGGGATTCCCCTCATATAGTCGATACACGCTCCAGGAATTACCGGAGCGCCCTTGCGTTCTCCTTTCTAGCACCCTTTCGACATTCCAGGAAAGGGTTTTCCGGCAGAATTTCGAGATCTCCCCGCGGAAGAAAAGGTCGCGGAAAGGAACCCGATCGACTTCGTCGATCAGGCTCCATTCACCGCACCCGACGATGGAACTACCCGCGCCTATCCGCCGCCGGCTTCTCCCCACGCAAGCGTCCCCGACCCGCCCCGGTCGCATTCATCGGCGACAAAGTTCAGCACCGTCGGCACCCACCACTCGCTCCACTCCACATAGGCGCAGTAGTCCCTGACGTGGTTGAGCACGCACAACGTGGCGACCCGGCCCGTCTCGGCGGTCGGCGCTCGTCCGTAACCGCCGGCGAAGGCGCTGCCCAGCGTGGACCACTCCGCGGCGGCGGCGTCACCGGCCTGGTCACGGATGACTCCACGCAGCTCCGCGAGCTCGCCCAGCACCCATCCGACGTCGAGCGACGGTCGGCCGACCGCCATGTCCTCGCCGGTGAGCAGCGCGGCCCGGCTGCCGTTCAGTCCGGGTACGACGAGCCCGGTACCGGGTTTGCCGTGCAGCAGAACGTCGTCGGGTGACGGCTCCGCGCATGCGTCGCACCAGTCGCGGAGCAGATCCCACCGCGCGCTCCCCAGCCGCTTCCTCGCAGCTGCGAACAGCCGTCCGGATTCCCCCGCCCCGCTCCCGTCGCCCAGCCATCCGGAGAGTCTGGAAATCCCCGAATGCCCTTCAACCCGCATGTCACGGCCGGAAATGGAATGCAGCTCTCCCAGATTCTTCCCGAGCCTTCCGAGCAGATCACGAGCTCTCGGATAGGAATATTCCCGGCTCTGCGTCATCAAAATATTCGCGAGCGATTCCGGACCGTTGGCCGCGTGGACGAGCCGATGCCCCCGGGCTTCCGGAAGCGCGAAATCCATCCCTTCGGCCGGCAGTGCGCGTATGCGGCCGAGTACGGCTGCGGCCGGCGGGCGCACCGGATCGGACCGCTGCGGCCCGGCGGAGCGCACCCACCGGAACCCGCCCCCGGCCGGCAGGCGGTAGACAGCCGTACTGGTGAACCCCGTTCCGTAGGAGTCGACCGGACTCGCACCCGGGAAGAGGCGGTCATCGTTCGGCACGGACCCCAGCCCGTTCCATCAGCGCCAGAAGATTCGGCAACGCGGGTGGCACATAGGCGTCCTGGCGGCCGGTCGTACTGCTCGAACCGGGTTCAGGCGTCGCCACACAGATATTGGGCCGCTCCCGGAGCTTCTTCAGGTGCTGCGCCAGGAGGGGGTTGCGCACGGCTCCCGGGGGGAGTGACGGAGCGATTCCCACGGGCACCTCCGTGCACTGGAGCGCCAGCATCGCAGGGCTGTCACCCCGGCCCGCGGCCATTCTGCTGATGAAGTCCACGGTCGCCGGATAGACAGCGACCGCCTCGGCCCACTCGGTCCACTCGACGTGCAGCGCCCCCGTACGGGGCTCATCCGGCCAGACGTCCAGGAGAGCCGGAGTCGAGTTGACCGCCGACAGCGCGGCGCGGGTGACGAAACGCTCCGCGCTCCGGGTCACCACGACCCTGCACTCCACCTCGGGCAGCGCCATGGCCAGCCAGTTCATCCAGTACGGCAGGAACGCCGCCCCGATCGACCCGGTGCCCACCAGCAGGAGCCGGCGAGGCGTGAACACCACGCCCCCCGAGGCGCCGGGTATGTCGCCGTCAGCCACCGAGACGCTCCAGTTCCGCCACCACGTCGCGGAGGTCGGCCAGCGCCGCCTCCACCCCGCGGGTCAGCAGGACACCGCCCGGAGACAGCACGACCTCGTCCACGCCTCCCCGGAGGTGCTCGGCCACCCTCTTGGCGATCTCCTCGGCCGATCCGGTCAGGAAGACCCCGGAGTCCACCAGCCCCTTCGCTCCGGCCTCGGGGTCCGAGGGATCCGCCGTCAGACCCGCGCTGCGCAGCATCACCGTGTAGTGCTCGGTGCTGAGGTGGTCCCGGTTGGCGGCCAGCACCATGGCCAGCGGGTCGACACCCGGGCGGTCCACGGCGAAGTGCACCATCGAGACGACGGCCGGTGTCGGACGGCCCCGGCTCTGCGCCCCCTCCCGCAACGCGGGAGCCAGCACCTCCTGGATGTAGGGCAGCGGCGTGAGCCAGGTGATGGCCGCGTCGGCGACCTCGCCGGCCACTCGTGCCATGCCGGACCGCAGCACTCCGGCACCCACGCGGATCTCCGGCTCACCGGCGGGCATCGCGGGCAGAGCGCCTTCCAGGAAGTGGTATTCCCCGGAGCGCCTGACCGGTTCGCCGTTCACCAGGGAACGCACCATGGACAGGTACTCACGGCTCGCGGTGAGCGGGCTGGCGAAGCGCCTGCCCCGCAACGAGGCGACCATTTCGGGGCTGCCCGGACCGAACCCGACGGTCATCGACCGTCCCGTGAACAACGCGACCGAACGGGCCTGCACCGCCGCCTCGTACGGGTGGCGCAGGCCCATCACCGTGACGGCGGTGCCCGTGGGGATGCGTAGCCCCCGACCGGCCAGATAGGCGAAGAGATGGTAGGCGTCGTACGTGAGGCTCTGCCCCATCCACAGCCTGGCCAGCCCCGCGTCACGTACGAGCTCGGCGAAACCCACGATGGTCTCGGGCTTCACCGGCATGATCGGGAAGAAGACCGAGACCCGCCCGGTGTCACTGGCCTCCCGCATCACGCGCTCGCCCCCTGCCCGAGGAAGTGGACCTGGTCGATGCGGCCCTCCCGGACCCGGTAGAGCGCCAGAACGGTGAGGGCGGCCGCGCCCTCGGCCTCGACCCGTTCATGGTCGGCGACCCACTGGGCCTGCTCAATCCTGGCCAGGGAGGTTGCGCGCACCCGGGCCGACGCGAACTGCGGACCGTAGACCTCGCGGAGCGCCGCCCTGCCCGACGCGAAGGCCGCTCCGTCCGCGAAGAGTTCCACCGCATCGTCGTAGCAGTCCAGGAACTCGTCCAGCGCCTGCCGGTTGTACGCGTCCATCTGACGGTCCACGACCATCGCCTCCGCGGAACGGGACTCGCGGGTCACAGAGGGCTCCTTCTTGGGGATCAGCATGCTCTGGAGTTGCTCAGGGCCCGGGGGAACGCCTCCGGGGTGTCCGCCGACACATAGACCGCGGTGGCCTCGACCGCCCCGCCCTTGCCGAGGTTGACGTGTACGGGCGGGTCGAGACGGACGCAGATACTCACCGAACCGCCGAGTGAGCACGCCAGGGCACCGGGTTCGCCCGGAATCGCGCGCAGCCCGCGGCCCGGAAGGGTCCTCATCGACCGGGATGCCGACTGCACCCGGTCGCGCGGGAGTGAGATCTCCCCGAGAAATCCGGTGCTCAGCACCACCCGGGACGACGAAACGGTGTGCGGATGCCTCGCCATCGCCGCGAGCACGCTGAAGCCCAGCAGGATCAGTGCCGCCTCCAGCAACGCGTGCGGCGCCCGGGCGGGCACCGGCAGGATCGACGAGACCAGAAAGGCGACGGGGATCTCGCACAGCGTCAGGGCCCATACCGCCTGGCGCACTTCCGCCGAGTGGCGGATCACCGCCACGCCGGGTCCGGCGCAGTCCGGCGGCTGTCGCCGGAGCTGCCCCGCGAGCGCCCGCGTCAGCACGCGCAGGCGCCGGCCGACTGCCGGCTTCACCGCTACGTGCACCTCTGTCGGATCGGTCACGTAGCGACTCCCGTTTCCTTGCGACGGACACCATGAGCCGAGGATCTTCCACTCACACAAGAGGCCTTCGGGGGCGCTTCTTCACATCAGTGGAGGCTCGGCGACGAGAACACTAGGTCACCCTTCGATCGCCGTGCAACTGATATCGAATCCTGACTGGGTAAACCCTTCACCTCCGTACAATGCACGCAGGCACACCCGGAAGATCACGGACGAGTTCGGACGCTGACCCGGCAGCGGGCCGAAGCTGATGCACCGGGTGCGAGCGCAGAGAAGGTGGCAGACCCATGTCCGATGAGAACAGCACGACCCTGGCGGATCGGCTCAATCATCTGTTCGCCACAGTGGGCCCGGACAGCGGCCAGGAGTACAGCAACGAGTACGTGGCCGCCGCCATCAGGAAGACCGGCGTCCCCATCTCGCAGAGCTACATCTGGCAGCTGCGCAAGCGGCGGAAGGAGAACCCCACCCTCCGCCACCTCCAGGCGCTGGCGGACTTCTTCGGTGTCCCGGCCGCCTACTTCTTCGACACCGGTGTCGCCCGCCGCGTGGAGGACCAGCTCACGTCGCTGCGGGCCGAACAGGACCGGCTCGCGCAGAACGGGGGACGGGATGTGCGGCTGATGGCCATGCGCGCCGGAGAACTGTCGCCGGCGCGTCGCAAGCAGGTGATGGAACTAATCGATGTCGTCTACAAGTTGGAACAGGCAGAACGTCGGTCCGCCTCGGGTGACTGACTCGTGCGCCGGGGGGCGCGACAGGGGGTTGCTGGAGTGGGTCTGTCGAACTGGTCCGTCCGTGACCGGCTTACGGAATGGCGGCTGCGACGCCACTGCAAGCGTGTACTCCGGGAGCTGGGCATCCAACCCCCCTTGCAGGTGGCGGAAGTGTGCCAGTTGCTCGGCGAGCGCAGGGGGCGCCCGCTCCGCCTCGTCCCTTACCCGATGCCGGTGCCGGGGCCTTACGGCGCCTGGATCGCCACCGGAACGGCCGACTACGTGCTGTACCAGCAGAACACGACGAAGCCGCACCAGGACCACATCATCCTGCACGAAGTGGGCCATATTCTCGCCGGGCACCGGAACGACGAGGACCACCCCGACGAGGCGCTCTGGCAGCAGGAGATGCCCGACATCTCACCCAGGACCATCAGGCGAGCCCTGCGCCGCACTTCGTACGAGGCCGTGGAGGAACGCGAGGCGGAGCTGATCGCCACCATCGTCCTGGGCTGGGCCTCGGTCCTCGACCATGTCGCACCGCATGCGGCGAGCGAGCCCTCACTGCGACGCATCCAGGCCGCGCTGGGCGACCGGCGGGGATGGCTGTGATCGTGGGTGAGGCCCCGGTCACCGTGCTGCTCGGGCTCGCCGTGGTGTGGAAGCTCTACCAGCTGTCCAGGGCGCCGGGCGACCGTGCCCTGCGTGCGGTCTCGCTGTGCCTGGCCTGCCGGGCTGCCGAACTGTGCCTCCTCCTGCCCTCCGTGTCGGCCGCACTCAGCTCCTTACTGGGCACCGGCACCGGCCGGCTGCTGGCGAAGATCTTCGCCATGGACACGGCCTACTGGCTGGTGCGCTTCTACCTCCACCTGCTGCCGGCCTCCCGGCGGTCCACCCTTCGGGTCCGCCGCGAGACCCTTCTGCTCTCCCTGGCGGTCGCCTGCGTCACCACGGCCTTCCTGGCGACGCCGCCGGCGGCCCGGAGCAGCCTCTTCGGCTACGGAGACATGAGCGCGCCCGCGGTCGTCGCGTTCCACGCCGTCCCGCCCCTGTATCTGATGTACACACTCGCCATGGCGCTGCGGTGGACCTGGGGCTACGTGAGGATCTCGGACGGCGCCGTGGCCACCGGGCTGCGCCTGACCGCGGCGTCGCTGGCGTGCATGCTGGCGGCCAACGTGGTCTTCGAGCTCAGCACGTTGGCCCGCTGGCGCGGACTGCCCTTTCCGGCCGACCTCTACCACCTGTGCCGGGAACTGCTCACCCCGGCGATCCTGGTGTTCGCCACAGGTCTGAGCTACGCCGGCATCGTGTCCCGTTGCGCCTCCGGGCGGATCTGGCTCCTCCACCGGCGGAACTACCGGCAGCTCGCACCCCTGTGGCGTGGACTCCACGCGGCCTTCCCCGAGAACACCCTGCGGGACTCCCCGGCCGCCCCATGGCGCGAGACGCTGCACGCCTGGGGCATCCACCGGCGCTACTACCGGCGCGTGATCGAGTGCCGGGACGGGCTGGTCCGTCTCAGCCCTCACCTGGCGGCCTGCGGAGTGGGGACCGACGCATCGCCCGAGACGGTGGCGAAACACCTGCCCCGGGCCCTGCGTGCGCAGGCGTCCGGAGACGCCGCCGCCGACCGGGCGGTGGACCTCATGCAGTCGGTCGGGGACAGTCTCGACGCCGACGCCCGGCAGCTGATCGCGGTGTCCGTCGCCTTCGAAAAGCCGCGCCGCCTCCCGCCGCCGGCGGAGGGCCCGGCTCAGGCCGGGCCCGGCCTGCCGTAGCGGGCCGCCAACGGCGGATCGGCGTCAGCCCACCGATGCGGTCCGGCTCCGTACCGTCGTCGCGATCGTCGCGGAGCCGACCACGCGGGTGCCGTCATACAGGACGACCGCCTGGCCGGGGGCGACGCCCCGGACCGGCTCGGTGAACGTGACGTGCAGGGTGGAGTCCGTCAGCTCGGCGGTCACCTCGGTCTCGCCGCCGTGGGCGCGGAGCTGGGCGGTGTACGTCCCCGGGCCGGCCGGGGGTGTTCCGCACCAGCGGGGCTTGATCGCGGTGAGCGCGCTGACGTCCAGGGCCTCGGCGGGGCCGACGGTCACCGTGTTGTTCACCGGGGAGATGTCCAGGACGTAGCGCGGCTTGCCGTCGGGGGCCGGGTGGCCGATGCGCAGGCCCTTGCGCTGGCCGATGGTGAAGCCGAAGGCGCCCTCGTGGGTGCCGAGCTTCGCACCGGACTCGTCCAGGATGTCGCCCTCCGCCGTGCCGCCGAGGCGGTTCGCCAGGAAGCCCTGGGTGTCGCCGTCGGCGATGAAGCAGATGTCGTGGCTGTCGGGCTTCTTGGCGACCGCGAGACCCCGGCGCTCGGCCTCGGCGCGGATCTCGTCCTTGGTGGTGAGGGTGTCGCCGAGCGGGAACATCGCGTGGGCGAGCTGGCGCTCGTCCAGGACGCCGAGCACATAGCTCTGGTCCTTGGCCATGTCCGAGGCGCGGTGCAGCTCCCGGTTGCCGTCGGCGCCGGTGACCACGGTGGCGTAGTGGCCGGTGCACACCGCGTCGAAGCCGAGCGCGAGGGCCTTGTCGAGGAGCGCGGCGAACTTGATCTTCTCGTTGCAGCGCAGGCACGGGTTGGGGGTGCGCCCCGCCTCGTACTCGGCGACGAAGTCCTCCACGACGTCCTCGCGGAAGCGTTCCGCCAGGTCCCAGACGTAGAAGGGGATGCCGATGACGTCCGCGGCGCGGCGGGCGTCCCGGGAGTCCTCGATGGTGCAACAGCCCCGGGCGCCGGTCCGGAAGGACTGCGGGTTCGCGGAGAGGGCGAGGTGCACACCGGTCACGTCGTGGCCCGCCTCGGCGGCGCGGGCCGCGGCGACGGCGGAGTCGACACCGCCCGACATGGCGGCGAGCACGCGGAGGGGGCGCTGGGGAGTCTCAGTCATAGCTCCACCAGGGTACGTGGGGGCGGGAACCGGAAGCGCGCGGATAAGCGTTGTCCGTCACATGGGGACCAAGGGGACGGACGGCGGCGGCACCGGGACCGGGATCAGCCGGCGCTCGGTGCTGATCGGCGGTGCCGTCACGGCCGTGGGCACGGCGGCGCTGGCGCGGGACCGGCTGAAGCGCGCCTGGTGGCGGCTGCCGGGCGTGGAGAAGCCGCGCACCCCGGGGGCGGTGGATTACGCGGGGGCGCGGTGGGTGGCGGCGTCGGAGGCGAACTGGCGGCGGGCCGACCGCCCCGACGACTACGGCATCGACCGCGTGGTCATCCATGTCACCCAGGGCAGCTTCGGCAGCGCGGTCCGCGCCTTCCAGGACCCCGGGCACCAGGCGGCGGCGCATTACGTGGTGCGCAAGGACGGGCAGGTGACGCAGATGATCCGTGAGCTGGACGTGGCGTTCCACGCGGGCAACCGCTCGTACAACGAACGCAGTGTGGGCATCGAGCACGAGGGCTTCGTGGAGCGCCCGCAGGACTTCACCGCCGCGATGTACGGGGCGTCGGCGAAGCTCACCGCGGCGATATGCGGGCGGTACGGGATCCCGGTGGACCGCGAGCACATCATCGGCCACGTCGAGGTGCCGGGCGCCGACCACACGGACCCGGGCCGCGGCTGGGACTGGGACCGCTACCTGGAGCTGGTCCGGCGCGCGGTCACGTCCGGGAAGCGGGCTAGCTGAGCCCCGCCGAGCGCGCCCGCTCCACCGCCGGGCCGATCGCCCGGGCCACGTCCTCGACATCCTGCTTGGTCGAGGTGTGGCCGAGCGAGAAGCGCAGGGTGCCCCGGGCCAGGTCCGGATCGGTGCCCGTGGCGAGCAGCACATGGCTGGGCTGGGCGATCCCGGCGGTACAGGCGGAGCCGGTGGAGCATTCGATGCCCTGGGCGTCCAGCAGCAGCAGGAGCGAGTCGCCCTCGCAGCCGGGGAAGGTGAAGTGCGCGTTGGCCGGAAGCCGGCCGCCCGGTGCCGGGTCGCCGCCCAGGAGGGCGTCGGGGACCTCCGCCAGGACGGCGGCGGCCAGCTCGTCGCGGAGCGCGCCGGTCTCCCGGGCGAAGTCCTCGCGCCGGTCGGCGGCGATCCGTCCGGCGACGGCGAACGAGGCGATGCCCGGCACGTCCAGGGTGCCCGAGCGCACATGGCGCTCCTGCCCCCCGCCGTGCAGCACGGGCACCGGGGTGTACTCGCGGCCGAGCAGCAGCGCGCCGACGCCGGTGGGCCCGCCGATCTTGTGCGCGCTGACGGTCATCGCGGCGAGCCCGGACGCGCCGAAGTCCACGTCGAGCTGGCCGAACGCCTGGACCGCGTCGGCGTGCATCGGGATCTCGAACTCGCGGGCCACCTCGGCCAGTTCGCGTACCGGCAGGATCGTGCCGATCTCGTTGTTGGCCCACATCACGGTGATCAGCGCGACGTCGTCGGGATCGCGCAGGACGGCCTCGCGCAGCACCTCGGGGTGGACGCGCCCGTAGCGGTCGACGGGGAGGTATTCGACGGTCGCGCCCTCGTGGGTGGCCAGCCAGTCCACGGCGTCGAGCACGGCGTGGTGCTCGACGGGGCTGGCGAGGACCCGGGTGCGGCGGGGGTCGGCGTCGCGGCGGGCCCAGTACAGGCCCTTCACCGCGAGGTTGTCCGATTCGGTGCCGCCCGAGGTGAAGACCACCTCGCTGGGGCGTGCGCCGAGGGCGTCGGCGAGGGATTCCCGGGACTCCTCGACGGTACGGCGGGCCCGGCGCCCGGCGGCGTGGAGTGAGGACGCGTTGCCCGTGACGGCGAGCTGCGCGGTCATCGCCGCGATCGCCTCGGGAAGCATCGGCGTGGTCGCGGCGTGGTCGAGGTAAGCCATGGTGGGCTCGATTCTACGAGCCCCCGGCGGGGCGTACGGCGGGCGCATGGGGTCCCACGGCCCGCGCACCGTGTGCGGCGGGCCGGTCAGCCGCCGAAGTCCCAGGCGACGACGCCGTTTCCGGTGACCAGGAAGGCGAGGACCACCAGGTCGGCGACGCCGAGCGCGAGGCCGAGGAAGGCGCGGCCGCGCCGGTTCGTGGAGCGGGCCAGCGCCACGAGCGCCATCACGATGGCGGCGGGGCCCAGCAGGATGTTCATCACCAGCAGCCCGACGAGCCCCAGCACGAACGAGGCGACGGCGAGCCCGTCGGCGTCCCGGCGGGAGCGCGGGGCGGCTTGCACCGGGGCGCTCATCGGGAACCCCGCGCGCGCTCGCGTACCGCGAAGACCAGCAGCCAGCAGCCGATGAGGGCGCCGAGGACCAGCGACAGGGGAAGCGGAATCTGGGCCACCGCTCCTAGTGCGATCCCCAGCAGGAGCAGGGCGGCGACAAGGACGATCATGTTCGGCCTTTCCGTGTGCGGAGGGCATGGAGCCAGGAACATTCAGAGTACGAGTGTTCACTGACTCTTGAGTCTAAACCCGCACGCCCCTTCCCCGTTCCGGAGAACAGTTGTTTACTGAATGGCATGAGTCACATCGCAGGGGTCCGCCAGAACCAGAAGCTGAAGACGCGCCAGGCGCTCCTGGACGCCGCCCTCGGACTGCTGGCGGAGCAGAGCCTGAGCAGCCTCGGGCTGCGCGAGGTGACCCGGGCCGCCGGCATCACGCCCACGGCCTTCTACCGGCACTTCGAGAGCGTGCCCGCGCTCGGGGTGGCCCTGGTCGAGCAGACCCTGGGCAGCCTGCACGGCATGATCGGCGCGATACTCGCCGAGACCGGCGACAGCGAGGTCCGGCTCGACCGCAGCGTGGAGCTGATACGGCGTCACGTACGGGAGCAGTCGGCGCACTTCCGCTTCATCGCGCGGGAGCAGCACGGCGGGGTCGGCCCGGTCCGCGAGGCCATCGCGGCGCAGCTGCGGCGGTTCGCCGAGGAGGTGGCGGCGGCCCTCGCGGCGGAGCCGGGGTCCGAGGGCTGGGCCGAGGAGGACCTGTTGATGCTGGGCGGCCTCTATGTGGACCACATGGTGATCACCGCGTCGGCCCTGCTGGACGCGGGCCCGGCGGACGACGAGCGGGTGGCCCGCACGGCGGGGCGCCGGATGCGGCTCATCGCACTCGGCGCCCTGCACTGGCTCGACGAACCGGCACAGGGCGCCTGAGAAGGGGGCCCGGGAGGGTCAGCCGCGCGGGGCGCGGGCGAGCTGGCGGGACTGGGCGACCAGGCGGTCGGCGCTGTCC
Source organism: Streptomyces sp. NPDC097595 (assembly GCF_044761525.1). Lineage (NCBI taxonomy): Bacteria > Bacillati > Actinomycetota > Actinomycetes > Kitasatosporales > Streptomycetaceae > Streptomyces > Streptomyces sp. NPDC097595. Next base: position 235,750 of record NZ_JBIWCN010000002.1, on the reverse strand, counting down.
CAGACGTCCGCGTCCTCCTCCAGGAAGCCGCCCGCCAGATTGCGGGTGGTGATGGAGACGCGGAGCGGGCCCGGGGCCGGACGGCAGCGGATGTGGGTGGTGAGCTCGATGGTGGGCGTCCAGCCCTTGAGCCCCAGCTCGAACGAGGTCGGCGGCAGGGCGTCCACGGTGAGCAGCAGGGAGAGCGCGTCGGGGTCGCGGCCGTCGGCCAGACCGAACCAGCCGCGCATCTCGCCCTTGCCGGAGGGCTGTCCGATCGCCCAGCCGATGGTCGCCGGGTCCAGCTTGATGTCGAGCCGGTCGGTGATCGCGGAGCTGCCCGGGATCGGCGCCGGTCCGTCGCTGGGGCCGAGGCAGTGCTCGCGCGGCGGGATGGCCGGCGGCTTCGCGGCGGTGCGGACGTCGTCGCTGAGCGCGCCCAGGTCGCCGTAGGTGGCGAGAACGCGGATGCGCTCGACCTCGGTGCCGTCCTCGGCGTACTGGAAGAGCGACGCCTGACCGGTGGAGAGGGTCCGGCCGGTCCGGACGGTCTGGGTCCGGATCACCGCCGGGCCGGGCACGGAGGCGGTGAGGTAGTGCGCGGAGACGGAGAACGGGTCCGCGTGCGGCAGGGCCTCGCCGAGCGCACGGCCCAGCATCGCCAGCAGGTATCCGCCGTTGACGGCCTGGATGATCGTCCAGCCCGCCGAGAGCTCCGCGTCGTAGACGCCCTCTTCGCGCAGGGTGACCGCGGTGTCCCGGTCGAACTCGCTGTCCCCGATGGTTGCCTGTGCCATGGTCGCACCGTACACCGATTGTATTACTGAGCGGTAGCTTTTTACGCTCCCGAGTAGCTCACCCCTCGTCCGCCCGCGCCGAGCGCCGGTTGTAGGCGCGCGGCGCCCGCCAGTGGAAGCGGAGCGCGAGCAGCCGCAGGACGAACGCGGTGATCACGGCCGCGCCGCTGGTCAGGGCGTTGAGCGCGTCGAAGCGGATGCAGAGCACGATCATGGTGGCGCCGACCATGGCGGGCACCGCGTACAGGTCCCGGTCCCAACGCAGCAGCGAGGGCACCTCGTTGGCCAGGACGTCCCGCAGCACACCGCCGCCGACCGCCGTCGCCAGGCCGAGCGCCGCCGACGACGTGAGGCCGAGCCCGTAGTCGTACGCCTTCACCGTGCCGGTGACGCAGAAGAGGCCGAGACCGGCCGCGTCGAAGACGTTCACCCCGACCTGGATGCGCTCCACGTGCGGGTGCAGGAAGAAGACCAGCCCCGCGGCGAGCAGCGGGGTGGTGAAGTACCCCAGATCCGTGAAGGCGGCGGGTGGCACCGCGCCGATGATCAGGTCACGGAAGAGCCCTCCGCCCAGCGCGGTCACCTCGGCGAGCACCGCGATGCCGAAGACATCGAAGTTCTTGCGTACGGCGAGCAGGGCGCCCGAGATCGCGAAGACGAAGATCCCCACGATGTCGAGCGCGTGCTGGACGGAGGGCGTGAACAGTTCGTTGAGCACCGGGCAATTGTGCCCGTACTACTCCTTCGGGCTGTCCGGAGCGGGCTCGGCGGGTTCGGCGTCCTTCGCGGGCTCCTCCGGCGCCTCGGCCGCGGGCGCCTTCGCGGGCTCCTCCGCCGGTTCCTTCGCAGGCGCCGTCCGGACCGTGATGACGTCCGCGACCAGCGGGGCGTCGCCCGGTACCTGGTCCTCGCCGTTCTCCGGATGGTGGCAGGCCACCTGGTGGCCGGTCTTCAGCTGGATCAGCGGCGGCTCGGTCGTCCCGCAGACCTTCGTCGCCTTCCAGCACCGGGTGTGGAACCGGCAGCCGGCGGGCGGCGAGATCGGCGACGGCACATCGCCCTTGAGCAGGATGCGGTCGCTCTTGGCACCGCGCCGGCGCGGGTCCGGCACGGGCACCGCGGACATCAGCGCCTTGGTGTACGGGTGCATCGGCGCCTCGTACAGCGACTTGCGGTCCGCCAGCTCGACGATCTTGCCGAGGTACATGACCGCGATCCGGTCCGAGACATGGCGGATCACCGACAGGTCGTGCGCGATGATCATGTACGTGAGCCCGAGCTCGTCCTGGAGGTCGTCCAGCAGGTTCACCACCTGCGCCTGGATCGACACGTCCAGCGCGGAGACCGGCTCGTCCGCGACGACCAGCTTCGGCTTGAGGGCGAGCGCGCGGGCGATGCCGATGCGCTGGCGCTGGCCGCCGGAGAACTCGTGCGGATAGCGGTTGTAGTGCTCGGGGTTGAGCCCGACCAGCTCCAGCAGCCGCTGGACCTCCGCCTTCACGCCGCCCTCGGGCTTGACGCCCTGGAGCCGGAAGGGGGTGGAGACGATCCCGCCGACCGTGTGGCGCGGGTTCAGCGAGCCGTACGGGTCCTGGAAGATCATCTGGATGTCGCGCCGCATCGGCCGCAGCCGTCCGGCGGACAGATGGGTGATGTCGCGGCCCTGGAACTCGACCTTGCCGCCGGTCGGTTCGAGCAGCCGGGTCACCAGCCGGCCCATGGTCGACTTGCCGCAGCCCGACTCGCCGACGACGCCCAGGGTCTCCCCGGGGCGCACGTCGAAGGTGAGCCCGTCCACGGCCTGGACCGCGCCGACCTTGCGCTTCAGCACGCCCTTGGTGATCGGGAAGTGCTTGACCAGGCCGTCCACCTTGAGGAGCGGTTCGGTGCCGGACCCGTCCGACCCGGCCGCGGCGGGCGCGGGAGTCTTCTTGTTCAGCTCAGTCACAGCTTCGGCGCAATCTCTTCGGTCCAGATCCGGTCGCGCTGCTCGGGCGACATGTGGCACGCGGAGAAGTGCCCGTCGCCGACCTGTCGCAGCTCCGGACGCTCGGTGCGGGTGATGTTGTCGGGCGGGACGTCGGCGTACGGGCAGCGCGGGTGGAAGGCGCAGCCCGACGGGACGTTGATGAGACTGGGCGGCGAGCCCTTGACGGGGATCAGCCGCTCGGTCTGCTCCCGGTCGATCCGCGGCATCGAGCCGAGCAGGCCCCAGGTGTACGGGTGCTGGGGCTCGTAGAACACCTTCTCGGCGGAGCCGCGCTCGACGCAGCGTCCCGCGTACATCACGAGGATCTCGTCCGCGATCTCGGCGACGACGCCGAGGTCGTGGGTGATCATGATGACCGCGGAGCCGAACTCCTTCTGGAGATCGCGGATCAGGTCGAGGATCTGCGCCTGGACGGTGACGTCGAGGGCGGTCGTCGGCTCGTCGGCGATGAGCAGCTGCGGGTTGTTGACCAGGGCCATCGCGATCATCGCGCGCTGGCGCATGCCGCCGGAGAACTGGTGCGGATAGTCGTCGAACCGGCGGTGCGGCTCGGGGATGCCGACCCGGTCGAGCATCTCGACGGCGCGCTTCTTGGCGGTCTTCTTGTCGACCTTGTGGTGGACCCGGTGGGCCTCCACGATCTGCGCGCCGATCGTGTAGTACGGGTGCAGGGCGGACAGCGGGTCCTGGAAGATCATGGCCATCTTCTGGCCGCGCAGCCTCCGTACGCGCTCGGCGCCGGAGCCGATCAGCTCCTCGCCCTCCAGCCAGATCTCGCCGCCGATGCGGGCCCGCTCCGAGGTGTGCAGGCCCATGATCCCCAGCGAGGTCACGGACTTGCCGGAGCCGGACTCGCCGACGATGCCGAGGGTCTGGCCGGCCTCCAGGTCGAAGCTGACGCCGTCCACGGACTTGACCAGGCCGTCGTCGGTGTCGAAGTGGACGCTGAGGTCGCGTACGGAGAGGAAGGGGTGGCCGTCGCCCGGGCGCGGGGCCGGGACGCTCTCGGCCGTCCGGGAGTCCTTCTCGGTCGAGTCCTTCTTGGTCGCGCCGCTCATGAGAGCCTCACCCGGGGGTCGATCGCGGCGTACACGAGGTCCACCAGCAGGTTGCAGATGACGATGAAGAAGGCCGCGACCAGGGTCACGCCCATCACCTTGGGCAGGTCGGCGGTGGTCACGCCCTGGATCGCGAAGGCGCCGAGCCCCTGGAAGGAGAAGACGCGTTCGGTGATGACCGCGCCACCGAGGAGCAGCGCGAAGTCCATGCCGAAGATCGTGACCAGCGGGGTGAGCGCGGACCGCAGCCCGTGCTTGACGACCACCTTGCGTTCCTGGAGGCCCTTGGCGCGCGCGGTCCGGATGTAGTCCTCGCTCATGGTCTCCAGCATCCCGGCCCGGGTGAGCCGGGCGTAGAGCGCGGAGTACAGCAGGGCGAGCGTGCACCAGGGCAGGACCAGGCTGCCCGCCCAGCCGACCGGGTCCTCGGTGATGGGGACGTACTCCCCGTTGCCGAAGAGCGCCAGGACCACCAGGCCGGTGAAGAACATCGGGAGGGAGACGCCCGCGAGGGCGACGCCCATGGAGAGGCGGTCGAAGAGCGAGCCCCGCTTCAGCGCGGAGACGACGCCGATCGCGACACCGGAGATCACCCAGATGACGGCGGCACCGACGGCCAGCGAGAGCGTGACCGGGACGCGGTCCACGAGCTGCGGCCAGATCTCGGTGTGCGTCTTGAACGAGTAGCCGAAGCACGGGGCGTTGCACGTGACGGGGTCGGGGCCGAACTGGTACTGGGCGCCGGCCACGATGCCCTTGATGAAGTGCCAGTACTGGAGGTACAGGGGCTGGTCGAGCCCCAGGTTCTTCTTGACCGCGGCGATGACGTCGGGGTCGGGGCTCTTCCCCACGTACTGGGCGGCCATGGAGTCGAGGGTCTGCCCGCCGAGGCGGGGCACCAGGAAGAAGATCGCGAACGTGACTGCGCTGACCACCAGCAGCAGCAACACCGCGGCGAATACGCGTCGGATGATATACGCAGCCACAGCCGTGCGGCGCCGGGCGGGTGGGGCGGGAAACCCCGCCGCCCGGCGCCTTCACCTGCCTTTCAGGGGATGCTTTTGATGAACAGGCGCTACTACTTGGTGGACGTCATGAGCACGTAGTCGTACATGCCGAGGTACGCGTCGGTGACGGTGACGTTCGCCGCGGAGGCCGGGCGGTACAGCAGGTTCTTGCGGTAGAAGAGGGGAACGACCGAGGCGTTCTCCATGACCTTCTGGTCGACCTCGCCCCACGTGGCGTTGCGCTGCGTGGTGTCGACGGTCCCGATGCCCTTGACAAGGAGTTCGTTGATCCCCTTGTCGTTCAGCTCCATCAGGTTGGTGCCGCCGGAGGGCTTGATGGCCGTGCCGTTGACGATCTGGTCGAGGAAGCCGAAGCCGGTCGGCCAGTCGGCACCCCAGGCCATCATCATCATGCCCGCGTTGTTCTTGTGGACCCAGGCCGGGACACCCGCGAAGTCGGTGAAGTACTTGTCCGCCGGGAACTGCTTGATCTCGGCGGTGACGCCGATGGCCTTCAGGCTGTTCTGGAGCTGCGTGGCGGCGGTGACCTCGTCAGGACGGTCCGAACGGGCCGTCAGCGTGGTCTTGAAGCCGTCCGGGTGACCGCACTTGGCCAGGTGCTCCTTGGCCTTGGCCGCGTCGCCCTTGCTGCCCTCGGTCGGGTACAGGTCGAACTTCTTGTAGCCGGCGACGGTCGGGGGGATGACCGTGCTCGCCGGGTCGCCCTTGACCGAGCCGCCGATCGAGTCGACCATGCTCTGCTTGTCGACCGCGTACTGGACGGCCTTGCGGCACTCGATGTTGTCGAACGGCTTCACGTTGACGTTCAGCGCGAGGTACTGCAGGGCGCCGGCGTACGGGTTGTCCGTCTTCGCCTTCTCCGACGCCTTGACCAGGACCTTGGGCTGGGTCTTGGCCTGGAGACCGGTGCCCGCGATGTCCGCGGTGGTCTCGTCGTTGAGGAGGTGATCGTCGACCGTGGTGGGGTTGACGTTGAACTTCAGCTGGATCTTGTCCGGCAGCGCCTTGCGGATCGGGTCCGTCTTCGAGTCCCACTCCGGGTTGCGGACCAGGGTCGCGCCCTTGCTCTCGTCGTACGCCGAGAACTTGTACGGACCCGAGGAGACCATCTTCTGGACGTAGCTGGCGCCCGTGTCGGCCTTCTGCTGGACCGGCGCGGTCTGCGAGAACGCGGCCAGGTAGTCCATGTCCGCGAACGGCTTGTTGAGGTGGAAGACGATCGTGTACTTGTCCGGGGTCTCGATGGACTTCAGACCCTCGGTGGACTTGTCCTTGTAGGGACCCTTGTACTTGTCGCCGCCCTCAAGGTAGGCCTTGAAGTACGTCGGGCCGTTGGACAGGGCCTCGGGCGCGAAGTTGGAGCGCTCGACGGCGTACTTGACGTCCTGCGAGGTGATCTCGGAGCCGTCCTCGAACTTCACGCCCTTGCGCAGCGTGTACGTCCAGGTCTTCGCGTCCGCGCTCGCCTTGCCGAGACCGGTGGCGAGGTCGGGGACGACCTTCAGGCCTTCCTTGCCGGCGGCCGGCTGGAAGGTCACCAGCGAACGGGCGTACAGGCGGGAGAAGTTCTGCACCCAGCCGTAGTACGTGTTGCCGGGGTCGAGGGAGTCCGGGCCACTGGTGTGCTCGTAGGTGACCGTCCCGCCCTTCTTGTCGCTGGGGTTGACGATGCTCGTCAGACCGGCGTCGGCCTTGGCGTTGCCACCGCCGCCGCCCTTGCCGCCGCCTCCGTCCGAGTCCTTGCTGCACCCGGTGGCGGCGAGCGACACCGCGATCGCGACGGCTATGAGCGCCGCTGTCTTCTTGTTCTGCATGCTGAGGAAAGCCCCCTCGCTAGTCCTGTGCGGCACTGCCGCGATTACTTGCCACGAGGGTCGAGTGCGTCACGCAGCCCGTCCCCCAGCAGGTTGAAGGCCAGCACGGTGATGAAGATCGCCATGCCGGGAATGACCATGAACATCGGGTCCACCTCGTAGAGGTCGACCGCCTGCGTGAGCATGCCGCCCCAGGAAGCCTGCGGCGGGGCGATGCCGACGCCCAGGAAGGACAGGGCCGCCTCGAAGAGAATGTTCGTGGGGATGAGCAGGGTCGCGTACACGAGGATCGGCGCGACCAGGTTGGGCAGCAGCTCGCGGAAGAGGATGAACGGACCGCGTGCGCCCAGCGAACGGGCGGCCTCGACGAACTCGCGCTCGCGGAGCGACAGCGTCTGCGCGCGCACGATGCGGCCGATGTACGGCCAGCTGAAGAAGCCGATCACGAAGATCAGGACCGCGATCCGCAGCGTGAGCCCTTCCATCCCGAAGGCGTTGCCCTGGAGGGACGCGGAGATGGAGATCGCGAAGAGCAGCAGCGGGAAGGCGAGGAAGGTGTCCATCAGCCGGCTGATCACGCTGTCCACCCAGCCGCCGTAGAAGCCGGCCACGACACCCATGACCACGCCGATGGCGACGGAGAGCAGGGTGGAGCCGACGGCGACGACGAGCGAGACCCAGGAGCCTTCGAGGATGCGCGCGAAGATGTCGCGGCCGGTCTGCGGCTCGACGCCGAACGGGTGGTCCCAGCTCATCCCGCCCAGGCTGCCCTTGGGTGCCAGCATGACGGGGTCGACCAGGCTCTGGTTGAACGCGTTGGGGTCGAGCCCCAGCAGCGACTGGAGCGGCTTGGACAGCACCGCGGTCAGGATCAGCAGGACGACAACGATGCCACCGGCCATCGCGGCCTTGTCCCGCTTGAACCGGGTCCAGGCGATGCGGCCGAGCGAACGGCCCTCGATCTCCTTGCGGCCCGCGCCTTCCAGCACCGCTTCGGGCCGCGTATCCGCCCTGGTGGTCTCGATAGGTGCCGTCATTGCGCTGGAGACCCCTCTCGGCCGGCGGTGGCCGGCCCGTGACCGCCGCGGTAGCGGCTCGTACATAGCTAGTTGCGTGGGAGTCTTCAGCCACTTCGCGCACACCCGCCAGACCTGACGGGGAATGTTTGCTCAAACGTGATGACGTCAGAATGCAACCGATATCCGAACAGCCGGACTCGGCAATCGGGCCTCTCGGTCACAAAACAGCGATAACGAACACTTCGTGCACGAACGCCGAAGTGCCCGCAATGACCCCGATATGCCGGGGGTCTGACGCGGGATCAGTACGCGGGTGCCTGCGGGTAGCCGTAACCGGGCGCGGCGTGCGCCTCGCGGTCGTAGAAGGGCCGGGAGTTGACACGCAGCCACATCGCGACCGGGTCGTACTCGTCGGACATCGCGACCGTGGAGACCGGCAGCCCCTCGGGGACGGCGCCGATCGACTGGCGCATCATCGCGCGCACCGCGTCGACGGACGGCCTGCTCGTGTCGTACAGGTCGAGCCCGACGGCGAGGTACGGGACGCCGAGCGCGGGCTGCACCCAGGCGCGGCGCAGCGAGCGGATCGCGGGGGTGTGGTGGGCGTTCTGCGTGAGCTGGGCGTAGAACCGCGGGATGTCGATGGCGGGTTCGCTGATCCGCAGCGGCCCGGCGGGCATCCGGTCGAGGCCGGTCGCGATGCGGCGCAGGTCCAGCCAGGGGATGCCGACGCCGCCGCCGGGGGCGTGCGGATTGAGCCAGACGCCCCAGCGGTCGGGGTAGAGGGCGCGCGCGATGTCCAGTCCGGCGACGACCTCGTGGTCCCGGCTCCAGCCGCTGGCGGTGAGCTCCTGGGGGGAGGTGACGCACGGGGCGTAGCCGAGCCCTTCGACCTCCATGTTCCCGTACTGGGCGTCGGGGGCTCCGGGGCGGCCGTGCCAGAGGAGCATCCAGACCCGGCCGGCGGCCAGGGACTGGAGGAGCGCCTCGTACGCGTCGTAGCGCCCGGGCGCGACCTGTCGCAGCATGTGCTCGACCTGACCGGCCGCCGCGGTGCCTGACGCACTCACCCTGGTCCCGCCCCTCGTAGATCCTCTGCTTCGGCCACCGGGCATCGGCCTTCAGCCATCAAACCAGCTTATGCGGCCGCACTGTCACCGGCTTGACGCCGCGGCCGCCCCCCGTCACTCCGGGGCGCGCGTGTAGAAGGGCCGCACCCGCTCGCGCATCCAGTCGGCGACCGGGTCCTGCGCCACGTCGAGGAGGACGAGGTTGACCGGCCACGGCACCGCGACGCGGCCCAGCGCCCGGCCCAGGGCGTCCATCGGGGCGCTCTGTCCGGCGCCGTCCCAGGTGGAGAACTCGACGCCGACGAAGAGCACCGGGTCGTCGCCCTCGATGCTGGCCAGGACCCGGCGGGCGGTGCGGACGACGCCGCTCTCCTGGAACTCGCCGGCGGCGGCGGCCAGGAAGTCGACGGGCTCCTCCTTCCAGTCCGGCTCGTACAGCCGGACCCGGCCCCCGGTCGCCGGGCCGTCGAGCGGGGTGCGCCCGGACCGGCAGAGCTCGGCGACGGCGGGCGGGGGCAGCGGCAGGCCGACGGCGCCGCCCGGGTTGACGGCGATGCCGAGCTGCGGGGGCAGTCCGCGGGCGAACTCGACGGCGGGGGCGACGGTGAAGGACATCTGCGCGCCGACGCAGGTGAGGAACTGGTGCTCGGAGCTGTAGACGGGGACGTACGCGGCGCCGTCGATCTCCATCGCGGGCAGGTCGAGCTCCCCGGCGTCGGGTCCGCCGCCGCCCGGCAGCGGCACCCAGACATGGCTGCGGCCGAGCACCTCCAGCAGGCGGCCGCCCGCCTCCGGGATGCCGAGCGAGGCGCCCAGCACCTCTTCGAGTTCATTGGCCGGCCAGCCGCCCTGCGGCAGGCTCCCGGCCTGTGCCGGAATGTCCACTGCTTCCCTCTCGCCCCGTTGCCGTGCAGCAAGAGGGTACGGCCTCGCCCGGTCTCCGTCGCTCCCAGGGCTGTCCGGAAATCCCCCGTCCCGGCTACCGTCCAGCCGTTGGACGGTCCGTTTTCAGCCGTCGGTCTGTGCGTCTGCGAACGCGATGCGAGTGAGCGCCCCGGCCGCCTCGCGGTCGAGCAGCACCGCCGAGGCGCAGCCGTGCGGCAGCAGCCCCGCCTCGGTGTCCCGCAGCAGCCGCCCCACGGCTCTGCGGTGCCGGGCGAAGGCGTACGCCGAGACGCCCCGGCCGCGCTCGCGCTGGCCCTCGCGCGCGGTCCGGGCGGAGACGTCGAGCAGGACCAGATGCAGGCCGGTGCCCCGGCGGCGGGCATGGCGGGCGAGCCGGGCGCGGACCCAGCTCTGCGTACCGCAGTCGTGGACGACGACGGAGGCGCCGGAGCGCAGCGCCCGCCGCAGCCCCCGGTAGTGGGCGAGGCGGACGAGCGGGCGGTAGAGGACGTAGGGGAGTAAGCGGGGCAGCCGGCGGGCCCAGCGGTCCCGGGTGTCCTGGGAGTCGACGGCGTGCGCCGGGGCGGTGCGGGAGATCAGGGTCGACTTGCCGCTGCCGGGGAGCCCGGAGACCACCACGATGTCCCCGGCGGCGAAGCGGAGGGCGCGCGGGCCGTGCCCGGACCGGCCGCGCAGGTCCCGGACGACGGGTGGATGGGTGCCCACCGCCTGCCGGGGCGGTGAGCCGGGCTGCGCGGGCAGCGCGGTGCCCGTGGTTCCCGCGGTCGTCGCGTAGCGCAACGTCATCGCCTCCCCCTGGCCGTACGGCCGACGCGTGCAGGACCGATACCTACCCCCGAAGTGTAAAGAAAAGGTAATGCGAGGCAACCGTCCGACCCGCCGGGAAAGCGTGACGGGCCCCACCGGTCCCGGGGCCCCGCTCCCCCGGATCGCGTGCGATGATGACCCCGCCAACTGCATACAGGCCGCTTGAATCCGCGCGGGAGAGTCCCGGTCACCGTGCCGGGCGCCGAAGGAGCAAGATCCTCCCTTGAATCTCTCAGGCCCCGTACCGCGTGGATGAGGCAGATCTGAAAAGCGAGCCGCCCCGGCGGCTCCACCCAAGGTGCAAGCCGAACCCCTGCGGGGTCTCTCGGCGAACCTCTCAGGTTCCGATGACAGATGGGGAGGGATCGTCCTCGTCGTCGTCATGCCCTGGGAGCCCCTTTCATGAGCAGCACCCCCCGCCTCACCGCCCTCGACGCGCTGCACCGCTCGCTGGGCGCCACCATGACCGACTTCGCGGGCTGGGACATGCCGCTGCGGTACGCCAGTGAGCGCGACGAGCACAACGCCGTCCGCACGAAGGCCGGTCTCTTCGACCTGTCCCACATGGGCGAGATCACGGTCACCGGTCCGCAGGCCGTGGACCTGCTGAACCACGCGCTGGTCGGCAACATCGGCACGGTCTCGACCGGCCGGGCCCGCTACACGATGATCTGCGCCGAGGACGGCGGCATCCTGGACGACCTGATCGTCTACCGCCTCCAGGACACGGAGTACATGGTCGTCGCCAACGCCGGAAACGCCCAGCTGGTCCTGGACACGCTCACCGAGCGCGCCGCCGGCTTCGACGCCGAGGTCCGCGACGACCGCGACGCGTACGCGCTGCTCGCCGTGCAGGGCCCGGAGTCCCCGGCGATCCTCGCGGCGGTGACCGACGCCGACCTGGACGGCCTGAAGTACTACGCCGGGCTGCCCGGGGTGGTCGCCGGGGTGCCCGCGCTGATCGCCCGTACCGGCTACACCGGCGAGGACGGCTTCGAGCTGTTCGTCGCGCCCGGCCACGCGGAGCAGCTGTGGAAGGCGCTCACCGACGCGGGCGCCGCGCACGGCCTGATCCCGTGCGGCCTCTCCTGCCGTGACACGCTGCGCCTGGAGGCGGGCATGCCGCTGTACGGGCACGAGCTGACGACCTCGCTGACCCCGTTCGACGCCGGGCTCGGCCGGGTCGTGAAGTTCGAGAAGGACGGCGACTTCGTCGGCCGCAAGGCGCTGGAGGCCGCCGCGGAGCGCGCCGAGACCGCTCCGCCGCGCAAGCTCGTCGGCCTGGTCGCCGAGGGCCGCCGGGTGCCGCGCGCCGGGTTCCCGGTCGTCGCGGACGGTCAGGTCATCGGCGAGGTCACCTCGGGCGCCCCCTCCCCCACGCTGGGGAAGCCGATCGCCATGGCGTACGTCGACGCGGCGCACGCCGAGCCGGGCACCGCCGGAGTCGCGGTGGAGATCCGAGGCAGCCACGAGCCGTACGAGGTCGTGGCGCTCCCCTTCTACAAGCGCAAGAAGTAGAACCGTAGGACCCGGCCGGTGCCGCGTACGTGACGCGGTCCCGTCTCACACCGTAAGACCACCGTTCATCCGCACTCCCCGCGTACAGGAGAATTCAGACCATGAGCAACCCCCAGCAGCTGCGGTACAGCAAGGAGCACGAGTGGCTGTCGCCCGTCGAGGACGGTGTGGCCACGGTCGGCATCACCGAGCACGCGGCCAACGCGCTCGGTGACGTCGTCTACGCGCAGCTTCCCGAGGTCGGCGACACCGTGACCGCGGGCGAGACCTGCGGCGAGCTGGAGTCGACCAAGTCGGTCAGCGACCTGTACTCGCCCGTGACCGGTGAGATCACCGCGTCCAACCAGGACGTCGTGGACGACCCGTCGCTGGTCAACTCCGCTCCGTTCGAAGGCGGCTGGCTGTTCAAGGTACGCGTCGCGGAGGAGCCGAAGGACCTGCTCTCCGCCGACGAGTACTCCGAGTTCTCCGGCAACTGAGACCCCAAGGGACCACCTGATGTCGCTTCTCAACTCCTCCCTCCACGAGCTGGACCCGGACGTCGCCGCCGCCGTCGACGCCGAGCTCCTGCGCCAGCAGTCCACGCTCGAAATGATCGCCTCGGAGAACTTCGCTCCGGTCGCCGTCATGGAGGCACAGGGCTCCGTCCTGACCAACAAGTACGCCGAGGGCTACCCCGGCCGCCGCTACTACGGCGGCTGTGAGCACGTCGACGTGGTCGAGCAGATCGCGATCGACCGGATCAAGGCGCTCTTCGGCGCCGAGGCCGCGAACGTCCAGCCGCACTCCGGTGCGCAGGCGAACGCCGCCGCGATGTTCGCGCTGCTGAAGCCGGGCGACACGATCATGGGCCTGAACCTGGCGCACGGCGGCCACCTGACCCACGGCATGAAGATCAACTTCTCCGGCAAGCTCTACAACGTGGTCCCGTACCACGTGGACGACACCGGTGTCGTGGACATGGCCGAGGTGGAGCGCCTGGCCAAGGAGGCCAAGCCGCAGCTGATCGTCGCCGGCTGGTCCGCGTACCCGCGCCAGCTGGACTTCGCAGCCTTCCGCCGCATCGCGGACGAGGTCGGCGCGTACCTGATGGTCGACATGGCGCACTTCGCCGGTCTGGTCGCCGCGGGCCTGCACCCCAGCCCGGTGCCGCACGCCCACGTCGTCACCACCACCACGCACAAGACCCTCGGCGGTCCGCGCGGCGGTGTGATCCTCTCCACCCAGGAGCTCGCCAAGAAGATCAACTCGGCGGTCTTCCCGGGTCAGCAGGGCGGTCCGCTGGAGCACGTGATCGCGGCCAAGGCGGTCTCGTTCAAGGTCGCGGCGGGCGAGGAGTTCAAGGAGCGCCAGCGGCGCACCCTGGAGGGCGCCCGCATCCTGGCCGAGCGCCTGGTCCAGCCCGACGTCACCGAGGTCGGCGTCTCCGTCCTGTCCGGCGGCACCGACGTGCACCTGGTCCTGGTGGACCTGCGCAACTCGGAGCTGGACGGCCAGCAGGCCGAGGACCGGCTCCACGAGCTCGGCATCACGGTCAACCGGAACGCCATCCCCAACGACCCGCGCCCGCCGATGGTCACCTCCGGCCTCCGGATCGGCACCCCGGCCCTGGCCACCCGCGGCTTCGGCACCGAGGACTTCACCGAGGTCGCCGAGATCATCGCCTCGGCCCTCAAGCCGTCCTACGACGCGGACGACCTGAAGGCCCGGGTCACGAAGCTCGCCGAGAAGTTCCCGCTGTACCCCGGCCTGAAGTAGCCGACCAGGCGCGTTTGCGCTTTCGGATGGGGCACCCCGCACACTGAACAGTGGGCGTGGTGCCCCATCCCTTGTCACCCGCACTTCGGGCCGACCCGGCCCGTACCGCACTACCCGGCAGACAACGGCGTCTACCAACCCTTAGGAGTCACCCCGTGGCCATCTCGGTCTTCGACCTGTTCTCGATCGGCATCGGCCCGTCCAGCTCCCATACGGTCGGCCCCATGCGCGCGGCCCGTATGTTCGCGCGCCGGCTGAAGAACGAGGGCCTGCTCGCCCACACCGCCTCGATCCGGGCCGAGCTGTACGGCTCCCTCGGCGCCACCGGCCACGGCCACGGCACCCCCAAGGCGGTCCTGCTCGGCCTGGAGGGCGAGTCCCCGCGCACCGTGGACGTCGAGACCGCCGACGAGCGGGTCGAGGCGATCCGCTCCACCGGCCGGATCAACCTCCTCGGAATGCACGAGATCCCCTTCGACGCGGACGAGCAGCTGGTCCTGCACCGCCGCAAGGCGCTCCCGTACCACGCCAACGGCATGACCGTCTTCGCGTACGACGCCGAGGGCGCCCCGCTCCTGGAGAAGACGTACTACTCGGTCGGCGGCGGGTTCGTCGTGGACGAGGACGCCGTGGGCGAGGACCGGATCGTGCTCGACGACACGGTCCTGAAGCACCCCTTCCGCACCGGCGACGAGCTGCTGCGGCTGGCCCGCGAGACCGGTCTGTCGATCTCCTCGCTGATGCTGGAGAACGAGCGCGCCTGGCGCACCGAGGAGGAGATCCGCTCCGGGCTCCTCGGGATCTGGCGGGCCATGCAGGCGTGCGTCACGCGCGGGATGTCCCGCGAGGGCGTGCTGCCCGGCGGCCTCCGGGTGCACCGCCGCGCCGCGAAGACCGCCCGCCAGCTGCGCGCGGAGGGCGACCCCCAGACGCACGCCATGGAGTGGATCACCCTGTACGCCATGGCGGTCAACGAGGAGAACGCGGCGGGCGGCCGCGTGGTCACCGCCCCGACGAACGGCGCGGCCGGCATCATCCCGGCCGTCCTGCACTACTGGATGAACTTCGCCGCGGGCGGCTGCACGGAGGCCGAGAAGGAGGACGGCATCGTCCGCTTCCTGCTCGCGGCCGGTGCGATCGGCATGCTGTTCAAGGAGAACGCCTCCATCTCCGGCGCCGAGGTCGGCTGCCAGGGCGAGGTCGGCTCCGCCTGCTCCATGGCCGCCGGCGCCCTCGCCGAGGTCCTGGGCGGCACCCCGGAGCAGGTGGAGAACGCCGCCGAGATCGGCATGGAGCACAACCTGGGGCTCACCTGCGACCCGGTCGGCGGCCTCGTCCAGATCCCGTGCATCGAGCGCAACGGCATGGCCGCGGTGAAGGCGGTCACGGCGGCGAAGATGGCCCTGCGCGGCGACGGCAGCCACAAGGTCTCCCTCGACAAGGTCATCAAGACGATGAAGGAGACCGGCGCCGACATGAGCGTCAAGTACAAGGAGACGGCCCGGGGCGGTCTCGCGGTGAACATCATCGAGTGCTGAGGGCGCCGGAAATCCGGTAAAGGGGGGTGTCCCCGGTTCGATAGGATGCAAAACGGCCTGCGACAGAGGCACCGGCACCTTAGAAACTGGGAGCATCCGACGATGACTCGACACCTGATCACCAGCGCGCTTCCCTACATCAACGGGATCAAGCACCTGGGGAACCTGGTCGGGTCGATGCTCCCGGCGGACGTCTATACGCGGTATCTGCGCCAGCGGGGCGAGGAGGCGCTGTACATCTGCGCCACCGACGAGCACGGCACCCCGGCGGAGCTGGCCGCGAAGGCGGCCGGGCTGCCGGTGGCCGAGTTCTGCGCGCAGCAGCACGACGCGCAGAAGGCGGTCTACGACGGGTTCGGGCTCGCGTTCGACTACTTCGGGCGCAGCTCGTCCGCCCAGAACCGCGACATCACCCAGCACTTCGCCCGCAAGCTGCACGAGAACGGCTTCATCGAGGAGCGGGCGATCCGCCAGGTCTTCTCGATCGCCGACGACCGCTTCCTGCCGGACCGCTACATCGTCGGTACGTGCCCGCACTGCGGGTACGACAAGGCGCGCGGCGACCAGTGCGAGAACTGCACCCGCGTGCTCGACCCGACGGACCTGATCGAGCCGCGCTCCGCGATCAGCGGCAGCAGCGAGCTGGAGGTCCGCGAGACCAAGCACCTCTTCCTCCTCCAGTCGAAGCTGTCCGGCGAGGTCGAGGCGTGGATCGACGAGACCAGCGACGAGTGGCCGCACCTGGCGTCCTCGATCGCCCGCAAGTGGCTCACCGAGGGCCTGCACGACCGGTCGATCACCCGTGACCTGGAGTGGGGCGTGCCCGTCCCGGCCGACACCTGGCCGGAGCTGGCGGCCGAGGGCAAGGTCTTCTACGTCTGGTTCGACGCCCCCATCGAGTACGCCGGGGCGACGAAGGAGTGGGCGGACCTGGACCCGGAGACCCGGGACTGGAAGTCCTGGTGGTACGAGGCGTCCGACGTCCGGTACACGCAGTTCATGGCCAAGGACAACGTCCCGTTCCACACGGTGATGTTCCCGGCGATGCAGATCGGCACCCGGGAGCCGGTCAAGCGGGTCGACCACGTCAAGGCGTTCAACTGGCTGAACTACTACGGCGGCAAGTTCTCGACGTCGCAGCAGCGCGGCATCTTCTCGGACACGGCTCTTGAGCTGCTGCCCGCCGACTACTGGCGCTACTTCCTGATGGCGCAGGCCCCGGAGTCGGACGACACGTCGTTCACCTGGGAGCTGTTCGCCACCTCGGTCAACAAGGACCTGGCCGACACCCTCGGCAACTTCGTGAACCGGGTGCTGTCCTTCTCGCGCAAGCGGTTCGGCGACGAGGTCCCGGCGGGCAAGGAGGCCGGGGAGGCCGAGCGGAAACTGGGCGAGGAGATCGCGCGGCTGCTCGCGGAGTACGAGGGCCACATGGAGGCGCTCCAGTTCCGCAAGGCGGCCCAGGCGCTGCGCGCGCTGTGGAGCGCGGGCAACTCCTACCTGGAGGAGAAGGCCCCCTGGCTGGAGATCAAGACCGATCAGGAGGGTGCCGCGCTCACCCTGCGCACCGCGATGAACCTGATCCACCTGTACGCGGTCGTCTCGGAGCCGTTCATCCCGTCCTCCGCGCGGGCCATGCGCGAGGCGTTCGCCCTGGCGGACGACACGGCGACCTGGGTGGGCGCCGACGAGGCCCGCGCCCTGGCGTCCGTGCCGGCCGGGACCGCCTTCACGGTGCCGCCGGTGCTCTTCGCCAAGATCACCGACGAGGACCTGGAGGCGTGGCGCTCGCGCTTCGGCGCCCAGTAGTCCCGCACAGTCGTACGTCGTCGCCCGGCCGGGTCCTTCCGGCCGGGCGACTTCGCGTTCCGGGGCCCTCATCCCCGTATTCTCGAAACATTTCGAACCGTTGACCGAAAGTTCCGGTGGCGCTAGCCTGCCGCATGCCCGGCCGGGGCACGCACGTGTGCATGGAGAAACCCGACACGCAGAGGGAACACCGCCATGAACCGAAGAACGTCGCTCCTCAGCCTGATCACCGCGGGGGCGCTCTGCGCGACCCTCGCCGCCGTCTCCCCGGCCCTCGGCGCCGGTGACGGGCACTCCGGCGGCGCGCCCGGCCCCCGGGAACGCGGCGCGCACTGGGTCGGCACCTGGACGTCCATGCCGCAGCTGACGGAGCCGTCGAACATGCCCCCGGCGCCCTTCACCGGCGACGACTCCGTGCTGACGGACACGACGCTGCGGCAGACCGTGCACGTCTCGGCGGGCGGCGACCACATCCGGCTGCGGTTCTCCAACGCGTTCGGCGGCGCGGTGCTGCCCATCACCGAGGTCTCCGTGGCCCTCCCGCTGGACGGGAAGGCGGGGACCGGGGCGATCCGGCCGGGGACCTCGCGCAAGGTGACCTTCCGGGGCTCGGCGTCCATCGACGTACCGGCCGGGGCGCAGGCGGTCTCCGACCCGCTGGACTTCCGGGTCGCCCCGGGGTCCAACCTCACGGCGACGGTCTACCTGGCGACCGGGCAGGCGTCGACCGCCCTCACCTCGCACCCGGGGTCCCGCACCACCTCGTACCTGCTGCGCGGCGACCACGTACGGGACGGGGACCTGCCCGGCGCGACGACCACCGACCACTGGTACCTGCTCAGCGGGGTCGAGGTGTGGGCCCGGGGCACCACGTCGACGACGGCCGTGCTCGGGGACTCGCTGACGGACGGCCGGGGCTCCACGACCAACGGAAACGACCGCTGGCCGGACGTGCTCCAGCGGCGGCTGACGGACCGCACCTCCGTGGTCAACCAGGCGGCCGGCGGCAACCGGCTGCTCGCCGACGGCCTGGGCCCCAACGGACTGGCCCGGCTCGACCGCGACGTCCTGGCGCAGAGCGGGACGGACCGGCTGATCGTCTTCGAGGGCGTCAACGACATCGGTACCGCGGAGGCCACCCCGGCGGCCCAGAAGCGCACGGCCGAGGCTGTCATCACCGCGTACGACCAGATCATCACCCGCGCCCACGCGCAGGGCATCCGGGTGTACGGGGCGACGCTGACGCCCTTCGGCGGCAATACGGACTACGACGATCCGGACGGGTACCGCGAGGAGGCCCGCCGTACGGTCAACACCTGGATACGCACCAGCGGCCGGTTCGACGCGGTGCTGGACTTCGACCGGGCGGCCCGCGACCCGCACCGGCCCACCGCGCTCCGCGCCTCCCTGGACGTCGGTGACCATCTGCACCTGAACCCGGCCGGCTACCGGGCCCTCGCCGAGGCGGTCCCGGCCCGGCTGTTCGAGCCGTCGCCGCTCCCGGCGGGCTTCGGCTACAACTGACCGGCCGTCCGACTCCTGCGCGGCCCAGGAGTGCGCCAACTGCTCATAACCGCGCAGGAGTTCTTGTCGATCACACATTTTCGGTCACCTGCTCCTTCCCTCCCTCGCTCATGGGGAGTTCACTGGACGTGACGAGTGGTGACGCGACAGCCGAGCACGTCAGGCGGCGCGCTGCCCGGCCCGCGCGGAGGAGAGAGGACAGCCATGCCAGCCTCCACTCCCCCGGCACGCCCACGGCGTGATCCGGCCGTGCGGGCCGCATACGGCCGTCCGGAGCGGGCGGGCGGGTTTCCCCCGGTGACCGCCCGTCGCACCCACGCCGGTCCGCCGGTGCGGCGGTCGTCGTCGCGGCCGGCCCGCGATCCCGCCGCGCTCCCGCCGTGCCGGTGCGGGCCGCTGCCGCACGGCCGTGGGCACGTCCGCCATTCGTCGCCGCGCGTTCCGCGTGCGCGTATCCGTCTCGCGCATCCCCCTGCCCTGTTCTTATCGTCACGACGAGGTGCACCATGAGCAAGATCGCGCTTCCCGAATTCCACATGCCGTTCGAAAGTGCGGGGTGTCATCCGGGAGTGGAGAAGACGAAGAAGGCCGCCTGGGAATGGGCGGAGGCCAGTGAACTCGTCCTGTCACCCGTGGCCGTGAAGAAAATGATCAGAACCCGCCCGGAGCTCTGGATCTCGCTGATATTCCCCCGGGCCTCGCAGAAACATCTGGACCTTTTCTGCCAGTGGCTCTTCTGGGCCTTCCTGGTGGACGACGAGTTCGACGACGGCCCGGCCGGGCGCGACCCCCGGCTCTGCGAGAGCGCGATCGGGCGTCTGGTGGACGTCCTGGACGGGGTGCGGGCGCCCGTGGGCCGCATGGAGCACGCGCTGGACGAACTGCTCGCCCGGACCTGCGTGGACCGCCCGGCGCACTGGGTGCGGCAGTTCCGGCGGGACACGGCCGCCTGGCTGTGGACGTACTACGCGGAAGCCGTGGACCGGGCGGCGGGACATGTGCCGAGCACCGCCGACTTCGTGAAGCACCGCCGCGATTCCGTGGCGATGCAGCCGTTCCTGGATCTGCACGAGATCACCGCCGGAATCGACCTCCCGGAATCCGCCCGGAGCCTGCCCGCCTATATCGCGCTGCGCAATGCGGTGGCCGACCATTCCGGGCTCTGCAACGACATCTGCTCGTTCGAGAAGGAGGCCGTGCTCGGATACGAGCACAACACCGTCCGGCTGCTCCAGCGCGACCGGGGCTGCTCACTCCAGGAGGCGGTGGAGGAAGCCGGAATTCTGCTCGGCCGTATCGCCGACCGGGTGCAGCGCGCCGAGAAGGAACTCGTGCAGGAGATCGAGGCGGCGGGAATCGAGGGCCCGACGCGTATCGCGCTGGAGCGCTGCGTCCTGGACTACCGGGGGCTCGTACGGGGGGACTTCGACTACCACGCCCGGGCCGAGCGCTACACCCGCCCGGAGCTGACGGAGATCGAGGAGGACGGCGCGATGTCCCGCAACTTCGCGGCCTGACGGGCCGGAGCGGGGGTGGGCGGGGGGCGACCGGGACGGGCGCGCGGGGCCGCGTCAGCGATTTCCGGACATTTCTCGCCGCACCGACCCCCGCGCCGCCGAGCGGAGGCCGGGGAAGGCGCCGGTGGCCGGAACCAGCGGCCCAGGAGCCTGTCCCGGATCCGGCCTTGCTCCGCTCAGCCCTTGTTCTGCGCGGCCCAGAACTCGTCGAACGTGAGGAGCCCGTCGCCGTTCGCGTCGTGGGAGTTGATCACGGCCTGCGCGACCGGCTCGCTGACGTACGGGTCACCCAGCTGGGCCATGACGCTCTTGTACTCGGCGGCCGAGATCAGCCCGTCGCCGTTCAGGTCGTACCGCTCGAACGCCTTGCGCGCCGACTCGATGTCCGCCACTGTTCCGCCCCTTCGTATGACTGTCTGACGGGGCTCAGATTATCCGGCGCCCCGGGCGGGCCGATGCGTGGGAGGGGCAGCGAACCGGCACACACCGTCCACATCGTGGACGATCAATGGATCATGCGTGTGAACTCATGAATACTCATCGATTTCCAGGCACGTGACCGACCACACCTGCGTTTCTTCGATGAAATGTCCGGATGTGTAGCGATATGCCGCGAATACGGCTTTGGCTGGGGAGTCTTCCGTCTGTCATAGTCGGTGGCACGACCCCCATTGACCCGGGCCAGGTCGTCATGAGCGGCCGTGAACACACCCCCCATTTCACGGTCCCCCACAGAAGCCCCCGAGGCGCCGCACCACGGCCGACACGGGGGCTTCTGTCTGCCCGGGCGGCCCGCGACGTCCTCGAAATCCGCGCACAACGGGGTCAGCGGTCGGAGATGCGCATCTCGAACCAGGTGGTCTTGCCCCGGGGTAAGAGGTCCACGCCCCAGCGGTCGGAGAGCTTGTCCACGAGCATGAGGCCCCGGCCGCTGATGTCCATCTCGCGGACCGGCATGAGGCACGGCAGTCCGCGCGAGGGGTCGCGCACCTCGATCCTGATCCAGCCGCGGCGGCGCAGCATGCGCAGTCCGAAGACGCGGGCCCCGGTGTGCCGGACGGCGTTGCCGACGAGCTCGGAGACGAGCAGGACGGCGTGCTCGGCGGCCTGCGGGGAGAGCGCCCACTGATGCAGGACCACGCACGAGGTGAGTCGGCGGGCGGTGGCCGCGGACTCCGGGCGGGAGGGCAGCCTTACTTCTTCCTCCGTCGGGTTTCCGAACAACTCCAGCGCTTTGAACGCCTGTTCGTCCTCGACGGCCGGCAATCTCCGTGCCGCTGTCGCGCTGCTGCGCGGTCGCGGCTGCTCCACACCCTCCAGGCCCGCCATGCACACCATCATGGCCGCACAGCGGGCCTTCCGGGGCCGTTCCGAGGGAATACGCGACCCGTAATCAGGTGCTCCCCGAGGGCCATTCGGCATATGCCAGCGGCACTGCGCCACCAAAAACAGCCCATCTGACCTGGGAAAACAATCCCTCCGGTCGGGTTCGTCGACGCCCCCGGCGCGGCATCTCTTAAGGTTCCCTTAAGGTTCCGCTAATCCGCCCGCACGGATGAACGCGCCGGTTCGCGTTCTCCACCGGCGTTCGGTCGGGGCTTCAACCAACTGTCGGTCAGAGGAACTTCGCCTTGCCCGGGCCCTCCTCCACGAAGCTGCGCATTCCGCGTTCCCGGTCCTCCGTGGCGAACAGACCGGCGAACCAGGTCCGTTCGATCGTGAGGCCCGTGTCGATGTCCGTCTCCAGGCCGGCGTCGACGGCCTCCTTGGCCGCGCGCAGCGCCAGCGCCGGTCCCTTCGCCAGCCTGGCCGCCCAGGCGTGCGCCTGCTCGTACACCTCGGCGGCGGGCACCACGCGGTCCACGAGCCCCATCGTCAGGGCCTCGTCCGCCTTCACGTGGCGGCCGGTGAAGATGAGGTCCTTGGCCTTGGCGGGGCCGACCAGCCGGGCGAGCCGCTGGGTGCCGCCGGCGCCCGGGATGAGGCCGAGCAGGATCTCCGGCTGGCCGAGCCTGGCGTTGTCCCCGGCGATGCGGAAGTCGGCGCAGAGGGCCAACTCGCAGCCGCCGCCGAGCGCGTAGCCGGTGACGGCCGCGACGACGGGCTTGGGGATGCGGGCGACGGCGGTGAAGGAGTCCTGGAGGGCCTTGGAGCGCAGCACCATGGCCGCGTGGTCCATCGCCTGCATCTCCTTGATGTCCGCGCCCGCCGCGAACACCTTCTCGCCGCCGTAGAGCACCACGGCGCGCACGTCGTCGCGCCGGGACGCCTCTTCGGCGAGCTCGCGCAGCCGGTCCTGGGTCGCGACGTCCAGGGCGTTCATCGGCGGGCGGTCCAGGCGGATGGTGCCGACGCCGTCGCTTACTTCGAGGGTTACGGTCATGGGGTGCAGGTTAACCAACGCTAACCGCCGGCGGCACGGGCCGGGGGCGGTGCCGTGCGTCACGGCGGACGCGGGCGGGCCCGGCACCGTGGATCTCGGTGCCGGGCCCGCCGGGGTGTGCGGAGCGGGGACCTACTTGGTCCACTCCGACCAGCTCATGTTCCAGCCGTTGAGGCCGTTGTCCGGGCTGATGGTCTTGTCGTGCGAGTTCTTCACGACGACGACGTCGCCGATGAGCGAGTTGTTGAAGAACCAGGCCGCCGGGGTGGAGGAGCTGCCGCCGCCGCGCACGTCCTGGAGGCCGACGCAGCCGTGGCTGGTGTTGGCGTTGCCGAAGACCCCCGGGCCGCCCCAGTAGTTGCCGTGGATGAAGGTGCCCGAGGTCGACAGGCGCATCGCGTGCGGCACGTCCTTGATGTCGTACTCGCCGCCGAAGCCGACGGTGTCGCCGTTCATCCGGGTCACCCGCAGCTTCTCGCTGATGACCATCTCGCCGTTGTACGTGGTGGTGGCCGGGGCGCCCGCCGAGATCGGGATGTCCTTGATCTGCTTGTCGTCCCGGACGACCTTCATCCGGTGCGTCTTCGCGTCGACGGTGCTGACCTGGCTGCGCCCGATGGTGAAGGAGACCGTCTTGGCCTGCTTGCCGTAGACCCCGGGCCGGCCCTCGACGCCGTCGAGGTTGAGCTTCACGGTGACCTTGGTGCCGGCGGCCCAGTAGTGCTCGGGCCGGAAGTCCAGGCGGTCGTTGCCGAACCAGTGGCCCTCGACGGGGACGGCCGGCTCGGCGGTCACCTCGATGGCCTTCTCGACGGCCGCCGGGTCGGTGATGCCGCGCGTGAAGTGGATGGAGACCGGCATGCCGACGCCGACCGTCGAGCCGTCCTCCGGGGTGTACTGCCCGATGAAGGTGTTCTTCGGGACGAGCGTGGTGAAGGAGGTGTCCTTCGCGGACTCAAGGCCCTTGGCGTCCTTGGCCACCGCGTGGACCTTGTACTTGGTCGCCGATGCCAGGTGCTGGTCGGGCACCCAGCTCGCGCCGTCCGCCGCGATCTTCCCCTCGACCTCGCCGCCCTTGGGGTCCGAGACCTTGACGACCGTCAGCTTCCCCTGCGCGGCGCTGATCTTCAGCGCGCCGCTCGTCGCGACGTCGTCGGTCCCGTCCTTGGGCGCGACGGTCACCACGGCCTGCGAGGCGCTGGTGTCCTGGTCCTTGACCCCGCCCGCCTTGCCGTCCGCGCTCCCCGCGTCGGCGTCTCCCCCGCCGCACGCCGTCACCAGAAGCAACAGCGCACCCACCGCCAGGGCCGGCAGACCGGTGGCTCCCCGAAGCCGCCGCCTGCCGCCCGTCCCGGCCGATGTCCCCGATATCGGCTGCCCGTTCAATGTGGTCGTCTCCCCTCACACGGCCTGGCCCCGCCAAGGCCCGGGGAACCCGTGGGTTCCCGCCCCCGCGCACTGCACACGCGCGCTCAGCAGAGAGATAATCACACCGACTGCGGGCAGATCCTCTCGGAATTGTCACCGTTCCGTCCCAAGTGGCCCCAGGTCCGGGCCGCTCCGCTACCGGAGCGCGGAACCCGCCCGCCACTTGGCCCAGTCCAGGTTCCAGCCGCCGAGTCCGTTGTCCGGTGCGACCGTCTTGTCCGGGGAGTTGACGACCTCGACCACGTCCCCGATGAGGGTGCGGTCGAAGAACCAGCCGGCCGGGGTCGAGCCGCTGCCGCCCTGGACGTCGCGCAGCCCGATGCAGCCGTGGCTGACGTTGGTGGAGCCGAAGACATCGTCGTCGGACCAGTAGTTGCCGTGGAGGAAGGTGCCGGACTTGGTCAGCCGGATGGCGTGCGGCACGTCCTTGATGTCGTACTCGCCGCCGTAGCCGACGGTCCGGCCGTCCATCCGCGTCACCTCGTGCATCTCGCTCACCACCATCTTGCCGTTGTACGTGGTGGTCGTCGGGGAACCCGCGGTTACCGGGACCGTGGAGACCAGCTGCCCGTCCCTGCGCACCTCCATCGTGTGCGAGGCGGAGTCCACCCGGGAGATCTGCTCCCGGCCCACCGTGAAGCGCACGGTCTTGCGCTGGCTGCCGTACACCCCCGGCGCACCCTCCACGTCCGCCAGCCCGATGTCCACCGTGACCTCGGTGCCGGGCCGCCAGTACTCCTCGGGGCGGAAGTCCAGGCGGCTCTTCCCGAACCAGTGCCCGGCCACGGCGACCGGCGGATCGGCGGTCACCCGGATCGCCCGCTCCACCGCCCCCCGCCGGGTGACGGGCCGGTTGAACTCGAAGGAGACGATCATCCCGGTGCCCACGGTCGAGCGGTTCTCCGGCTTGAAGTACCCGATGAAGCGGTCCTTGGGGACGGCGGTGGTGAAGGTGGTGTGCCGGGCCGCGCGGTGGCCGCCGCCGTCCACCGCGACCGCGTCGACGCTGTACTTGGCGGCAAGACCCAGTCGCGCCCCCTTCGCCGGCGCCCAGGAGTGGCCGTCCTCGGCGATCCGGCCCGGCACCTCCTGCTCCTGCGCGTCCTCGATCCGCCGCACCCGGACGCTCTCCAGCCGGCCGTCCGGGACCTCCACCCCGACCCGGCCGTCCGCCCGGACGTCCTCGGCCCGGTCGGCGGGCGTGACCCGGATGGCCTCCTGCGGCTTCCCCTTCCCGCCGATGAACGAACCGGCGCCCGAACAGCCCGTCAGCACGGCCAGCAGCGCCAGTACGGCGAGCAGGCACCGGCCGGGCGGTGCGGCGAACGGGCGCGTCCCTGCCTTCTTCGCTACGTGAGTCATGTCCCCCCAACGACGGGGGCCGCTCGGGGGAAACGTGAGTGCGGGCCGCCCGGTGGGCAGAACAGAGGGGACGGCCGCACTCGGGGAGCCGCGGCCGGGACGCCGCACACCCCCTTCCGGTGCCGGTCCCACGAGCCGCGGGAGGCGAGCAGGTGTCGAGCGCAGCCGAGCAGGAAGCAGTACGGAAGACGGACGCGGGGACGGCGGCCGGGACCGCCGGGGCCGTGGTGGAGGCGGTCGCCGCCGTCGCGCCCGGACCGCGCCCGCCCGCGGTGTGGCCGGGGGCGCCGATGCCGCTCGGTGCCCGCTTCAGGACCGGCCCCGACGGGGTCGCGGGCACCAATTTCGCGCTCTGGGCGGGCGGCGCGGAGGCCGTCGAGCTGTGCCTCTTCGACGAGGACGGCACGGAGACCCGCCTCCCCCTGACCGAGCTCACCCACGAGGTCTGGCACGGCTTCGTGCCCGGGGTGCGGCCGGGCCGGCGGTACGGATACCGGGTGCACGGCCGGTGGGACCCGTGGACGGGCGCCCGGTGGAACCCGGCGAAGCTACTGCTCGATCCGTACGCCCGGGCCGTGGACGGCGAATTCACCCTTCCGGCCGAGGTGTACGGCCATGTGAGGGACTGGCCCGACCAGCGGTCCGCGGACACCGTGCGGGACGAACGGGACTCCGCCCCGTACGTACCGAAGGGGGTCGTCGTCCACGACGACGACGACTGGGCCGACGACCGCAGGCCCAAGACGCCGTGGGCGGACTCCGTCATCTACGAGCTGCACGTGAAGGGGTTCACCAGGCGGCACCCCGGCATCCCGGAGGAGCTGCGCGGCACCTACGCCGGGCTCGCCCACCCGGCGGCGATCGGGCATCTGAAGGACCTCGGGGTGACGGCGGTGGAGCTGCTGCCGGTGCACCAGTTCGCGCACGAGGACCATCTGCTGCGGCGCGGCCTGCGCAACTACTGGGGCTACAACTCCATCGGCTACTTCGCCCCGCACGCCGGCTATTCGGCGAGCGGCACGACGGGCGGCCAGGTCGGCGAGTTCAAGCGGATGGTGCGCGCGCTGCACGACGCGGGCATCGAGGTCATCCTCGACGTCGTCTACAACCACACCGCGGAGGCGGGCGAGCTGGGCCCGATGCTGTCGCTGCGCGGCATCGACAACCGGGGCTACTACCGCCTCCAGGCCGACGCCCGCCGGTACGCGGACTACACCGGCTGCGGCAACACCCTGCACGTCGTCCAGCCGAACGTGCTGCGGCTCATCACGGACTCGCTGCGGTACTGGGTGACCGAGATGGGCGTGGACGGCTTCCGCTTCGACCTGGCGGCGGCGCTCGCCCGCTCCATGCACGACGTGGACATGCTCTCGCCGTTCCTCGCGGTGATCGCCCAGGACCCGGTGCTGCGCCGGGTCAAGCTCATCGCCGAGCCGTGGGACGTGGGCAACGGGGGCTACCAGGTGGGTGCGTTCCCGCCGCTGTGGACGGAGTGGAACGACCACTACCGGGACGCCGTACGGGACTTCTGGCGCGGCGCGCTGCCGGACGTACGGGACCTCGGCTACCGGCTGACCGGGTCGAGCGATCTGTACGCGTGGGGCGGGCGCCGCCCGTACGCCTCGGTCAACTTCGTCACCGCGCACGACGGGTTCACCCTGCGCGACCTGGTGAGCTACCAGGAGAAGCACAACGAGGCCAACGGCGAGGAGAACCGGGACGGCACCTCGGACAACCGGGCGTGGAACTGCGGGGCCGAGGGCGAGACGGAGGACGCGGACGTCAACGCGCTGCGCCGCCGCCAGCTGCGCAACCTGCTGACCACGCTGCTCCTGTCGACCGGGGTGCCGATGCTGGTCGCGGGCGACGAGATGGGGCGTACGCAGGGCGGCAACAACAACGCGTACTGCCAGGACAACGAGATCGGCTGGGTGGACTGGTCGCTGCTCGACCAGCCGGAGTGGCGGGAGCTGGCCGCGCTGACCGCGCGGGTGCTCGCGCTGCGCCACCGCCATCCGGTGCTGCGCCGCCGGGCGTTCTTCTCCGGGCGGCCGCAGGCCCCGGACGGGCTGCGGGACCTGGCGTGGTTCACCAGCGCGGGCGCGGAGATGACCGAGTCCGACTGGTACGCGCCGGCCGCGACGGTCGGGCTCTACCTCTCCGGCCGGGACATCCCGGGGCGGGACGCGCGCGGGGAGCAGGTGACCGACGACAGCTTCCTGGCCGTGCTGCACGCGGGCCACGAACCGGCGGACTTCCTGCTGCCGGGTCCGCCGTGGGCCCAGGCGTACGAACTGGTCCTGGACACCTCGCGCGAGGGCCAGGCCGACCCCCCGGGCACGGTGCACCGGGGCGGCGAGCGGCTGACGGTGCCGGAGCGGTCGGTGCTGCTGCTGCGCGTGCGGGAGTGAGGGGCCGGGCCCTCAGCCGAGGATGCCGCGGTCGTAGCCCGTCGCCACGGCGGCGGCGCGGTCCTTGGCGCCCAGCTTGGCGAAGAGGTGGGTGAGGTGGGTCTTCACGGTGGCCTCGCTGATGAACAGCTCGGCGGCGATCTCCCGGTTGGAGGTGCCCCGGGCGACGAGCCTCAGCACCTCGCGCTCGCGGGCGGACAGCGTCTCGTTGCCGGGGGCGGCCGGGGCGCGGACCGCCGAGACGAGCCGGGACGCGACGGCCGGGGAGAGCACGGTCCGGCCCTCGGCGGCGGCCCGGACGGCGGTGAACAGCTCCTCGCGGGGCGCGTCCTTGAGGAGGTAGCCGGTCGCGCCCGCCTCGATCGCGGGGAGGGTGTCGGAGTCGGTGTCGTACGTGGTGAGGACGAGGACCTTGGAGCGGGCGCCGCGCCGGGTCAGCTCGGTGATCGCGGCGACCCCGCCGCCGCCCGGCATGCGCAGGTCCATGAGCACCACGTCGGGGTCGAGCCGGAAGGCCATCTCGACGCCCTCGACCCCGTCGGCCGCCTCGCCGAGCACCCGGAACTCCGGTGCGGAGGCGAACATCCCGCGCAGCCCGTCCCGTACGACGGGGTGGTCGTCGACGACGATCAGGGTGATGACGCGCGCGGGTTCCCGGTCCATGACGGACACCGTACGGGACGGGTTCAGGAGAGCGGCACCAGTGGGACGCGGGCGCTGACGGCCGTGCCCAGGCCCGGTCCGGTCTCCACCTCGACGGTGCCCGCGATGCGTTCGGCGCGCGAGCGCATGCCGCCGAGGCCGAACCCTCCCGCGCCCCGGTACGGGGGCAGCGCGGCCGGGTCGAAGCCGCGGCCGTCGTCGCGGACGTCGAGCGTGATCTCGTCGCCCATGTACGACAGGGTGACCCCGGCCCGGGACGCCTCGGCGTGCCGGCCTGCGTTCGCGAGGGCCTCCTCGGCTATGCGGAGCAGGGTGGCGCCGACCTCGTCGTGCAGGGGCACGACGCTCCCGGTGACGGTGAACTCGGCGCGCACCCCGGTGCGCTGGGACCAGGTGGCGACGGTCTTCCTGAGCGCGCCGGGCAGGTCGTCGTGTTCGAGGGCGGCCGGCAGCAGGTTGTGCACCGAGCGGCGGGCCTCGCCGAGGCTGTGCCGGGCGAGCGCTGCGGCCCGTACGAGGTGGTCGCGGGCGAGGTCCGGGGCGGTGTCGGCGGTGGAGGTGGCGGCCTGGAGCTGGGCGATGATGCCGGTGAGGCCCTGCGCGATGGTGTCGTGGATCTCGGCGGCCAGCCGGCTCCGCTCGTCGGCCACCCCGGCCTCGCGGGCCTGCACGAGGAGTTGCGCGTGCAGCCCGGCGTTCTCCGCGAGGGCCTGTTCCAGGCGGGCGTTGGCGGTCTCCAGGGCGGTGATGGTCTCGGTGCGGGCCCGGTCCTGCTCGGCCTCCCGCTCCCCGATCTGGGCGAAGACCATGGTGAGGGTGACGTGCACGGCGAGGACGATGCCGAAGACGATCCAGTTCATCAGGGTGGCGGGCGGCAGGGTGCTGCCGCTCTGGGCGCCCGCCATGATGACGGCGACCGCGAGCAGCCCGGGCCGGACGCCGCGTGGCGGGAGGACCCGTCCGGCGTCGAAGTAGCCGAGCACCGCGTAGATGGAGAAGAACGGGTTGCACCAGGTGAGCGCGAGGGTCAGCAGGGTGCGGGCGGTGAAGTAGCAGACGCCCGCCGCAGGTCCGGCGGTGGGCGCGCTCCGGGACCACCACAGCTGGAGGCCGAGCGCCGCCGGCAGGAGTACGGCGACGGCGCGTTCGTCGGCCGGGGACATGACGAGGTTCCGGGTGACCGCCGAGACGACGGCGGCCAGGCCGAGCAGCCCGTACGGGCCGTACCGGAAGAACCGGCCCCACCACTGCTCGGCCGTCGTGACGTGTGCGCTCATACGGAGCAGTCTCCCCCGGCCCCCGCTACTGCCACCTGAACGTGCGGATCGCGGTCCACCCGGCGGCGAGGGCCCAGGCGGCGACCGCGCCGAGGTAGGCCCAGGACGGCCAGTCGCCCCGGGCGGCCTGGGCCAGGGCCTGGGAGGCGGCGCCGAAGGGGGTGGCCTGGACGATGCGGCGGAGTGCGTCGGGCATGGTCTGGACGGGGACCCAGACGCCCGCCGTGAACATCATGGAGAAGTAGACCAGCGAGCCCGCGGCGGCGGCGATCTTCGTCGTACGCGAGAGCGCGCAGATCAGCGAGCCGATGGCGAGGACGCAGGCGACCGCGAGCAGCAGCGCCAGCAGATAGCCGAACGGCTGGTCCGGCAGCCGCACTCCGTAGGCGATCCGGCCCACGGCGACGACCAGCAGGGCGGAGAGGAGCGCGGCCGCGCCGTGCAGGGCGATCTGCGCGCCGAGCAGCGCGGAAGGCCTCACCGGTGTGGTGGACATCCGGCGCAGGATGCCGCGTTCGCGGTAGCCGGTGAGGACGGGCGGCATCGCCTGGAGCCCGGACATGATCAGGGCGAGAAGCACCGCGACGGGCACGTACAGGTCGATGACTCGGCGGCCGCCGAGTCCGTCGTCGTGCGCCCGGAAGGAGGGGACGAGGCCGAGGATCGTCAGGAGCACGGTCGGGAAGACCACGATCCAGAACAGGCTGCCCGGTTCGCGCAGGAAGAGCCGGGTCTCCGCCTTGAGGACGGCGAGCGTCGCGCCGGGCACGGCGGTGCGGGGCGCGGCGGCGGGGGCGGTGGGTGCGGTGTGCGCTGTGGCCATCTCAGGCTGCCCGTTCTGTGCGGCCGGGCCCGTCGGCGGGGCCGGTGAGGTCGAGGAAGGCGTCGTCCAGGGTGGCCTCGGAGACGCGCAGGCGGTGGGCGGTGACGCGGAGCCGGGCGAGCAGCGAGATCACGGCGTTGACGGTCTCGTCGGTGCCGTTGATGACGACCCGGCCGCCCTCGGTCTCGTACGACACCGCGCCGGGCAGGCCCGCGAGTTCGGCTTCGGGCAGCGGCTCGGAGGGCGTGAAGGAGATGACGGTCGAGCCGTCGGCGCCGGCGACGAGGCCGGCGGAGGTGTCGAGCGCGACGACGCGGCCCCGGTCGATGACGGCGATGCGGTCGCAGAGGCGCTGGGCCTCCTCCATGAAGTGGGTGACGAGCACGACGGTGACCCCGCCGTCGCGGATGTCCTCGATCAGCTGCCAGGTGTCGCGCCGGGCCCTCGGGTCCAGGCCGGTGGTCAGCTCGTCCAGGATGACCACGCGGGGCCGGCCGACGAGGGCGAGCGCGATGGACAGCCGTTGCTTCTGGCCGCCGGAGAGCTTGTGGAAACGGGTGTCCAGCTTGGCGTCCAGGCCGAGCCGTTCGGCGAGCGGGCGCCAGTCGGCGGGCCGGGGGTAGAAGGCGCTGTACAGGTCGAGCGCCTCGCGTACGGTGATCTTGGTCTGGAGTTCGCTCTCCTGGAGCTGGGTGCCGAGCAGCCCGGTCACCCGGTCGCGGTCGGCGACCGGGTCGAGCCCGGCGACCCGGACGGTGCCCGCGTCGGGGACCCGCAGGCCCGCGACGCACTCGACGGTGGTGGTCTTGCCCGCGCCGTTGGGGCCGAGAATCCCGAAGATCTCCCCCTCGTCGACGGCGAAGGTGACGCCGTCGACCACGGGGCGGCCGGCGTAGGACTTGCGCACCCCGTTCGCTTCGATGATTGCCATGGCACCGAGCATCGGCGCGACGGGCCCGCCCCGGTATCGGCCATCGCGCTCGAACCGGCATCGGCCGATCGGTTGATGGCCCGTACGACCCCTAGGGATGGGGTCCCGGTGCGCCCGGTGGCGGGATAAAACCGCAGGACCGATATCCGGACGGACCGTAGGCTCCTCCCTGATGCACCAGGAACATGTAGAACCCAAGGACCGGTCGGCCGTACGTGCGCTGCTGCGGCTCTGGCCGTACGTGAAGCCGGTACGGGCACGGCTCTTCGGGGCCGCCCTGGTGGCGGTCGTCGCCTCCTGTCTGGGCCTGGTGATCCCGCTCGTCCTGAAGTGGATCGTGGACGGCCCGGTCGCGGACTCGGACCCGGGCGGGGTCTGGCTCGGCGCGCTGTTCCTGCTGCTCCTGGGCATCGCCGAGGCGGTGCTGTTCGGGGTGCGGCGGTGGATGGTGGCGCGTCCGCTGGCCGGCGTCGAGGCGTCGATGCGGGCGGACCTCTACCGGCACCTCCAGCGGCTGCCCGTGGCCTTCCACGACCGGTGGCCCTCGGGGCAGTTGCTGTCGCGCGGGACGACCGACCTGATGATGGTCCGGATGTTCCTGGCCTTCCCGCTGACCTTCCTGCTGGTCAACGCGACCACGATCCTCGTCGGCTTCGTGGTCCTGCTGTTCCAGGAGTGGACGCTCGGCCTGGTGCTGCTCGCGCCCGTCATCCCGCTCGTCATCATCTGCTCGGCCTTCGAGACGAAGTACGCCAAGGTCGCGCGCCGCGCCCAGGACCAGGTCGGCGACCTGACCACGGTGGTCGAGGAGAGCGTCCTCGGCATCCGCATCATCAAGGGCTTCGGCCGCCACCGCAGCCAGTCCGACGCCTTCCGGGCGCTCGCCGGGAAGCTGCGCACCACGGAGCTGGGCAAGGCCCGGCTGCTCGCGTGGATCTGGGCCCTCATCACCACGCTGCCCGAGGTCGCCATCGGGGCCGCCCTGGTGTTCGGCACGATCGAGGTCGCCGACGGCGGTCTGTCGGCGGGCACCCTGGTCGCCTTCCTGTCCACGGCCCTCGCGCTGCGCTGGCCCGTCGAGTCGATCGGCTTCCTGCTGGCGATGAGCCAGGAGGCGTCGACGGCGACCGAGCGGTACTTCGAGGTGATGGACGCCGCCGAGGAGGAGGACACCGGCCGGGCGGCCGCGCCCGTGGACCCCGGGGCGGGCGGGATGGTCTTCGAGGGCGTCGCATTCCGCTATCCCGACGCGGAGGAGGGCTCGGCGCCCGTGCTGGACCGCGTCGACCTGCACATCCGGCCGGGCGAGACCATGGCCCTGGTCGGCGCGACCGGGTCCGGCAAGACCACGCTCACCTCGCTGGTGCCCCGGCTGTACGAGGCGACGGCCGGGCGGATCACCCTGGACGGCGAGGACATCACCGACATGCCGCGCGCCCGGCTGCGGGAGCTGGTGTCGGTGGCGTTCGAGGAGCCGACCCTCTTCTCGGCGAGCGTCGGCGAGAACGTGCTGATGGGCGCCGAAGGGGCCGGCGAGGAGGAGTTGCTGCGGGCGCTCTCGGTCGCCCAGGCCGGTTTCGTCCACGAGCTGCCGCACGGCATCGGCACGGAGGTCGGCGAGCAGGGCCTGAGCCTGTCCGGCGGCCAGCGCCAGCGCCTCGCCCTGGCCCGCGCGGTGGTGGGCCGGCCGCGCTTCCTGGTCCTCGACGACCCGCTCTCCGCGCTCGACGTGCACACGGAGGCCCTGGTCGAGGCGGCGCTCCGGCAGGTCCTGGCGGAGACCACGGCGGTGGTGGTCGCGCACCGGCCGTCGACCGTGATGCTCGCGGACCGGGTGGCGCTGCTGTCCGGGGGCCGGATCACCGCGGTCGGCACCCATCAGGAACTCCTGCGCACCAACGCGGAGTACGCCTGGCTGATGTCGGGCGCGGGGGACGGCCCGGGGCCGTCGGGCGAGGCGGGGCCGTCGGGCGGCGCGCAGGCCGAGCCCGTACCGGAGGCCGGCACGGAGGCACTACCCGACACCGAACCCCTGGGCGCGAAGGCCCCTGCCGAGGAGAGCACTCGATGACCAGCACGACGACCGGACGGCCCGCAGAGCCCGCCGAGCCCGCAGGCCCCGGCAGCCCGGAGGAGCAGCAGGCGGCACCCGGGGACCCCTTCGACCGCGACGACCTGCCGACCCCGCGCGGCGCCACCGGGCAGCTGCTCGCCTCGCTGCTGCGGCCGATGCGGGGCCGGGTGGCGGCGTCCGCGCTGGCCATCCTGTTGCAGCAGGCGGCGGTGCAGGCCGGGCCGCTGCTGGTGGCGTACGCCATCGACAGCGGGGTGCCCGCCTTCCGCGAGGACGACTACGGGCCGCTGATCGCCGTGGCGCTGGGCTACGCGCTCTGCTCGGTGGTCGCGGGCGCCCTCCAGTACGCGTTCATCCAGCTGTCCGCACGGGTCAGCCAGGACGTCCTGCTCGATCTGCGCGGCCGGATCTTCCGCCATGCGCAGGCGCTGAGCGTGGACTTCCACGAGCGGTACACCTCGGGCCGGCTGATCTCGCGGTCCACGACCGACCTGGAGTCGCTGCGGGAGCTGCTGGACGAGGGGCTCCAGGAGCTGATCCACATCGTCCTGTCGTTCGCGTCCATCGCCGTGGTGCTGCTCTGGCTGGACCTGGCCACGGGCGCGGCGGCGGTGGCGTCCTTCCTGCCGCTCTATCTGCTGGTGCGGCTCTACCGGAAGCGCTCCTCGGTGATCTTCGCGGGCCGTTCCACGGCGATCGCCTCGGTCATCGTGAAGTTCGCGGAGACCATGAACGGCATCCGGCCCGTCCAGGCTTTCCGCCGCGAGCCGGTGAACGACGCGGCGTTCCTGGAGCTGAACACGCGTCACCGGGCCGCCAACGGCGACGCGATGCTGGAGAACGCGCGTTACGTGGTCGGCTCGCGGCTCGTCGCCAACACGGCGGTGGCCGGAATCGTGCTGTGGGGCGCCTACCGGGTCGCGGACGGCGGTCTCGCGCTGGGGGTGCTGGCCGCGGTGGTGCTCTATCTGCGGCGGCTCTACGACCCGATCGACCGGCTCAGCATGTTCCTCAACTCCTTCGAGTCCGCGGCGGCCTCGCTGGCGAAGATCGCCGGGCTGCTGGCCCAGGCGCCGACCGTCCCGGAGGCGCTGGAACCCGTGGAGCTGCCGGCCAGGACCGGGGACCAGCCGGGCCGCGAGGTGGTCTTCGACGGGGTGAGCTTCGGATACCGGACGGGCGGCGAGGTGCTGCCCCCGTTCGACCTGACGATCCCGGCGGGGCAGACGGTGGCCGTGGTCGGCTCCACGGGGGCCGGCAAGTCGACCCTCGCCAAGCTGCTGGCCCGGTTCTACGACCCGAGCGCGGGCCGGGTCCTGCTGGACGGCACCGACCTGCGCGACCTGGCCACGCCCGAGCTGCGGCGCGGGGTCGTGATGGTGACCCAGGAGGCGTTCCTGTTCTCCGGGACGGTCGCGGAGAACATCGCGATCGGCCGCCCGGAGGCGGGCCGGGAGGAGATCGAGCGGGCCGCGAAGGCGATCGGCGCCCATGACTTCATCACCGGGCTGCCCGACGGCTACGACACCGATGTACGCAAGCGGGGCGGCCGGATCTCGGCGGGCCAGCGCCAGTTGGTGGCGTTCGCCCGGGCGCTGCTGGCGGACCCGGCGGTGCTGATCCTCGACGAGGCGACCAGTTCGCTGGACATCCCCGGTGAGCGCGCGGTGCAGCAGGCGATGGACACGGTGCTGCACGGCCGCACCGCGGTGGTCATCGCGCACCGGCTCTCGACCGTGGAGGTCGCGGACCGGGTGCTCGTGATGGAGCGGGGCCGCGTCGTGGAGGACGGCACCCCGGCCGAACTCATCGCGGGCACCGGCCGCTTCGCCGGCCTGCACCGCGCCTGGCGGGAGAGCCTGGCCTGACGACCGCGCGCCGCCCCGGCCGGCCGCCCCTTTTGTCACGGAGGCGGCCAGCCGGATCCGGCCACGCCTTCACACCGTCTCGACAGGTGGGAACTTTCCGCTTGTTCACATTCGCGTCGCACTCCGCTCGTACGCCCGCAACCCCGACGCGCCCTGCGCTTTCAGGCCGCACGAGCCCTCCGGGCCCCCCTCGGCACCCCCGCGTGACGATCCGCGAAACGTCCGCTTAACGAACACGCATCTTCCGGCAACGAACGAATTCCGGCCAAGTTGTTGACGCGGTCCTGACAGAGATGGCCGACTCCTGACACTCTTCACCCCGTTCCGCGCTCTGCTTGCTCTGCCCGGACGGCTCACCCAGCCGCCGGTACCCCCCTCGCAGAAGGAGTCCGCGTGAGATCCACGCACAGCCGTCGTGCCACCGCGACCGGCGCTCTCATAGCCGCAGCAGCCCTCCTCGCCGTAAGCGCCCAGACCGGATCGGCCTCCGCCGCCCCGGACAACGGCACCACCAGGACCGCCTCCGCCTCCAAGGCGAACCCCGGCGCCCTCACCAAGCAGCTCTCGCCCTCGCAGCGCGCCGAGCTGATCCGTGAGGCCACCGCGAGCCGGGCGGCCACGGCGAAGAAGCTCGGCCTCGGGGCCCAGGAGAAGCTCATCGTCAAGGACGTCGTCCAGGACAACGACGGCACCACGCACACCCGTTACGAGCGCACCTTCGACGGCCTCCCGGTCCTCGGCGGCGACCTGGTCGTCCAGGAGTCCAAGGCCGGCGCGACCCAGAGCGTCGTCAAGGCGTCCCGCGCCACCACCTCCCAGCTGAAGGCCGTCGACACCGTCGCGGACATCACCCCGGCGGCGGCGTCCAAGCAGGCGCTCGGCGCGGCGAAGGCGGCCGGTTCGGACAAGGCCGAGGCCGACAAGGCGCCCCGCAAGGTCGTCTGGATGGCCTCCGGGACGCCGCAGCTGGCGTACGAGACCGTGGTCGGCGGCCTCCAGGAGGACGGCACCCCGAACGCGCTGCACGTGATCACCGACGCCTCCAGCGGGGCCAAGCTCTACGAGTGGCAGGCCATCGAGAACGGCGTCGGCAACACCGAGTACAGCGGCCAGGTCACCCTGGGGACCTCCGGGTCCTCCGGCTCGTACAACCTGACCGACACCGCGCGCGGCGGCCACAAGACGTACAACCTGAACCACGGCACGTCCGGCAAGGGCACCCTCTTCTCCGGCGCCGACGACGTCTGGGGAGACGGCAACGGCACCAGCACGGAGACCGCGGCGGCGGACGCCCATTACGGCGCGGCCGAGACCTGGGACTACTACAAGAACGTCCACGGCCGCAACGGCATCAAGGGCGACGGCGTCGGTGCCTACTCCCGCGTCCACTACGGCAACAACTACGTGAACGCGTTCTGGGACGACAGCTGCTTCTGCATGACGTACGGCGACGGCAGCGGCAACGCGCACCCGCTGACCGCGCTGGACGTGGCGGCCCACGAGATGAGCCACGGCGTCACCTCGAACACGGCCGGCCTCAACTACAGCGGGGAGTCCGGCGGCCTCAACGAGGCGACCAGCGACATCTTCGGCACCGCCGTCGAGTTCTACGCCAACAACGCCACCGACAAGGGTGACTACCTGATCGGCGAGAAGATCGACATCAACGGCGACGGCACGCCGCTGCGCTACCAGGACAAGCCGAGCAAGGACGGGGCGTCCAAGGACGCCTGGTACTCGGGTCTCGGCAACCTCGACGTGCACTACTCGTCGGGTCCGGCCAACCACTTCTTCTACCTGCTGTCCGAGGGCAGCGGCGCGAAGACCATCAACGGCGTCAACTACAACTCCCCGACCTCCGACGGCCTGCCGGTGACCGGCATCGGCCGCGCGAAGGCCGAGCAGATCTGGTTCAAGGCGCTCAGCACGAAGTTCACCTCGACCACCAACTACGCGGGCGCCCGTACCGGCACGCTCGCGGTGGCCAGTGAGCTGTACGGCGCGACCAGCGCCGAGTACAAGGCCGTGCAGGACGCCTGGGCCGGGATCAACGTCGGTGCGCGCTCCGGCGGCACCGACCCCGGCACCGGCACCGTCTTCGAGAACACCACCGCCGTGTCCATCCCGGACGCCGGTTCCGCCGTGACCAGCTCGGTCACCGTCACCGGCCGCTCCGGCAACGCTCCGAGCGCCCTCAAGGTCGGTGTGAACATCACCCACACCTACCGCGGTGACCTGGTCGTCGACCTCGTCGCGCCGGACGGCAGCACGTACCGCCTGAAGAACTCGTCCTCCAGCGACTCGGCGGACAACGTCAACACCACCTACACGGTCAACGCCTCGTCCGAGACCGCCAACGGCACCTGGAAGCTGAAGGTCCAGGACGTCTACAGCGGGGACACCGGGAAGATCAACAGCTTCAAGCTGACCTTCTGACCGGACACGACGCGGCCGCCCGGAAGAGGACCTCCTCTCCCGGGCGGCCTTCGTGTGCGCTCAGTTCGGGTTGTTCGCGTGGGTCAGGGTCTCCCAGGCGACGAACAGGTTGTTGGACCCGGCGGGCCGCTGCCGCTCGGTGAGGGTCTGGGTGTTGGTCATCGCGATGCCCATCCGGTTGTGCAGCGCGTTGAACCCGACCTCGGTGACCGGCCCGAGGCTGTCCTTCAGGCTTCCGCCGCACAGATTGCCCGGGACCGGGTTGCCCACCTGGTACTTGGCGTGCAGCCCGAGCGCGTGGCGCAGCCGCTCGGCGATCTCCGGGTAGAGGTCCTGGCCCTGGATCCGGCTGGTCTCGGCGATGTGCGAGATGGCCGAGAGGCCGTATCCGGTGTGGGTGAGGTCGCGGCAGGTCTCCTGGGAGAGCCCGTCCATGAACGTGGACTGCCCCTGCCAGTACTTGACGATCTTGTCCTTGGTGTCCAGCCCACTGCCGGGCGCGGCCTTCGGCAGCGCGCCGTCCGCGCTCACATAGATGTACGCGGGCACCCGGCCGCGGAACTTCGCGACCGCCTTGTCGTACGAGGTCCGGTCCTCCAGGAAGACCGCGATGCCGATCGCGGCCTCGGTCATGGACAGCTCCCAGTTGCCGTTGCTGTTCGAGCCGTTGATGACCTTCGGCAGATAGACGTCGCGCAGCATGGTGGCGAAGCGGCCGGAGTTCGGCCAGGAGCTGTACGTGTACTTGATGATCTCGGCGGCCCGCGGCCAGGAGGAGCCCGCCCAGCCGGTCTGGAGCGGGGCGTTGCTGTTGGTGTGGTCCCGGATCACGGCCGACCAGGCGTCCATGATCTCGATCGCCTTCCGCGCGTAACGGCTGTCCTGGGTGATGTACCAGGCCAGCGAGAGGGTGTACGCGGCGATGGCGTCCTCGCGCTCGTCGGTGCAGCCGTAGTTGGGGTTGGAGTACGAGCCGCACTCGACGACCGCGCGGGGCTTGGCGGTCCGGCCGAGCGAGGCGTACGCGCTGCCCATCATCTGGTCGTAGGCGCTCTTCCAGGGCTGGGCGCCCGCCTGGACCTTGGAGCGTACGAAGTCGAGCTGGGGGCGGCTGACGAGTACGCCGGGGTGGGTGAAGGCGGCGGGGGCGGCGGCCCGGGCCGGGGCCGGGGTGGAGGTGGGGCCGGCCGACGCGGGGGCCGTGAAGAGGCCGGAGGTGAGGGCCGCGAGAGCGGCGGCGAGGCCGCGGCCGCGCGCGATGGTTCCGGTGCGCATGTGGGGGTGCCTTCCGGTTCGGGGAGGCCCAGAAGTTCTCATATGTGAACGACGGGCCGGGTTGTGAACGCTGCGATGAGTGAGGAACGTAAAGGCATTTCATGAACACGTCAAGCGTTTGTCTTCAGAAAGCGAAGGGCCCGGCACCCGGGAAGGACGCTTCCGGACGCCGGGCCCTGGGGCCTCACCGCCTCAGCGCAGCAGCACGCCGCCGCCGTCACCCGTGGCCCCGTTCGGCTGCGCGACCAGGCCGAGTTCGGCACCGCTGGCCAGCAGCCGGTGGGCGGGCAGCACGCGCACCGTGTAGCCGTACGGCCCCGTGCGGTCCAGGGCGAGCGGGCCCTCGTACAGCCAGTGGCCCTCCAGGTCCTGACCGCCCGCCGGCTTCAGCGGGAAGACCTGGGCCTCGGAGATCGCGTCGGACGAGTCCACCCGGCCGGCCACCGCCTGCACCTCCACGTCGTCCGGCGCCAGCGCGCCCAGCGAGACCCGGACCCGCAGCGCCAGCGTGGACCCCAGCTCCGCCGTCGTACCGGACGCGGTCGGGGTCACCGCCTCCACATGGTCGACGGCCACCCTCGGCCAGGCGGCCCGGACCTTCCCCTTCCAGGCCGCCAGCTCCCGGGCCCGGGGCACGTCCAGCGAGCGCTGGGCGAGCGCGGCGGGGGCGTACAGCCGCTCCACGTACTCCGCGACCATCCGGTCGGCCAGCACCTTGGGCCCCAGGGTGCCCATCGTGCGCCGGACCATCTCGATCCAGCGGCCGGGCAGCCCCTCGGCCCCGCGCTCGTAGAAGTGCGGGGCGACCCGGTCCTCGATCAGCTCGTACAGGGCATTGGCCTCCAGATCGTCGCGCCGGTCCTCGTCCAGCGCGCTGCCCTCGGCCGTCGGGATCGCCCAGCCGAAGTCCGGCTCGAACCACTCGTCCCACCAGCCGTCAAGGACGGACAGGTTGAGACAGCCGTTGAGCGCCGCCTTCATCCCGCTCGTACCGCACGCCTCCAGCGGGCGCAGCGGGTTGTTCAGCCAGACGTCGCAGCCCGGGTAGAGCTTCTGGGCCATCGCCATCCCGTAGTCGGGCAGGAAGACGATGCGGTGCCGGACCCGGGCGTCGTCGGCGAACCTCACCAGCTCCTGGACCAGCCGCTTCCCGCCGTCGTCGGCCGGATGCGCCTTGCCCGCGACGACGATCTGGACCGGCCGCTCCGGGTGCAGCAGCAGCGCCCGCAGCCGGTCCCGGTCGCGCAGCATCAGCGTCAGCCGCTTGTACGAGGGGACGCGGCGGGCGAAGCCGATGGTGAGGACGTCCGGGTCGAGCACCCCGTCGATCCAGCCGAGTTCGGCGGGCTGGGCGCCCCGGTGGCGCCAGGAGGCGTGCAGCCGCTGCCGGACCTCGGCCACCAGCTGTTCGCGCAGGGTGCGGCGCAGGTCCCAGAGCCGGCGGGCCGGGATGTCCGCGACGGAGTCCCAGCGGCCCGGGGTGCCCCCCGACTCGGCGCGCAGCCGCAGGACCTCGGGGGCGACCCAGGTCGGTGCGTGGACGCCGTTGGTGACGGAGGTGATCGGCACCTCGGGGGCGTCGAAGCCCGGCCAGAGCCCGGCGAACATCTCCCGGCTGACCGCGCCGTGCAGCGTGGAGACGCCGTTGGCGCGCTGGGCGAGCCGCAGGCCCATCACCGCCATGTTGAAGACGCCCGGGTCGCCGCCGGGGTAGGTCTCGGTGCCGAGTTCCAGGACGCGTTCGGCGGGGACGCCGGGCAGTTCGCCGTCCTCGCCGAAGTGGCGGGCGACAAGTTCGCGGTCGAAACGGTCGATTCCGGCCGGGACCGGGGTGTGGGTGGTGAAGACGGTACCGGCCCGGACGGACTCCACCGAGGCGTCGAAGTCCAGGCCGGTCGTGGCGAGTTCGCGGATGCGCTCCAGGCCGAGGAAGCCGGCGTGGCCCTCGTTGGTGTGGAAGACCTCGGGGGCGGCGTGGCCGGTGAGCCGGCAGTACGCGCGCACGGCGCGGACGCCGCCGATGCCCAGCAGCATCTCCTGGAGCAGCCGGTGCTCGCTGCCGCCGCCGTACAGCCGGTCGGTGACCTCGCGCTCGCCGGGGGCGTTCTCCTCGACGTCGGAGTCGAGCATGAGCAGCGGGATCCGGCCGACGTGGGCCTGCCAGATCTGGGCGTGCAGGGACCGGCCGCCGGGCAGGTCCAGGACGACCTGGGCGGGGGTGCCGTCGGCCTCGCGGATCAGGGTGAGCGGCAGCTCGTTCGGGTCGAGGACGGGGTAGTGCTCCTGCTGCCAGCCGTCCCGGGACAGGCTCTGCCGGAAGTAGCCGTGGCGGTAGAGCAGCCCGACGCCGATGAGGGGCACGCCCAGGTCGCTGGCGGCCTTGAGGTGGTCCCCGGCGAGGATGCCGAGCCCGCCGGAGTACTGCGGCAGGGCGGCGGTCACCCCGAATTCGGGTGAGAAGTAGGCGATGGCTGCGGGGAGCGCGTCGTACTGCCGCCGCTGCTCCTGGTACCAGCGGGGGTCCTGGAGGTACGCGCGGAGGTCGGCGGACGCCTCGGCGAGCCGGCGCAGGAACGCTTCGTCCCGGGCCAGCTCGGTGAGCCGCCCGGCGGACACGGAGCCGAGCAGGCGTACGGGGTCGCACTCCGCGTCGGAGCCGGCCGCCGGGTCGACGGCCCGGAAGAGCTCGCGGGTCTCGGTGTGCCAGGACCAGCGCAGGTTCCGCGCCAGGTCGCTGAGGGGTTGGAGGGAGTCCGGAAGGACGGGACGCACGGTGAATCGACGAATGGCCTTCACGCATTCCACCTTTACAGGGGACGTACGAATCCGAGCGGGACGCACCTCCATGTGCGCCGCTCCGTCACCCTCGACGGTAGCCGTGTACCCGGCGCGCCCGACACGGCGCACGGCTTTCCCGTACGCCTCCACCGTCCCGGAAGGCTTCACCGGACCCGTACGTCACAGGCGTTATGGCCGATTCCTTCTCCTCACTCGGTCTTGTGGCCCTTCGCGGCACAGGGAAAGCTGCCGGGTGGCGCCCATTCCCACGTCCCCCGTACGCCCGAGCAGATGACATATCACCGGATTGGCCCACCACGTTGCGGGGAAAGGCTTCTCCGGCACGCGTGTCATTTCATTCCCCGGCCAACGGTGATCGGTCCCCCGGTTCGTATACGACCTGTTTGGACTGCCATTCGAGTGAACGCGCACAGGAGCGGCCATGCCCACACCCCACCAGTCATCCACGGAGCGGCTAGAAAGGACGCATCCCCACCCTCGCGGCGCGCGCGTTCAGCCTTCGGCGCACGCTGCCCACTCCGCCGAGTCCGAGCTCCAGCCCCCAGGTGATTCCATGATCGGTCGCATTCCCGTTCTCGACGTCCATCCGCTCGTCGACTGCGGCAGAAGGCCAGCCAAGGCCGTTGCCGGTGAGACCTTCCAGGTCACCGCGACCGTCTTCCGGGAAGGCCATGACGCGGTGGCCGCCAATGTGGTGCTGCGCAGCCCGAGCGGGCGCCCGGGCCCCTGGACCCCGATGCGCGAGCTGGCGCCGGGCACCGACCGCTGGGGCGCCGAGGTCACCCCGGACTCGGAGGGCCGCTGGACGTATACGGTCGAGGCGTGGAGCGACCCGGTCGCGACCTGGCGCCACGCGGCGGGGATCAAGATCCCGGCGGGCATCGACACCGCACTGGTCCTCGCCGAGGGCGCCGAGCTGTACGAGCGCGCCGCCGAGGGCGTCCCGAAGCGCGACGGCCGCGAGGCGGTACTGGCGGCGGTGGACGCGCTGCGCGACGAGTCCCGGCCGGCCGAGGCGCGCCTCGCGGCGGCCCTGGCGCCGGAGGCCCGGGAGGCGCTGGACCGCCACCCGCTGCGCGAACTGGTCACCGCGTCGCGCCCGCACCCGCTGGTGGTCGAACGCCGGCGCGCCCTGTACGGCTCCTGGTACGAGCTGTTCCCGCGCTCCGAAGGGGCCAGGTACGAGACCCCGAAGCCGCGCAAGGGGCGGGGCGCCAAGGCCGCCGAGGCGCAGCCGGCCCGGCTGGTCAGCGGTACCTTCCGGACGGCGGCCGAGCGGCTTCCGGCGGTCGCCGCGATGGGCTTCGACGTGGTCTACCTGCCGCCGATCCACCCCATCGGCACGACGCACCGCAAGGGCCCGAACAACTCGCTGACCCCCGCCCCGCACGACGTGGGGGTGCCCTGGGCGATCGGTTCGGCGGAGGGCGGGCACGACGCGGTCCACCCGGATCTGGGCACGCTGGAGGACTTCGCCCATTTCGTGGAGACGGCCCGCACCCTGCGCCTCGAGGTGGCCCTGGATTTCGCCCTCCAGTGCTCGCCGGACCATCCGTGGGTGGAGAAGCACCCCGAGTGGTTCCAGCACCGGGCCGACGGCTCGATCGCGTACGCGGAGAATCCGCCGAAGAAATACCAGGACATCTATCCGATCGCCTTCGACAAGGATCTTCCGGGCATCGTCGCGGAGAGCGTGCGCATCCTGCGGTTCTGGATGGACCGGGGCGTACGGATCTTCCGTGTCGACAATCCGCACACCAAACCGGTGATCTTCTGGGAGAAGGTCATCGCGGAGATCAACCGCACCGATCCCGATGTGATCTTCCTGGCCGAGGCATTCACCCGGCCGGCGATGATGCGCACCCTGGGCGCCATCGGGTTCCAGCAGTCGTACACGTATTTCACCTGGCGGAACACGCGTCAGGAACTCACGGATTACGTGACCGAACTGTCCGGTGAGACCGCCGCGTTCATGCGGCCGAATTTCTTCGTGAACACGCCCGACATCCTTCCGGGATACCTTCAGGAAGGCGGCAGGCCCGCGTTCGAGGCCAGGGCGGTGCTCGCGGCGACCCTTTCCCCCTCCTGGGGGGTGTACGCGGGGTTCGAGCTGTGCGAGAACTCCCCGATCCACCACGGCAGTGAGGAGTACCTCGACTCGGAGAAGTACGAGATCCGGCCCAGGGACTGGGAAGCCGCAGAGCGCGAGGGCCGTTCGCTCGCCCCGCTCATCACCTCGCTCAACCGGATCAGGCGCCGCCACCCGGCCCTGCAGCAGCTGCGTGACGTGCACTTCCACGCATCGGACAACGACGCGGTGATCGCGTACAGCAAGCGTTCCGGTTCGAACATCCTTCTGGTGGTCGTCAACCTCGACCCGCACCACACCCAGGAGGCGACCGTCTCGTTGGACATGCCGCAACTCGGCCTCGACCGGCACGAGAGCGTGCCGGTGCGCGACGAGCTCACCGGCACTTCCTATCACTGGGGCAGGACGTTCTACGTGCGC
Organism: Streptomyces sp. NPDC097595; assembly: GCF_044761525.1. Taxonomy (NCBI): domain Bacteria; kingdom Bacillati; phylum Actinomycetota; class Actinomycetes; order Kitasatosporales; family Streptomycetaceae; genus Streptomyces; species Streptomyces sp. NPDC097595. Next base: position 191,379 of record NZ_JBIWCN010000002.1, on the reverse strand, counting down.
CTAGAGCCGGGCGTCACGCCCGCGCACATCGCCGTCCTGCGACCGTCCCCGCCGACCGGAGGGTCACCCACACCATGATCGTCAATGAGCCCGTCCACGACACGTTCGAGGACACCCCGGCCAAGGACCGCGATCCCGACTGGTTCAAGCGTGCCGTCTTCTACGAGGTGCTCGTCCGGTCCTTCCAGGACTCCAACGGCGACGGCATCGGAGACCTGAAGGGGCTCACCGCCAAGCTCGACTACCTCCAGTGGCTGGGGGTCGACTGCCTCTGGCTGCCGCCGTTCTTCAAGTCCCCGCTGCGCGACGGCGGTTACGACGTATCCGACTACACCGCCGTGCTGCCGGAGTTCGGCGACCTCGCCGACTTCGTGGAGTTCGTCGACGCCGCCCACCAGCGCGGCATGCGCGTGATCATCGACTTCGTCATGAACCACACGAGCGACCAGCACGAGTGGTTCCAGCAGTCCCGGACCGACCCCGACGGGCCCTACGGCGACTACTACGTCTGGGCCGATGACGACAAGCAGTTCCCGGACGCCCGGATCATCTTCGTGGACACCGAGTCGTCCAACTGGACCTTCGACCCGGTGCGCAAGCAGTACTACTGGCACCGGTTCTTCTCGCACCAGCCCGATCTCAACTACGAGAACCCGGCGGTGCAGGAGGAGATCATCTCCGCCCTCCGCTTCTGGCTGGACCTGGGCATCGACGGCTTCCGGGTCGACGCGGTGCCGTACCTCTACCAGCGCGAGGGCACCAACTGCGAGAACCTGCCGGAGACCCACAACTTCCTCAAGCGGGTCCGCAAGGAGATCGACGCCAACTACCCGGACACCGTCCTGCTCGCCGAGGCCAACCAGTGGCCCGAGGACGTGGTGGACTACTTCGGGGACTACGGCTCGGGCGGGGACGAGTGCCACATGGCGTTCCACTTCCCCGTGATGCCGCGCATCTTCATGGCCGTACGGCGCGAGAGCCGCTACCCGGTCTCCGAAATCCTGGCGAAGACCCCGGCGATCCCGGACAACTGCCAGTGGGGCATCTTCCTGCGCAACCACGACGAGCTGACGCTCGAAATGGTGACGGACGAAGAACGCGACTACATGTACGCGGAGTACGCCAAGGACCCGAGGATGCGGGCCAACATCGGCATCCGCCGCCGGCTGGCACCGCTGCTGGACAACGACCGCAACCAGATCGAGCTGTTCACCGCCCTGCTGCTCTCGCTGCCGGGCTCCCCGATCCTCTACTACGGGGACGAGATCGGGATGGGCGACAACATCTGGCTGGGCGACCGGGACGCCGTACGCACCCCGATGCAGTGGACGCCCGACCGCAACGCGGGCTTCTCCTCCAGCGATCCGGGGCGGCTCTACCTCCCCACGATCATGGACCCGGTCTACGGCTACCAGGTCACCAACGTCGAGGCGTCGATGGCCTCCCCGTCCTCGCTGCTGCACTGGACGCGGCGGATGATCGAGATCCGCAAGCAGAACCCCGCGTTCGGCCTCGGCACCTACAACGAACTGCCGTCGTCGAACCCGGCCGTGCTCGCCTTCACCCGTGAGCACGGGGACGACCTCGTGCTGTGCGTCCACAACTTCTCCCGGTTCGCACAGCCGACGGAGCTCGACCTCAGGTCCTTCAACGGGCGTCATCCGGTGGAGCTGATCGGCGGGGTGCGCTTCCCCGCCATCGGTCAGTGGCCCTACCTGCTGACTCTCGCGGGACACGGCTTCTACTGGTTCCGGCTGCGCAAGGACGCGCCGCCGAGCTGACCCGCGAGGCCACCGGCGGGGCGGTTTCCACCGCCCCGCACGGGGCACTCGCCCCCATACCGGGTGGTTCAGGAAGCTTCCTGGATCCTCCTGGCGTTTCGATCCCTGCATGTCGAGTCCGTACGGATCATCCTGACCCGACACGTCCCGCACAGCCGGACAGCCAATGCCGCAATCCGGGACACTCTTCGCATCCTGTGGTGTGCCCGGGGAAAGGACGCGATGCCATGTCGGAGGCTGCATCCGCTCAGGTCACCCTGGCGAACAGCACAGCCCTGATTCCGTCTCTCGGACCGCTGCTCCACGAATGGCTGCCCCGGCAGCGGTGGTTCGCGGGCAAGGGACGGTCCATCACCGCCTTCTCGCTCGTCTCGGCCACCGAAATACTGCCGGTGGACGGCGGCGAAGGCTCCGCCCCCGGGCTCCTGCACCTCCTGGTGCGGGTCCACCAGCCCACGATGCCCGACCAGCCCCCCGTGGACTGCTACCAGTTGCTCCTCGGCGTCCGCTCCGCGCTGCCCCAGCACCTCGCGCCCGCCGCCATCGGCCGGGTGCCCGACGGGCCGCTGGCCGGGCTCGCGGTCTACGACGGGCTGCACGACGCCCGCCTCGCCTCGCTGCTGCTGGAACGATTGCGCACCCCCGGCCGGCTCGGCGCGGTCCGCTTCGACCGGGGCGCGGAGCCGATCCCGGAGGACCTGCCGCCCCGGGTGCTGGACACCGAGCAGTCCAACTCCTCGCTGGTGTACGGCAACGCGTACATCCTGAAAATCTTCCGCCGGGTCTTCCCGGGCACCAACCCGGACCTGGAACTGCCGCTCGCGCTCTCCCGCGAGGGGTGCGGGCGGGTCCCGGCACCGGTCGCCTGGTTCGAGGCGGCGACCCCGGAACGGCTGACCCTCGGCGTGCTCCAGCCCTTCCTGCGCGGCGCCCAGGACGGCTGGCAGCTCGCCCTGCGCGCCCTCGCCACCGGGCACGACTTCCTGGACGAGGCGAGGGCGCTGGGCCGCGCCACCGCCGAGGTGCACACCGCGCTCGCCGCCGCCCTGCCCACCCCGGTGCTCCGCCGCTCCCAGACCGACGAGCTGGCGGCCGCCATGGTGGAGCGCCTGGAGGCCGCCGCCCACGCGGTCCCGGAGCTGGTCCCGTACGTCCCCGGCCTGCGCACCGCGTTCGACGCGGTCGCCGCGCTCGGGCACCGGGGGCGCAGCTGGGCCGCCCAGCGGGTGCACGGCGACCTCCATCTCGGCCAGACCCTGCGCGGCGCCGACGGCTTCTGGTCGCTGATCGACTTCGAGGGCGAGCCGGCCCGGCCGCTCCCGGAGCGCCGCAGCCCGCAGCCCCCGGTGCGCGATGTCGCCGGGATGCTGCGCTCCTTCGACTACGCGGCCCGCTCGCACCGACCCTGGAAGCCCGAGTGGGCCGCCCGCTGCCGGGACGCCTACTGCGACGGCTACGCCGAGGCGGCGGGCACCGACCCGCGCGCCGAGCCGGAGCTGCTGCGCGCCCACGAGACCGACAAGGCGGTGTACGAGGTGCTGTACGAGGCCCGGCACCGGCCCGACTGGCTGCCGGTCCCGATGGCCGCGATCCACCGCCTGGCCTCGGCCTCCGGCTGAGGATGCCCCGTCCCCCGTACCGCCCCGCCAACACCTCCGAGGAGGCTGTCCCTGTGACCGCCCGCAAGCCGTCCCGCAAGTCCGAGCCCGCCGCACCCGCCGCCGAGCTCCCGCTCGCCGAGGAACCGATCGCCGCCACCCTGTCCTCGCCACAGGCCGGGCCGCCCGCGAAGAAGCGCGCCCCGAGGAAGACCCCCGCCACGGGGGCCGCCGCCGCCCCGCCCAAGCGCGCGAAGAAGGCCGCCGCGCCGCCCAAGCCCCGTAGCGCCGGCAGCCAGGAGCTGCGCCCGGCCGCCCCGCTGCACGACGCCGACCGGGGCAGGCTGCTGGCCGGCGAGCACCACGCCCCGCACGATCTGCTGGGCGCGCACCAGGTGGGCGACGGGGTGGAGATCCGGGTGCTGCGCCCGTTCGCCCGCGCGGTCACCGTGCTCGCGAAGGGGCTGCGGGCGCCGCTGCACAGCGACGGGGACGGACTGTTCTCCGGGGTGCTGCCGCTGCCCTCGGTGCCGGAGTACCGGCTGCTGGTGACGTACGAGGACAACGAGATCGAGGTCCACGACCCGTACCGCTTCCTGCCCGCGCTCGGGGAGCTGGATCTGCACCTGATCCGGGAGGGGCGGCACGAGGAGCTGTGGACCGCGCTCGGGGCGCGGCCGATGGAGCACCAGGGGGTCGCCGGGACGCGGTTCACGGTGTGGGCGCCGAACGCCCGGGGCGTGCGGGTGTGCGGTGACTTCAACTACTGGGACGGCACGGGCTTCCCGATGCGGTCGCTGGGCTCGTCCGGGGTGTGGGAGCTGTTCCTGCCGGGGACCGGGGAGGGCGCGCTGTACAAGTTCGACATCTGCCGCCCGGACGGTTCGCACACGACGCGCTCGGACCCGATGGCCCGGCACACCGAGGTTCCGCCCGCCACCGCCTCGGTGGTGACGGCCGCGCACCACGAGTGGCAGGACCAGGAGTGGATGGCGAACCGCGGGAACGTGCCGGTGCACGAGGCGCCGTTCTCGGTGTACGAGGTGCACCTGGCGTCCTGGCGGCCCGGTCTCTCGTACCGGCAGCTGGCGGAGCAACTGCCCGCGTACGTGAAGGAGCTGGGCTTCACGCATGTCGAGCTGATGCCGGTGTCGGAGCACCCCTTCGGCGGCTCCTGGGGCTACCAGGTCACCGGGTTCTACGCGCCGACCTCCCGGATGGGCTCGCCGGACGACTTCCGCTTCCTGGTGGACGCGCTGCACCGGGCCGGGATCGGCGTGATCATGGACTGGGTGCCGGCGCACTTCCCGCGCGACGACTGGGCGCTCGCGGAGTTCGACGGGCGGCCGCTGTACGAGCACGAGGACCCGAGGCGGGCCGCGCACCCGGACTGGGGGACGCTGGAGTTCGACTACGGGCGGACCGAGGTGCGCAACTTCCTGGTCGCCAACGCCACGTACTGGTGCGAGCAGTTCCACATCGACGGGCTGCGGGTGGACGCGGTGGCCTCGATGCTCTATCTGGACTACTCGCGCGAGGACGGCCAGTGGTCGCCGAATGAGTTCGGCGGGCGGGAGAACCTGGACGCGGTCGCCTTCCTCCAGGAGATGAACGCCACGGTCTACCGGCGCAATCCGGGCGTGGTCACCATCGCCGAGGAGTCGACCGCCTGGGACGGCGTGACCCGGGCCACCGACCACGGCGGGCTCGGGTTCGGGCTGAAGTGGAACATGGGCTGGATGCACGACTCGCTGGTGTACGTCTCCAAGGAGCCGGTGCACCGCAAGTACCACCACAACGAGATGACGTTCTCGATGGTGTACGCGTACAGCGAGAACTACGTGCTGCCGATCTCGCACGACGAGGTGGTGCACGGCAAGCAGGCGCTGGTCTCCAAGATGCCGGGCGACTGGTGGCAGCAGCGCGCCAACCACCGCGCGTACCTGGGCTTCATGTGGGCCCATCCGGGCAAGCAACTGCTGTTCATGGGGCAGGAGTTCGCACAGGGCGCGGAGTGGTCGGAGGGCCACGGCCCGGACTGGTGGCTGCTGGACCCGGCGTACGAGGCGTCCGGCGACCACCGCGGGGTGCGGGAGCTGGTCGGCGACCTCAACAAGGTGTACGGGGCGACGCCCGCGCTCTGGCAGCGCGACACCCGTCCGGAGGGCTTCGCCTGGGTGGACGGGGGCGCGGCGGAGGACAACGTGTTCGCGTTCCTGCGCCACGACGCGAAGGGCGCGCCGCTGCTGGCGGTCTCCAACTTCTCACCGGTGGTCCGGCACGACTACCGGCTCGGGGTGCCGGAGGGGCCCCGGCTGTGGGCGGAGGTCCTGAACACGGACGCGGCCCGGTACGGGGGCGGCGGGGTGGTCAACGAGGAACCGCTGAAGCCGGAGGACGTGCCGTCCCACGGCAGGCCGTCGAGCGTGTCGCTGACGCTGCCGCCGCTGGCGACGGTGTGGTTCAAGCCGGCGTGACGCGGTGACGCGACGAGGGGGCGGGGCCTGGTGGCCCCGCCCCCTCGGGCGGTCAGAGCACGTCCTCCAGCTCCTGGAGGAGCCGGCGCTTCGGGCGGGCTCCGACCATGGACTTCACCGGTTCGCCGTCCCGGAACACCATCAGGGTCGGCATCGAGAGGACGCCGTACCGGGTGCTGATCCCCGGGTTGCGGTCGACGTCGATCTGGACGACGCGGAGCCGTTCGCGCTCCTCGTCGGCGATGGCGCCCAGGACCGGGGCGAGCTGGCGGCAGGGGCCGCACCAGTCGGCGGTGAACTCCACCAGGACGGGCCGGGTCTCCCCCCGTACCTCGGTGTCGAAGGTCTCGTCGGTGAGCTCGTCGACACCCGTTACGTGGATCATCTGTCATCCTCCCAGTTCGCAGCGTGGTTCGGGGCCGCCGGGCAGCTCGGCGGACGCCTCCAGCTCGGCGCGGGCCAGCTGGACGCCCACCTCCGTGCGGACGGCTTGCAGCTGCTCGATGAGCTTGTCGAGCTCGCCGAGTTTGCGCCGGTAGACGGCGAGCGAGGCGGGGCAGGAGTCCCCTGCGGGGTGCCCGGCGCGCAGGCACTCCACGAAGGGCCGGGTCTCCTCCAGGTCGAACCCGAAGTCCTGGAGGGTCCGGATCTGCTGGATGAGCCTGAGGTCGCTCTCGTCGTACGTGCGGTAGCCGTTCACCGCGCGCCGTGCGGGCAGCAGCCCGCGCGACTCGTAGTAGCGCAGCGTCCGCGTCGTCGTCCCGGCCCGTTCGGCCAGCTCCCCGATTCGCATACCGCGACCGTAATCCTTGACGCCGACGTCAAGGCAAGGGCGTCAGACCTTGGTGAGCGAGGGCCGGTCCTCGCCGCCCTCCCGGGCCTCGGGGACGTACGGCTCGGCGGGGCCCTCGTCGCTGAGCATCTTCTCGTCGAAGGGAACCGCGCCGGAGAGGACTTGGTCCACCCGCTCGCGGTCGATCTCCTTGGTCCAGGTGCCGACGAGGACCGTGGCGACCGCGTTGCCCGCGAAGTTGGTGAGGGCGCGGGCCTCGCTCATGAAGCGGTCGATGCCGACGATCAGGCCGACGCCGTCGACCAGCTCGGGGCGGTGCGACTGGAGGCCGCCGGCCAGCGTGGCGAGACCGGCGCCGGTGACGCCCGCCGCGCCCTTGGAGGCGATGACCATGAAGACCAGCAGGGAGATCTGCTCACCGATGCTCAGCGGGTCGCCCGTGGCGTTGGCGATGAACAGCGAGGCCATCGTGAGGTAGATCGCGGTGCCGTCCAGGTTGAAGGAGTAGCCGGTCGGCACGGTGATGCCGACGACGGGCTTGCTGACGCCCATGTGCTCCATCTTCGCGATCAGCCGGGGCAGCGCCGACTCCGAGGAGGAGGTGGACAGGATCAGCAGGAACTCCCGGCCGAGGTACTTCAGCAGCGCGAAGATGTTGACCCCCGCGACCAGGCGCAGGATCGCGCCGAGCACCACGAAGACGAAGAGCGCGCAGGTGACGTAGAAGCCGATCATGATGACCGCGAGGGCCTTCAGCGCGTCCACACCGGTCTCGCCGACCACCGCGGCCATCGCACCGAACGCACCGATGGGCGCCGCCCACATGATCATGGCGAGGATGCGGAAGACGAGGCGCTGGATGTGCGCGATGCCGCGCAGCACCGGCTCGCCGGTCCGGCCCAGGGCCTGGAGGGCGAAGCCCGCGAGCAGGGCGATCAGCAGGGTCTGGAGGACCTCGCCCTCGGTGAAGGCGGAGACCAGGGTGGTCGGGATGATGCCGAGCAGGAAGTCCGTGGTGGACTCGCCGGCCCCCTCGGCCTGCTTCTCCCCGGCGGCGCGGACCGCCTCGGTGATGTGGAGGCCGGAGCCGGGCTCCAGGATGTTGCCGACGATCAGACCGATGGCCAGCGCCACCGTCGACATGACGAGGAAGTAGCCGAGGGCGAGGCCGCCGACCGCCCCGACCTTGGCGGCCTTGCGGACCGAGCCGACGCCCAGGACGATAGTGCAGAAGATGATCGGCGAGATCATCATCTTGATCAGGTTCACGAACCCGGTGCCGATGGGCTTGAGCTCGACGGCGACGTCGGGGGCGACGAAGCCCACGAGGATGCCGAGGCCCACGGCCACGATCACGGCGAGATACAGATACTTCGTACGGTCCGGCTTGGTGCGTTCCGCTTCGGCGGCGTTCACTGCCACGGGGGTCTCCTCGGGTCGTCGTCGTCCCACCCCCGTGCCGGGGGTCCCGGCGACTATCCCGCCCGCTGTGACCCCGGTCACCGTTGCGTGCATTTCGTTCATACGTTTTCGGCCAGGCACACTGATGGGATGCGTTTCCCCCGTACCCGACCGCGCAGCCTGGCCGGCCAGCTGTTCGCGTGGCAGGTGGTGCTGGTGGCGGCCGTCGTGGCGGGGTGCGCGTTCTTCGCGTACGTCTCCGGGCGCGGCCAGGCCGAGGAGACGGCGGCGCGGCAGGTGCGGGCGGTGGCCCTCTCGGTGGCCGGATCGCCGTCCGTCCGCGAGGCGATCCGCGGCGACGACCCGTCCGCCGCGCTCCAGCCGTACGCGGAGCGGGTGCGCAAGGACACCGGGATCGCCTTCATCACGATCATGAGCCCGGACCGGGTCCGCTGGACGCACCCGGACGCCGACCGCATCGGCGAGACCTTCCTCGGGCACACCGCCCGGGCGCTGCGCGGCGAGACCTTCTCGGAGACGTACACCGGCACGCTCGGGCCCTCCATCCGGGTCGTCACCCCGGTCCGCGACGGCGGCCGGATCACCGGGCTGGTCAGCGCGGGCATCACCGTGGACCGGGTCTCCTCGCAGGTGCGGGCGCAGCTGGGCGCCCTGGCGCTGGCGGCCGGCGCGGCCCTGGTGCTCGGCGGGCTCGGCACGTACGTGATCAACGCGCGGCTGCGGCGGCACACGCACGGGATGAACGCGGCGGAGCTGAGCCGGATGCACGACTACCACGAGGCGACCCTGCACGCGGTGCGCGAGGGGCTGCTGATGCTGGACGGGCAGCGCCGGATCGCCCTGGTCAACGACGCGGGCCGGGACCTGCTCGGCCTGGCCCCGGGCGCGGTGGGCCGCCGGGTCGCCGACCTCGATCTGCCGGCCCCGCTGACCGGGGCGCTGCTCGCCTCCGAGGAGCGGGTGGACGAGGTGCACCTGACGGCGGACCGGGTGATCGTCGTCAACACCCGCCCGGTGGTCGGCGGCGAGCGGCGCGGGACCGTGGTGACCCTGCGCGACCACACCGAGCTCCAGGCGCTCTCCGGGGAGCTGGACTCGGAGCGCGGTTTCACGCGGGCGCTGCGTTCCCAGGCGCACGAGGCGGCGAACCGGCTGCACACCGTGGTCTCGCTGATCGAGCTGGGCCGGGCGGACGAGGCGGTGGGCTTCGCCACGGCCGAATTGGAGCTGGCCCAGGCGCTCACCGACCGGGTGGTGGGCGCGGTCGCCGAACCGGTGCTCGCCGCCCTGCTCCTGGGCAAGGCGGCGCAGGCGAACGAGCGGGGCGTGGAGCTGGTGCTCGCGGAGGACAGCCTGATAGACGACGGCGCCCTGCCCGCCTCGCTCCCCGCCCGCGATCTGGTGACCATCCTCGGCAATCTGATCGACAACGCGGTGGACGCGGTGACCCAGGAGGCGCCCGTGCGCGGCCGGGTCACGGTCACCGCGCTCGCCGAAGGGGGCGAACTGCTGCTGCGCGTCGCGGACAACGGGGCCGGGGTCGATCCGGCGGACGCGGCCGAGGTGTTCCGGGCCGGCTGGTCGACGCACGGCGCGGGGCGCGGCCTCGGCCTGGCGCTGGTCCGGCAGGCGGCGCACCGGGGCGGCGGGGCGGTGGCGCTGGAGCGGGGTCCGGACGGGGGCGCGGAGTTCACCGTACGGCTGCCGCTGGCAGCGGGGGTGCGCGCGTGATCCGGGTGCTGGTCGTGGAGGACGACCCGGTCGCGGCCGACGCCCATCAGCTGTACGTGGGCCGGGTGCCGGGCTTCGCGGTGTCCGCCGTGGCGCACACGCGCGCCGAGGCGGTCCGGGCGCTGGAACGCACCCCGGTGGACCTGCTGCTCCTGGACCTCTATCTGCCCGACGGGCACGGGCTCCAGCTGCTGCGCTCGCTGCGGGCGGCCGGGCACTCGGCGGACGTGATCGCGGTGACCTCGGCCCGCGACCTGGGCGTGGTCCGGGAAGGGGTCTCGCTGGGCGTCGTGCAGTACGTGCTGAAGCCGTTCACCTTCGCCACGCTGCGGGACCGGCTCGTGCGGTACGCGGAGTTCCGGGCGGCGGCCGGTGAGGCGAGCGGGCAGGACGAGGTGGACCGGGCGCTCGCCGCGCTGCGCGCCCCGGAGCCGGCCCGGCTGCCCAAGGGGCTGAGCGGTCCGACCCTGGAGTCGGTGACCGGGGCGCTGCGGGCGGCCCCGGACGGTCTGACGGCCTCGGCGGCGGGTCTGGAGCTGGGGATCTCGCGGATCACCGCGCGCCGCTATCTGGAGCACCTGGTGACGGCGGGGCGGGCGGTGCGCAGTCCGCAGTACGGGCAGGTGGGGCGCCCCGAGCTGCACTACCGGTGGCGGCCGGAGGGGCACTGAGCCGGGGCGACCGGTCCCGTGGTGCGGCTTTTGTACCTAGGACCTTCCTATGAGCCGTGTTCTCGGGTGAACACACCGTAGTCAGAGGGGCGCCGACCTCCTTACGGTGTCCCCGTGCACCCCTCTCCGCCTTTCAACGCCCCCGCCGCGCGAAGACTCCGCGAGGCCCTGGGTATGGCTCCCGGCCATGTCGCCTACGGTCTCGGCGCTCAGTACGGACTACGGATCACCGCCGAGACGGTGGCCGCCTGGGAGCGCGGGCTCGCGCTCCCCTCGGAATACGAACTCACCGCACTGGCCGGGGTGCTGTGGTGCGCCCCGGGCGAGCTGCTGACGGCCGCGCGCAGCCTGCGCGAGCACCGGGTCTCCCGGGAGCTGTCGCCGGACGAGCTGGCCGCCCGGCTGGGGATGGCCGCCTCCGCGTATCTGCGGATGGAGGAGTCGGGGCGGTGGCGGGGCAACGAGCGCCAGTCCGCCGCGCTGAGCGAGGCGCTGGGCCTGACGCCCGCGGACTTCGTGACGGCGACCGGGCGCGAGGAGGAGCTGGCGGAGCTGCTGCGCAGCGCGGTGACGACGCGGTGGCAGGCGTACAGCCGGCCGGTGGCCAAGCTGGTGCCGGTGGACCGGCGCCGGATCCAGGAGGTGCTGGAGCGGCTGCACGGCGACTACCAGGCGCTGATGGTCTCCACGCTGAGCTGGAGCAGCGCGGGCACGGACCGGCCGGGCAACACCGGCGAGGAGGGCCGGGCCTTCCTCGCCGGGATCGTGCCCCGCTTCTGGGAGGCGGCCGGCCCTCCGGCGTAACGGCGGCCGGCCCTCCGGCGCAACGGACTCAGAAGACCGACTCGGCCTCGTGCATCCGGTCCAGCGGGACCGTCTTGAGCTGGGTGACCGCCTCGGCGAGCGGGACCATCACGATGTCGTTGCCGCGCAGCGCGGTCATCCGGCCGAAGTCGCCCCGGTGCGCGGCCTCGACCGCGTGCCAGCCGAAGCGGGTGGCGAGGACGCGGTCGTACGCGGTCGGGGTGCCGCCGCGCTGGACGTGGCCGAGGATGACCGGGCGGGCCTCCTTGCCGAGCCGCTTCTCCAGCTCGACGGCCAGGCGGTTGCCGATGCCCTGGAACCGCTCGTGTCCGAACTGGTCGATCTCGCCCTTGGCGTACGGCATCGAGCCCTCGGCCGGGTGCGCGCCCTCGGCGACGCAGATGACGGCGAACTTCTTGCCGCGCGCGAAGCGCTCCTCGACCATCTTGACCAGGTCGGCCACCTCGAACTTGCGCTCGGGGAGGCAGATGCCGTGGGCGCCGCCGGCCATGCCGGACTCCAGGGCGATCCAGCCCGCGTGGCGGCCCATCACCTCGACCACCATCACGCGCTGGTGGGACTCGGCGGTCGTCTTCAGACGGTCTATGGCCTCCGTCGCGACGCCCACGGCGGTGTCGAAGCCGAACGTGCGGTCGGTGGAGGAGATGTCGTTGTCGATGGTCTTCGGGACGCCGACGACGGGCATCCCGGCGTCCGCGAGCATCCGGGCGGCGGTCAGCGTGCCCTCGCCGCCGATCGGGATCAGCGCGTCCATGCCGTAACGGCGGCTCAGCTCGGCGCAGTTCTCGGCGGCCTCACGCAGCCGGGCGCGCTCCAGGCGGGCCGAGCCGAGGATGGTGCCGCCGCGGGCGAGGATGCCGCTGACCGCGTTCAGGTCGAGGGGCCTGAAGTGCCCGTCGAGGAGGCCCTTGAAGCCGTCCTCGAAGCCGATGACCTCGTCGCCGTGGCCGACGACGGCCCGGTGGACGACCGAACGGATCACTGCGTTCAGGCCGGGGCAGTCGCCGCCTGCGGTGAGAACTCCGATGCGCATCCTGTTCCGTCTCCTGCTCGCTGGGCCCGTCCGTTTTGGCGTCCGGAACGGGGGCTTCTACGGCTTGCCCCGTACCGTGAGTCACGACGAGTGTCCCACGCCGGGCGCGCGGCTCGCGCTCCCGGCCGCTCCGGTGCCGCCTGCGCGCGCCTGCGCGGGGCAGTCGTCCGGCGGGCGGCCCCTCGGCCCCCACGGGTATCGTCAAACGGGCGATTGCCACTCGAACCGGGCACCATACCGGACCAGAGACGACGGGAGAGCACGCGTGACGCGCAGCGTGTACGTGACCGGGATCGACCGGGGAGACGGCCGCCAGGTCGTGGACCTGGGCGTCATGGAGCTGCTGACCCGCCAGGTGGACCGGGTCGGGGTGTTCCGCCCCCTGGTGCACGACGACCCCGACCGGCTGTTCGAGCTGCTGCGGGCCCGCTACCGGCTCTCCCAGGACCCGGGCACGGTCTACGGGATGGATTACCACGAGGCGTCCGCCATCCAGGCCGAGCAGGGCACCGACGAACTCGTCTCCCTGCTCGTCGAGCGCTTCCACCGGGTGGCCGTCGACTACGAGGTGGTGCTCGTCCTCGGCACCGATTACGCCGGCACCCAGCTCCCCGACGAGCTGGCGCTCAACGCCCGCCTGGCCAACGAGTTCGGCGCCTCGGTGATCGCGGTGGTCGGCGGCCAGGACCAGAACGCGGAGTCGGTGCGCGCCGAGACCCGCAACGCGTACCGGGCCTACTCCGGCCTGGGCTGCGATGTGCTCGCGATGATCGTGAACCGGGTGGCCCCCGCCGACCGGGACGTCGTCGCGGAACGCCTCGCCGCGACCCTGCCGGTCCCCTGCTCGGTGCTGCCGGACGAGCCGGCCCTCTCGGCGCCGACGGTCGCCCAGATCACCGCGGCCCTGGGCGGCACGGTGCTCCTCGGCGACGACTCCGGGCTCGCCCGGGACGCGCTGGACTTCGTCTTCGGCGGCGCGATGCTGCCGAACCTGCTGAAGGCGCTGACCCCGGGGTGCATGGTGGTCACGCCCGGGGACCGCGCCGACCTGGTGATCGGCTCGCTCGCCGCGCACAGCGCCGGGACGCCGCCGATCGCCGGGGTGCTGCTCACCCTGGACGAGCGGCCCGGCGAGGAGATACTCACGCTGGCCGCGCGGCTCGCACCGGGCACCCCGGTCGTCTCGGTGGCCGGCGGCTCCTTCCCGACCGCCGCGGAGCTCTTCGCCCTGGAGGGCAGGCTCAACGCGGCGACCCCGCGCAAGGCGGAGACCGCGCTCGGCCTCTTCGAGCGCCATGTCGACACCGCCGCCCTCCTCGACCGGGTCTCGGTCGCCCGCAGCGGCCGGGTCACGCCGATGATGTTCGAGCACGAGCTGCTGGAGCAGGCGCGCGCGGACCGGCGCCGGGTGGTGCTGCCGGAGGGCACCGAGGAGCGGGTGCTGCGGGCGGCGGACGTGCTGATGCGCCGGGACGTCTGCGACCTCACGCTGCTCGGCGACCCGGACACCATCCGCAAGAAGGCCGCCGACCTCGGCATCGACCTGGCCGAGACCCAGCTCATCGACCCGCAGACCTCGGAGCTGCGCCAGTCGTTCGCCGAGCGGTACGCACAGCTGCGGGCGCACCGCGGGGTGACGGTCGAGCTGGCGTACGACGTGGTCTCGGACGTCAACTACTTCGGCACCCTGATGGTCCAGGAGGGCCTGGCCGACGGGATGGTCTCCGGGGCGGTGCACTCCACGGCGGCGACGATCCGGCCCGCCTTCGAGATCATCAAGACCAAGCCCGACGCCTCGATCGTCTCCTCGGTCTTCTTCATGTGCCTCGCCGACAAGGTGCTGGTGTACGGCGACTGCGCGGTCAACCCGGACCCGGACGCCGAGCAGCTCGCGGACATCGCGGTGCAGGCCGCGGCCACGGCCGCCCGGTTCGGCGTCGACCCCCGGATCGCGATGCTGTCGTACTCGACGGGGACCTCGGGCACCGGCGCCGACGTGGACAAGGTGCGCGAGGCGACGGACCGGGTGCGCGGGAGCCGCCCGGACCTGAGGATCGAGGGGCCCATCCAGTACGACGCGGCGGTCGAGCCGAGCGTGGCCGCGACGAAGCTGCCGGAGTCGGAGGTGGCCGGGCAGGCGACGGTCCTGATCTTCCCGGACCTCAACACCGGCAACAACACGTACAAGGCCGTGCAGCGCTCGGCGGGCGCGGTGGCGGTGGGGCCGGTCCTCCAGGGGCTGCGCAAGCCGGTCAACGACCTGTCCCGGGGCGCGCTCGTGCAGGACATCGTGAATACCGTGGCCATCACCGCGATCCAGGCCCAGGGCGAGGAGTGACCCGCATGACCACCCCGAACACCGAAGACGCGGCGGCGGCCGGGAAGCCGAGCCGGGTGCTCGTGCTCAACTCCGGCTCGTCCTCCGTGAAGTACCAGCTGCTCGACATGGCCGACCGCTCCCGGCTGGCGTCCGGTCTGGTCGAGCGGATCGGCGAGGAGACCTCCCGGCTCGTCCACACCCCGCTGGCCGGGGGCGGCGAGCCCCGGGAGCGCGGGGGCCGGATCGCCGACCACGACGAGGCGCTGAAGGCGGCGGCCGAGGAGCTGGCGGCCGACGGGCTCGGCCTGGACTCCCCCGATCTCGCGGCGATCGGGCACCGGGTGGTGCACGGCGGGCTGCGGTTCACCGAGCCGACCGTGATCACCGACGACGTGCTCAAGGAGATCGAGCGGCTGGTCCCGGTGGCGCCGCTGCACAACCCGGCCAACATCACGGGCATCCGCACCGCCCAGGCGCTCCGCCCGGACCTGCCGCAGGTGGCGGTGTTCGACACGGCGTTCCACACGACGATGCCGGAGTACGCGGCGCGGTACGCGATCGACGTGGAGACGGCCGACGCCCACCGCATCCGCCGCTACGGCTTCCACGGCACCTCGCACGCGTACGTCTCCCGCAAGGCGGCCGAGCTGCTGGGCAAGGAGCCGGCGGACGTCAACGTCATCGTGCTGCACCTGGGCAACGGGGCGTCCGCCTCGGCGGTCGCGGGCGGGCGGTGCGTGGAGACGTCGATGGGCCTGACCCCCTTGGAGGGGCTGGTGATGGGTACCCGGTCCGGGGACATCGATCCGGCCGTCACCTTCCATCTGAAGCGGGTGGCGGGGATGTCGGCGGACGAGATCGACGTCCTGCTCAACAAGAAGAGCGGCCTGGTGGGGCTGTGCGGTGACAACGACATGCGGGAGATCCGGCGCCGGGTGGACGAGGGCGACGAGCGGGCCGCGCTCGCCTTCGACATCTACGTCCACCGGCTGAAGAAGTACATCGGCGCCTATGCGGCGGTCCTCGGCCGGGTGGACGCCGTGGTCTTCACGGCGGGGGTGGGCGAGAACTCGGCCCCGGTGCGCGAGGCCGCCATCGCCGGTCTGGAGGAAATGGGCCTCGCGGTGGACGCGGATCTCAACGCCGTACGGTCCGGCGTACCGCGGCTGATCTCGCCGGATTACGCACGGGTCGCGGTCGCCGTGGTGCCGACCGACGAGGAGCTGGAGATCGCCACCCAGACCTTCGCACTGGTCGACAACTGAGCGGGCCTCCGCCCTTTTGTATCTTCCACCAGCCGGAATATTCCGCAGCGAAACAAACCGATAGGATCCGCCTCATGCGCCGTTCCAAAATCGTCTGCACCCTCGGCCCCGCCGTCGACTCCCACGAGCAGCTCGTCGCTCTGATCGAGGCCGGCATGAGCGTGGCCCGTTTCAACTTCAGTCACGGCTCCCACGCGGAACACCAGGGTCGTTACGACCGGGTCCGCAAGGCCGCCGCCGAGACCGGGCGGGCGGTCGGCGTGCTCGCCGACCTCCAGGGCCCGAAGATCCGCCTGGCGAAGTTCGCCGAGGGTCCGGTCGAGCTGGTCCGCGGGGACGAGTTCGTCATCACCGCCGAGGACGTCCCCGGGGACAAGTCGATCTGCGGCACGACCTACAAGGGTCTGCCCGGTGACGTCGCCAAGGGCGACCCGATCCTGATCAACGACGGCAACGTCGAGCTGAAGGTCGTCTCCGTCGAGGGCCCCCGGGTCCACACCATCGTCATCGAGGGCGGGGTGATCTCCGACCACAAGGGGATCAACCTGCCGGGTGCCGCCGTCAACGTCCCGGCCCTGTCCGAGAAGGACGTCGAGGACCTGCGCTTCGCGCTCCGGATGGGCGCCGACATGGTCGCGCTCTCCTTCGTCCGCGACGCCGACGACGTCAAGGACGTCCACAAGGTGATGGACGAGGAGGGCCGCCGGGTCCCCGTCATCGCCAAGGTGGAGAAGCCGCAGGCCGTCGAGCACATGGAGGGCGTCGTCATGGCGTTCGACGGTGTGATGGTCGCCCGTGGCGACCTCGCCGTCGAATACCCGCTGGAGCGCGTCCCGATGGTGCAGAAGCGCCTGGTGGAGCTGTGCCGGCGCAACGCCAAGCCGGTGATCGTGGCGACCCAGATGATGGAGTCGATGATCACCAACTCCCGTCCGACCCGCGCCGAGGCGTCCGACGTCGCCAACGCGATCCTGGACGGCGCGGACGCGGTCATGCTCTCCGCGGAGTCCTCGGTCGGCGCGTACCCGATCGAGACGGTCAAGACCATGTCGAAGATCGTCGTCGCCGCCGAGCAGGAGCTGCTCTCCAAGGGCCTCCAGCCGCTGGTGCCGGGCAAGAAGCCCCGTACCCAGGGCGGTTCGGTGGCCCGCGCGGCCTGCGAGATCGCGGACTTCCTGGGCGGCGAGGCGCTGGTCGCCTTCACCAAGTCCGGTGACACCGCCCGCCGGCTGTCCCGCTATCGCGCGGCGCAGCCGATCCTGGCCTTCACCACGGACGAGTCCACCCGCAACCAGCTGGCGCTCAGCTGGGGCGTCGAGGCCCACGTGGTCCCGCACGTGGACACCACGGACGAGATGGTCGACCTGGTCGACTCGGAGCTGCTGAAGCTCGGCCGCTACAACGAGGGCGACACGATGGTCATCACGGCCGGCTCGCCCCCCGGTGTCCCCGGCACCACCAACATGGTCCGCGTCCACCACGTGGGCGGCCAGGACCAGGGCTGACGCCCTTCGCGCGGGCGGTGCCCCCGGTTCCGGAACTCTCCGGGACCGGGGGCACCGCCCTTTTCAGACCGGCGGCAGCAGATCGCTCGCGCTGACGGTGCAGTTCAGTTCGGGGTACGCGAAGTCCGTCTCGTCGTTCTCGCGGCGCCGCAGCCCGTAGAACGCGCGCGCCCGCTCCTCGTCCGCGAGCGTGAGCGGTACGCCCTGCGGGAGGTACGGGACGGCGGCACGGAAGCGGAGGACGGTCTTCGACGTCCGGAACGTGATCCCCAGCCACTCGTTGTCCCCGGACCGGCCGGCCGGGTCCGCGATGATCCGGTGCCTCAGGCGGCGGTTCGCCGCCACGGAGAAGGCGACGACGCCGTTGTGTTCGAGCGGGATCTCCAGCGTCCCGGCGCCTGGCTCCTCCTTCGACTCGAAGACCAGCTTCCGGCGCGGGTCCGCCTCCGGGTCCCGGTAGCAGGTGAAGACGGCGATGTACGAGCCATCGGCCAGGTCGAGCGCCTGGTCGCAGTGGCGGCCCATCGTCGTGTACGCGCTCGTGTATCGCTCGGCCAGCGCGTTGTCGAAGGCGGCCGGGAGCCCCGCGCGCTCCCGTACCTCCCGGGCCAGCCGCTCGTGTACGTCCCGGAAGCGCAGCGCGGGACGCGCGTACCGCGTGGTCGTCCGTACGAGCGGCACCCCGCCGTCCGCGTCCGGTCTGGTGAGTACGGCGCCCTTGCGGCCCTTGCCGACGTCCTCCATGGGCGTCGCCGCACACAGCTCCGCGAAGCGGTCCGCCTCCGCCGGCAGCGCGCACCGGACGATGTCCTCAGATCCGGGGAGCACGGTAGTCCCCCGCGTTCATGCTGAACCGGAACCGGTCGCCGTAGTCGATGAACGACGTGGACCGGTTCTCCTCGGCGTACAGCCCGCGCAGCTCCGCCATGCCGGCCTCGGTGGGCTGCTCCAGCTCCACCGGTCCGGCGGCGCCCTTGATGTACGTACGGCCGTCCCGGTGCACGGCCTCGGTGCTCGAACAGCGCACCACGTATCCCAGGCGGGTCGGCAGGTACTCGGCGTTCAGCGTGGAGGGCCGGACCTCGTGCGTGTACAGGCGGTTGGTGGACAGCGGCATGAAGAAGACGGACCCGGGGTGGAGCGTCAGCGTGAACTGCTCGGGCCGGTCGTCGCGTTCGGCGGCCGGGTCCTTGAGCCGGAAGCGGAGCCGGGTGAGCGCGCTGGCGCGTCCCACGCCGTAGTCGTAGGGGTCGTCGGCCATGGGGCTCAGCCCGTCGAGCCGGTCGTAGAAGGTGCAGAAGGCCATGATGCCGTTGCGGGGCATGTCCTTCGTCTTGTCGGCGTGCGACGAGATCCGTGCCTTGGTCTGCTTGCGCTCCACGGTGGCCCGGGTGTTGTGATACGTCTGCGCCAGCACGTGGTTCAGCGGCGCGTGGCCCCGGAAGACGGTGGCCGCCTCCCGGTTCAGGGCGCCGACGATCTCCGTGTCGACCGCCCGGAAGTTCTCGGTCGGCCCGGAGAGGTTCGTGGAGCACCGGAGCAGCCGGAAGTGCAGCGCGTCGGCTTCACGCGTGACGGGCGTGAGGTAGATCCCGGTGCGATGGGCCGCACCGGCCTTGGTGGACTCCGTCAGCGACTGAAAGGCGTGCTCGGCCCGAATCCGCCCGAAGTACCCGTCCTCGGGCGCGAAGAACCGAGGCAGGTACACCCCGACACCCCCGGCCTCGATCCGGGCTTCCCCCGGCTGTGTGGCGTACATCGGACTCACGTGTCCCCCGCAGTCTTCGATGAGCATGGCAACGGCCCGCACCCCGTGGGGCGGCGGGCCGTCGTCATGCTACCGAGACGCGTCAGGCGCCGTCCCGGGTGAAGTAGTTGTGCAGTCCCGGGACCGTCAGCGTGCCGCCGAACTGGCCGGCCTGGGTGACCTTCACCTTGGTGAAGAAGGCGAAGGGGACGTTCAGCGGGGGCGGGGTCTCCGGGCTGAAGGTGATCGGGATGAGGCCGAAGAGGTTGCCCTTCAGCTCCTCCGTGTACATCGTCACCGTGCCGTTGCGGATGGTGGAGGTGGAGCCCTTGCGCGCCTGCACATGACCCGTGGTGCCCGCCTGCGGGCCGGTCGTCAGCTGGTGCAGGTCCTTGATGTCGATCGAGGACGCGGTGAACTTCAGCACCTTCTTGGTGGTGTTGCCCGCCCGTACCTCCACGATGCCCTTGTAGTCGAGCCCGTTCAGGGTGAGCAGCGAGCTCTCCAGGATCCACGGGTCGGTGGGCAGGTTCGGGATGCCCGGCTCCAGCTTGGCGTTGGCGAGCGCCTCCGGGTCCGCGGTCGGACACGGGAACGGCTCCTTGGCGCCGTCCGGGATGTCCTCGTCCTTCTTGGCGTCGGTGCCCTTGACGTCCTCGTCCAGCTCCTCGACCGTGCGGCCCGCCTTGCCGGCCGCGTCGCGGATGGCCTCGGTGGTCTTGTCGGCGGTGTCCTTCACCGCGTCCTTCGCCGCGTCGGTGGCCTTGTCCGCGGTCGCGTCCTTGGAGTCCTCGGTGTCCGCGGTCGCGGACGGCTTCGGGGACGCCGTGGTGGGGCTCGGGGACGGGCTCGCCGTCTCCTTGTCCTTGTCGCCGTCGAAGAGGTCCTTGAGCGCGTCGCCGAGGCCCAGCGGGTCGAGCGGGTTCGTCGTCTTGGTGGGCGACGGCGTGGCGGCCGGGGTC
This sequence comes from Streptomyces sp. NPDC097595, assembly GCF_044761525.1. Taxonomy (NCBI): domain Bacteria; kingdom Bacillati; phylum Actinomycetota; class Actinomycetes; order Kitasatosporales; family Streptomycetaceae; genus Streptomyces; species Streptomyces sp. NPDC097595. The sequence goes on along the minus strand of NZ_JBIWCN010000002.1, from coordinate 171,249 downwards.
TCGGCCGGGGCGGCGTCCGTGCTCTTCTTCGCGGTGTCGGTGCTCTTCGCGGTGTCGTCCGCGGAGCCCGTGGCCGTGGGCTTCGGGGTCGCCTTGTCCGTCGTCCCCGGCGTCGGCTTCGCACTCTCGCTCGTGGAGGGGGACGGCGTCTTCGACGCGGAGGGCGTCGGGTCCGCCGACTCGCTCGGCTCGTCGGAGCGCGTGACGCAGGGGCCGGGCGCGTAGGGGATGTCCGTGGAGTCGTCGGCCATCGCCAGCCGGGGCGTGAGGCCCATCCCGACGAAGACCGCCGTCGGCATCGCGGCGAGCGCGAACGCCTTCTTGCCCGCGGGCATGTGGAGCTTCGTCAGCAGCGACTTCCTGGGGGCGGCGTGGCGGGGACCCCTGCGTTCCCGGGTCCCGCTCTCGTCCGCACCGTTCATCTGCTCGTCGTCACCCCGCACGGTGCCTCCCGCCCTCGACCGTGGTGTCGTACGGGGCCTGTGGCTGCTCGGGAACACCGGCGCCGTGGAGCGCGCCCTCGGGGAACGGCTCGTCCTTCGCGAACGAGACGGTCTCCGGGGCCTCCTCGGCGGGAACGGGCTCCACGGCCGCCGGCGGTTCGCCCGGGGCCCAGGACACGGAGAGCGCGCCGCCGAGCAGGGCGAAGATGAAGCCGATCAGGAAGCCGCCGATGTTGGCGACGGGTATGGAGATGAGGGCCAGCAGAATCGCCGCGACACCGGCGAACACGCGGACGATGCTGTGGAACCACATCGTCAGGCCCAGCGTGACGAGCAGGACCCCGATGATCAGCGAACCGGCGCCGGCCGTGGTGGACATCGCCAGCGTCACGTTGCCGAGGTGCATGTTCGCGTACGGGAAGTACATGATGGGCACGCCGCCCAGCATGGTGAACAGTCCGGCCCAGAACGGCCGGTCACCCCGCCAGGTGCGGAAGCCTCGCCGGGCGACGGAGAGGTAGTGCTCGTTCTGCCCTTGGGATTCGGGGCTCATGGAAAACAGCTCCCTGGGAACCGGTACTGCTGTGAGAAAGAGAAGGGTGGGCGGCCGGGGACCTGTGGTGCTCCCCCGGCCGCCCGGGCTAGTGCCCTAGTAGCACTCGTCGACGCCCTTGGACAGCCCAAGGTGCAGACCCGGCAGCTTGAACGTTCCTGCCGTGGTGGCCCACGCCCTCTGCTTGACGCCCGTCAGCTTGGCGGTCTCGGCGCGCTGCGCGAAGCCGTTCGGGTTGACGTACTTGTCGGCGTTGGGCTGGATGCCCGGGTCGTGCAGCTGGCCCGCGCCCACACCGATGTCGATGTTGCCGAACTCGGCGTCACCGTTGAGGTCCGAGATGTCGAGGTAGAGGCCGGTGGCGTCGACCAGCTTCTTCTCTCGGTCCTTGCCCGTGGCATTGCCCGGGTCACCGGCGGTGAGCTTCATCGTGATGCTGCCCAGCCCGAACGGCAGGTTGGGCGTGACAACCGACTGGCACATCTTGGTGATGGTGGCGTGACGGAACCCGGAGACGGCCACGGCGTGCGCCTTGCCCGACTTCGTGGGGTCCGCGCCGTCCTCGGTCGCGATGCTGCCGTACTGGACGAAGCCCTGACCGTTCAGCTCGTCGGCCGTGACCTTGAACTCCTGGCCCGACACGCTGAAGGACGCGGCGAGCGCGCCCTGGGCCAGACCGACGCCGACGGCGGCGGTGGCTATGACGCTCGGCACCATGACGACAGCGAAACGCTTCCATCTCGTGCCACCGCGAACCTGGGAACTCATACTTTTCCTCCTTCTCGGACGTACATCTCCGGTCAGGCATCCTGCCCGACCTGGGATGGGAGAAGTGCTACGTCCTCGGAAAGGAGAGCGCCCGGATACGGAGGCTGTACCGCGCCCGCATCACCGGCGATCACCCCCGAGCGACAACCACTGGTCACGCGTGTGCGCGACCTGATCGGACAGGCCCTGCCGGCCGGCAGGAACCCCCCTGTCCGGAGCCGGCGCCCACTGCCGCCGACCCGCCCGGTGGGGACCCAACGGAGCCGCCGCTCCCGACTGGCAGCCGGACTGGCGTTATTGGACCGAGCGTGGCCGATCGTGGTCCATTCCCGGCCGGGACACAAGGGGGTTCGTTACTCGCTGGTAACGCCCGCATAACCGGGCGACGACCTGCTGACACCGAGCGGCCACACAGGGTGGCCCCGGACCAACGGACGAAAAGGAGGAAGCACGAGCGAAACGGGACAGATCCCAAAGATCGATTTACTGCGAGTAACAGGCCGCGCTTTTATCAAGATTTGGTAAAGCAGGGCCCACTCTTATCGCCTGATCGCGAAAACGGCCGCGGCGCCCGAAGGCGGCCGCGGCCGTGTTGTCAGTTCAGAACAATCGGATCGGACAGACCGGATCAGAACAGGACGCGCGCGAGCGCGGTGCGCGCGGCACCGACCCGCGGGTCCTCCGGGCCGATCACCTCGAAGAGGTCGAGCAGCCGCAGCCGGACCCGGTCGCGGTCGTCGCCGAACGTCCGGCGCACGGTCTCGACCAGCCGCCCGAAGGCGTCCTCGACATGGCCGCCGACGAGGTCGAGGTCGGCCGCCGCCATCTGCGCGTCCGCGTCGGCCGGCTTCTCCGCCGCCTCGGTGCGCACCTTCTGCGGGTCCGTCGCCTGGACCCGGGACAGCAGCTCGGCCTGGGCGAGGCCCAGCTTCGCCTCGGTGTTCACCGGGTCGTCGGACAGCACGTTCTGGTACGCCTGCACGGCGCCCGCGAAGTCGTTGGCGTCCAGCGCCCGGGCGGCCGCCTCGAGAAGGGAGTCGTACGGGCCGGGCGGGACCGGGGCCGCCGCCTGGGCCGGCTCACCGGCCGCCGACGGGTCCACCGCGATACCGGTGAGGCCGAAGCGCTCCTCGCCGACCTGGATCAGCTGGTCCAGGGTCTGCCGGATCTGGGCCTCGGGGGCGGCGCCCTGGAAGAGCGGCAGCGCCTGTCCGGCGACGACCGCGAAGACCGCCGGAATGCCCTGGATGCCGAACTGCTGCATCAGCATCTGGTTGGCGTCGACGTCGACCTTGGCCAGCAGGAAGCGGCCGTTGTACTCATGGGCCAGGCGCTCCAGGAGCGGGCCCAGCTGCTTGCACGGCTCGCACCACTCGGCCCAGAAGTCGATGACGACGGGCACTTCGGCGGAGCGCTGGAGGACGTCGCTCTCGAAGCCCGCCTCGTTGACGTCGATCACGAGGGAGGACGCGGGGACGGCCGCGGGGCCGCCCTGGCGTGCGGACTCGGCGCGCGTCTGCTCCGCCTTCGCCTTGGCCTCTCCGGCCGCCTTCACCGCGGCGAGGTCGACGACGCCGCTCATGGACATGTTTCTGGGCTGCATGCGTACATCCTCCCCCTTCGGTGCGCCGTTCCGGAAAGCGATACGTGAACCGCGCCCGTCCGCGACCCCCGCCGGTGTGCGGGGTGAGCGGACAGACACGGCTGCGGGGCCCCTGAAAGACCCGGTTCGGCGCCCGGTCCCCACCCGGCGCCTGTGGCTGTCGTTCGTTCGTGGCGCCCACGACGGTCCGGACCGTCGCCTTACGCTACGACCCGTAGCGTAACTGGCCACGCCCCCTCACGCACAAGAGTGTTCGGTGATCTGTCTCACGGCTTCGGGGGCCGGTCGGATTTACTTACTGGCGGGTATGGTCTCGGCATGCTCAGCCGCCCCCACCCCAAACCCGCACGATCGGGACGTCCTCGCAGCACCGAGGCCGACGAGGCGATCCTGGAGGCGACCAGAGCCTCGCTGGTGGACCTCGGCTGGTCGAAGCTGACCATGGGTGACGTGGCGACGCGGGCCGGGGTCGCCAAGACGACCCTCTACCGGCGCTGGGCGGGCAAGAACGAACTGGTCGTGGACGCGGTGGCTGTCCTCTTCGACGAGCTGGAGATGCCGGACCTGGGCAGCCTGGCCGCCGATGTGGAGGCGGTCGTGCTGCAGTTCGCCGCGCTGCTCGACCGGCCGGAGACCCGGACCGCGCTGATGGCGGTGGTCGCCGAGTCGACGCGGGACGAGGCGCTGCGGGCCCGTATCCGCGACTCGATCGTCAACCGGCAGAAGCGGCTCGTGCTCCAGGGCCGGCGGCGGGCGCAGGAGCGCGGTGAGCTGCCCGTCGAGCCGGACGAGGCCACGGCGGACCTGACGGCGGACCTGATCTTCGATGTGATCGCCGGTGCGGTGGTGCACCGGACCCTGGTGAGCGCCGAGCCCGTCGATGCCGACTGGGCCCGGCGCTTCACACTGCTGCTGCTGGCGGGCCTGGGCGCGGCCGCCGGACAGCCGGTACGTCAGAAGCCCGCGGGCTCCGTGTAGACGCCCCACTCGTCGCGCAGGACGCCGCAGATCTCGCCGAGGGTCGCCTCCGCGCGGACCGCGTCGAGCATCGGCGCGATCATGTTGGAGCCGTCGCGGGCGGCGGCCAGCATCGCGTCGAGGGCGGTCTTCACCCGGGCGTCGTCGCGGGCCTCCTTGCGGCCGGCCAGGACGCGGACCTGTTCGCGCTCGACCTCGTGGCTGACACGCAGGATCTCCAGGTCGCCGGTGACCGAGCCGTGCGCCGTGTTGACGCCGACGACCTTCTTGTCACCCTTCTCCAGGGACTGCTGGTAGCGGAACGCGGACTCCGCGATCTCGCCGGTGAACCAGCCGTCCTCGATGCCGCGCAGGATGCCGGAGGTGATCGGGCCGACCGGGTGCTGCCCGTCGGGGTGGGCCCGGGTGCCGCGCTCCTTGATCTGCTCGAAGATCTTCTCGGCGTCGGCCTCGATGCGGTCGGTGAGCTGCTCCACGTACCAGGAACCGCCCAGCGGGTCGGCCACATTGGCGACGCCGGTCTCCTCCATCAGCACCTGCTGGGTGCGCAGCGCGATCTCGGCGGCCTGCTCGGAGGGGAGCGCGAGGGTCTCGTCGAGGGCGTTGGTGTGCAGCGAGTTGGTGCCGCCGAGGACGGCGGACAGGGCCTCGACGGCGGTGCGTACGACGTTGTTGTACGGCTGCTGCGCGGTGAGGGACACCCCGGCGGTCTGGGTGTGGAAGCGCAGCCACTGCGCCTTGTCGGTCTTCGCGCCGTACGTCTCCTTCATCCAGCGGGCCCAGATGCGGCGGGCGGCGCGGAACTTGGCGATCTCCTCGAAGAAGTCCAGGTGCGCGTCGAAGAAGAAGGACAGGCCGGGCGCGAAGGTGTCGACGTCGAGCCCGCGGGAGAGGCCCAGTTCCACGTAGCCGAAGCCGTCGGCGAGGGTGTACGCCAGCTCCTGCGCGGCCGTCGCCCCGGCCTCGCGGATGTGGTAGCCGGAGACGGAGAGCGGCTTGTACGCGGGGATGGAGGCGGCGCAGTGCTCCATCAGGTCCCCGATGAGGCGCAGATGGGGCTCGGGCTGGAAGAGCCACTCCTTCTGCGCGATGTACTCCTTGAAGATGTCCGTCTGGAGCGTGCCGTTGAGGACCGCCGGGTCGACGCCCTGGCGCTCGGCGGCGACCAGGTACATGCAGAAGACCGGGACGGCCGGGCCGCTGATCGTCATCGACGTCGTGACGTCACCGAGCGGGATGTCCTGGAACAGGACCTCCATGTCGGCGGCGGAGTCGATGGCGACGCCGCAGTGGCCGACCTCGCCGAGCGCGCGGGGGTCGTCGGAGTCGCGGCCCATCAGCGTCGGCATGTCGAAGGCCACGCTGAGCCCGCCGCCGCCGGCGGCCAGGATCATCTTGTAGCGCTCGTTGGTCTGCTCGGCGTTGCCGAAGCCGGCGAACTGGCGGATGGTCCAGGTGCGGCCCCGGTAGCCGGTCGGGTGGAGCCCCCGGGTGAAGGGGTACTCGCCGGGCCAGCCGATCCGCTCGAAGCCCTCGTACGCGTCCCCGGGGCGAGGGCCGTAGACGGGCTCCACCGGGTCCCCGGACAGCGTGGTGAAGTCCGCGTCACGCTTGCGGGCCTTGTCGTAACGGGCCTGCCAGCGTTGGCGGCCTTCCTCGATCGCGTCAGCGTCCATGCCACCAATTTACTAGGACGTCCTAGTAAATGTCGATGACAAACCGCCCGGCGCTTCGCGCGGGGCGGTTCGGAGCTGTCAGACGTTCGCGGGGGCCGCGGGCGTCGCGTCCGCGATCAGCGGCTCGACCTCGCGGACGACCTTGCGCTCGACGAAGAACGCGGCCGTCGGGATCGTGCCCGCGATGAGCACCCAGAGCAGCTTGCCCATCGGCCACTTCGCCTTGGAGCCCAGGTCGAAGGCGAAGATCAGGTAGATGATGTACAGCACGCCGTGGATCTGGGAGACGACGAGCGTCAGGCCCTCGCCCTTGTCGAAGCCGTATTTGAAGATCATGCACACGCAGAGGATCAGCAACATGACGGCGGTGACGTAAGCCATCACCCGGTATCGGGTCAGCACACTGCGTTTCATGCCAACGAGCGTAACCGGACGTCCGGGGCGATCTTGCAGCGGGCCGGGCACCGGAACCGCGCCTCTCAGATCTCCTCGAAGTCCTGCGCGGCGATGCGCAGGGGCCGCAGCAGCGCGAAGATCTCGGCGCACTCCTCGGCGTCGTACGCCCCGAGTCCGAACTCCATCGCGACCAGGTCCCGGGTGGCCGATTCCACGACCTCGCGGCCCTTGTCGGTGATCGAGGCCAGCGTGCCCCGGCCGTCGTTCGGGTTCGGGCGCTTGTCGACCAGGCCGGAGCGCACCAGCCGGTCCACCGTGTTCGTCACGGACGTCGGGTGGACCATCAGCCGCTCGCCGATCTTGGACATCGGCAGCTCGCCCGCCTTGGAGAAGGTGAGCAGCACCAGCGCCTCGTACCGCGCGAAGGTCAGTCCGTACGGCTTGACGACGGCGTCGACCTCGGAGAGCAGGATCTGCTGCGCCCGCATGATCGAGGTGATCGCCGCCATGGACGGGACCGGGCCCCAGCGCTGCTGCCAGAGCTCGTCGGCGCGGGCGATGGGATCGAAGGGGAGACTGAGCGGCTTCGGCACGGCCACGACCTTACCCATGGGGAACTTGGCGGTCCTCCCCGTCTCGCACTTCGGTCCGGGCCCCGGCAGCGGGTGCGGTGCCGCGGACCTCGGCGACGAGCGGGAGCAGGCAGAGTGTGCCGAGGACGGCCGCCCCGGCGACCACCTGGTGGACGGGGAAGAACTCGGCGGCGAGCCCGGTGAGCGCCATGCCGACGCCCTGGAGCGTCATGAGCCCGGCGGTGAGCAGGGTCATGGCCCGCCCGCGCAGTTCCTCCGGGACGGCGGCGACGAACCACTGGTCGAGGCCGATGTTGTACGCGGACGAGGCGCCGACCACCACCAGCGCGACGGCCGCCACCGCGACCCCCGGCGTCAGCGCGTACACCGTGAGGGGCAGCAGCCCGGCGGCGGCCAGCGGCAGCACGATCCGCTCACGGGTGCGCGGGCGCAGCGCGGTGCCCGCGCACAGCTCGGCGGCGATGTGGCCGACGGGCATGGCGCACATCAGCAGCCCGAGCGCGGCCGGGCCGACGCCGATCTCGTCGGCGTACGGCGCGGCGACCGCCTCCGGCGCGACGACGAACAGCGGGGGCAGCCAGAACAGCAGCATCAGCGCCCGGAGGCGGCGGTGACCGAAGATCAGCCGGGCGCCGGACAGGGACTCCCGCAGCAGACCGGCGCCGCCGGCCTCGCGGGCGCGGGCGGGCCGGTCGCGGGTGCCGAGGCGCAGCAGCGCGGCCGAGCAGAGGAAGGTGGCGACGGTGATCGTGATCGCGCCGCGCGGCGGGAGCACGGTCAGCAGCACCCCGCCGACGCCGAAACCGGCGAGCAGCGACCCCTGCGAGACGATCCGCAGCAGCGAGCGCCCCAGCACGAACAGCTCGCCCTCGCCGAGGATGTCGGTGAGGGCGGCCATCCGCGTTCCGGTGAAGACCGGCGAGACGGCGGCGACCAGGCAGCGCAGCATCAGCAGCCCGGCGACCGGGGTGCCCGGCAGCACCATCACGGCGACGCAGACCGCGCAGACCAGATCGCAGGTGACCAGGACCCGGCGGGCCGGGTAGCGGTCGGCGATGCCGGCGAGCAGGGTGCCGCCGACGAGGTACGGCAGCATGCCGAGCGCGAAGGTCAGGGCGCTGAGCAGGGGCGACGAGGTGAGGTCGTAGACGAGGACGGTGAGCGCGAGTTCGCTGACGACGACCCCGAGCAGGGAGAGCAGATGCGCGGCGAAGACCGCGCGGAACTCGCGTACGGCGAAGACGGCGCCGTATCCCCGGGGCGCGGCCGGTCCGCTCGGGTCAGGGGGGCCGGCGCGCTCCGGGGGCGGGGCCGGGAGAGCGGCCGGTCCTGCGGTGGCGGGGTCCGGGGTGTCGGGGGTGTGGCGGCCCGCCCGGGGACCGGTGGTGTCTCTCGGCATGGCCGCAGCCTGCGGGACCGGACCGCCCGGACCGTAGACTTTCGGCCCCAGCCGAATCTTCCCGGGGCCGCCCATGCCGTTCCATCTCCACCTCGACGAGAACGACCTGCTGCGCTGCCGGTTCGCGCTCTCCCCGCTCTGGGAGACCCAGGCCGCCGTGCGCACGCTGCTGCGCCCTCAGCGGCACGGCTACCACCGGCCCTGGCTGCGGCGCATCGAGGCTGCGGCCTCGGGGCTCGATCTGCGACCGCTCTGGTCGCTGATGACGGACGGGGGACACAACCCGGACTTCCTCTGTCCGCCTCCCGCGCGGCCGAACGTCACGTTCGCGGACGAGATCGAGGCGGTCCGCGCCACCGCCCCGGAGCTGGTCGCCGAGGACCTGGCGCTGACCCTGGCCGACCAGACGGGCGGCCTGGACTCCCCCGCCGGCCGGGCGCTGCTCGCCGACCCGGCGCGCGCCCTGCGGGATCTGGCCGACCTGCTCGAAGAGGCGTGGCGGACGCTGGTCGAACCGGACTGGTCGAGACTGCGCGCCCTGCTGGAGGCCGATATCGCCTACCACTCGCGACGACTGGCCGAGGTGGGATTCGCGCGCCTCCTCGGCGAGCTGAGCCCGCAGCTGACGTGGACCGACTCCACTCTGACCCTGGTCGGGATGCGGGGCCGGCACTCACGGGTGCTGGGCGGGCAGGGGCTCGTGCTGATCCCCAGCGTCTTCGCCTGGCCGGACGTGGTCAGTGGGTATGAGCCGCCTTGGCCGCCCGCCGTGATCTACCCCGCGCGCGGGATCGGCAGCCTGTGGACCGACCCGGGCGACACCACGCCGGACGCGCTGGCGCGGCTGCTCGGGCGGACCAGGGCCGACGTCCTGTGCGCGCTGGACGAGCCGGCCGGCACCAGCGCGCTGGCGCACCGGCTGCGGCTCGCCCCCTCGTCGGTGTCGGAGCACCTGTCGGTGCTGCGGGCGGCGGGGCTGCTGACCTCGCGGCGCTACGGGCACCAGGTGCTGTACGAGCGGACGCCGCTGGGGATCGCGCTCGCTGTCCCGGAATGAGGAGAGCCCCCGCCGGTCCGGCAGGGGCTCACGGGCGGTGCGGGGTCACTCCGCGAGGTAGCGCTCGACCGTCTCGACCTTGGAGGTGAGCCCGTCGGTGACCCCGGGGCGGATGTCCGCCTTCAGGACCAGGGAGACCCGGCCCGCGCGCGCCTCGACGGCGGCCACCGCGCGCTTGACGACGTCCATGACCTCGTCCCACTCGCCCTCGATGGAGGTGAACATGGCGTCCGTGCGGTTGGGCAGCCCCGACTCGCGGACGACCCGGACGGCGTCGGCGACGTACTCGCCGACGTCCTCGCCGACCCCGAGCGGGCTGACGGAGAAGGCGACGATCATACGCTGACCGTGCCTTCGCGGCGGGCCCGGGCGGCGATGACGCTGTCCGCCTCGTAGCGCTTGAGCACCTTGTCCCCGTACAGACCGCCGAACGGCAGCACGCACAGCAGGAAGAAGAACGCGACGCGCTTCAGCGGCCACTTGGTCTTCGCCCACACGTCGAGCAGCAGCACGACGTAGATCACGAAGAGCACGCCGTGCAGCATGCCGAGCGGCATCATCAGGAAGTCGATGTCGGAGACCCGGCTCAGCACCGAGCCGAAGAGGATCAGCGCCGGGAAGGACAGCGCCTCGGGAATCGAGATGAGGCGCAGCCGGTGCAGGGCGGTAGCGGTCTTGATGTCCACGGGGGCACCTTCGGTGGGAGGGTCGTGACAGCTTGTGAACGCACGCACAAGCGGCACCCATTGTGACATCGCGGGCGGGTGGCCCGGGCGCCGGGTACTGGCCCCCTGTTCCGGTCGCGGTCGCTGCCGCTATTTTCGCCGGGTGGCAATGTTCCGGCTTGAGGGAAACAAGACGCTCGCCGTCGATCTGGCAGGCGATGCCGTCAAGGCGAAGAACGGCTCGATGGTCGCGTACGAGGGCCAGATGACGTTCAAGAAGATGACGGGCGGCGGTGAGGGACTGCGCGGGATGGTGACCCGCAGGCTGACCGGTGAGTCGATGGCGGTGATGCAGGTCACCGGCCAGGGCACCTGCTACTTCGCGGACCGGGCGAGCGAGATCAACCTCGTCTCGCTGCACGGCGACAAGCTGTACGTCGAGGCGAGCAATCTGCTCTGCACCGACGCGGGGCTGCGCACCGGCACCACGTTCACCGGCCTGCGCGGCGGGGCGACGGGCAACGGCCTGTTCACCACCACCGTGGAGGGGACCGGCCAGGCGGCGATCATGTCGGACGGCACGGCCGTGGTGCTGCGGGTCTCCCCCCAGTACCCGCTGTTCGTCGACCCGGGCGCGTACATCGCCCACCAGGGCAACCTCCAGCAGAACCTCCAGTCCGGGGTGAACTTCCGGACGCTGATCGGCGAGGGCTCCGGCGAGTCCTTCCAGATCCGGTTCGAGGGCGACGGACTGGTCTACGTGCAGCCCAGCGAGCGGAACACGATCGGGGGGAACGTCTGATGCCGTTCCGTGAGATCAACTCGAAGATGGTCGAGGCGACGGTGGTCCCCGGCCAGAAGATGTTCAGCCAGCGCGGGGCGATGCTCGCGTACCGGGGTGAGGTGGCGTTCACGCCGAACATCCAGGGCGGCCAGGGCGGCATGATGTCGATGATCGGCCGCCGGATGGCGAACGAGGCGACCCCGCTGATGACGGTCGAGGGCAACGGCACGGTGATGTTCGGCCACGGCGGCCACCACATCCATGTGATCAACCTCTCCGGGAACACCCTCTATGTGGAGGCGGACCGGCTGCTCGCCTTCGACGGCACGCTCCAGCAGGGCACGATGTTCATGGGCTCGCAGGGCGGGGTGATGGGCATGGTGCGCGGCCAGGTGACCGGGCAGGGCCTGTTCACCACGACGCTCAAGGGGCACGGCTCGGTGGCCGTGATGGCGCACGGCGGGGTGATCGAGCTGCCGATCGCGCCGGGCCGCGATGTGCACGTCGATCCCCAGGCGTACGTCGCCCACCACGGCGACGTACGCAACAAGCTCTCCACCGCGCTCGGCTGGCGCGAGATGGTGGGACGCGGCTCGGGCGAGGGCTTCCAGCTGGAGCTGAGCGGCAACGGTGCGGTGTACGTCCAGGCGTCGGAGGAGAAGCTGTGAACGGGCCCGTGGTCTTCGACCCGATGACGCTGCCGGCGGACGACAACGTCAACGCGTACACCTTCTGTGTGGAGCTCAAGGGAAGCCAGTGGTTCCTCCAGAAGGGCAAGATGATCGCCTACTACGGGCAGATCAACTTCGACGGCATCGGGCACGGCCGCTTCGAGCGGCTGGTCCGCTCCAGCTTCCACTCGCCGCTGCACGCGAGCGACTGGGTGGTGGCCGAGGGCAGCGGCAAGATGCTGCTCGCGGACCGGGCGTTCGATGTGAACTCGTACGACCTGGACGACGGCAACCTGACCATCCGGTCCGGCAACCTGCTCGCGTACCAGCCGTCGCTGGCGCTGAAGCAGTCGATCGTGCCCGGGTTCCTGACGCTGATCGGCACCGGCAAGTTCGTCGCCGCGTCCAACGGTCCGGTGGTCTTCATGGAGCCCCCGCTGCGGGTGGACCCGCAGGCGCTGGTCGGCTGGGCGGACTGCCCCTCGCCCTGCCACCACTACGACCACGGCTACATGACCGGCCTGCTGGGCGGGCTGCGGGGGCTGACCGGGATCGGCGGTGCCTCCGGCGAGGAGCACCAGTTCGAGTTCGTCGGCGCCGGTACGGTGCTGCTCCAGTCCTCCGAGGCGCTGATGGCCGAGCAGCCGACGGGGACGGTGCCGCAGCAGGCGGGGGTGCCGGGCCGACTGGGGGGCCTCCAGCACTATTCCGGTTCGTGACCGATAGTCTGCGGAGTGTGACGTCGAACGTCTGCACCCCGGCCCGGCCCGCGCGAGCGGTGCGGTGCCGGTCGTCACACCTTCCATACTTCGTCCGGCTTTCAACTTCTTAGGTAGAATCCGCACATGGAGACCGAGACGGCCACTCGCTGGCTGAGCGATGCTGAGCAGTGCGCCTGGCGCACCCATCTGGACGTCGGCAGGCTGCTGACCCATCAACTGGAGAAGGACCTCCAGCCGTTCGGCCTGACCATGAACGACTACGAGATCCTCGTCAACCTCTCGGAGTCCGAGGACCGCCGGATGCGGATGAGCGACCTCGCGGGGGCGACCCTGCAGTCCAAGAGCCGGCTCTCGCACCAGATCACGCGCATGGAGAGCGCGGGTCTTGTGCGGCGGGAGAACTGCGAGTCGGACCGGCGGGGGTTGTACGCGGTCCTCACGGACGATGGCCTGGAGACGATGCGGAAGGTGGCGCCGCACCATGTCGCGTCCGTCCGCAAGCACTTCATGGACCTGCTGTCGCCGGAGGCCCTGGCGGAACTGCACGCGGCGCTGACGCCGGTGGCGGAGCATCTGCGGGGGCAGCGGTAGGGACGCCGGCGGGGCTACCTGTAAGCCCCTCCGGCGATTGAGGAGCGGGGGTACGGGGGCAGCGCCCCCGCATCACCCGAACCGTCAGCCCTCGCCCGTCAGCCCCGCCACCAGTTCGTCCGCCGCCGCGTACGGGTCGAGGTGGCCGGCCACGATGCGTTCGGCCAGGGTGTCCAGGCGGCGGTCGCCGTGCAGGGAGCCGATGCGTTCGCGGAGGCGGGTGACCGCGATCGTCTCCACCTCGCGGGCGGCGCGGGCGGCGCGGCGTTCGCCGAGGACGCCGTGCTCGTCCATCCAGGCCCGGTGCTTCTCCAGGGCCTCGACCACCTCGTCGACGCCCTCGCCCCGGGCGGCGACCGTCTTCACGATCGGCGGGCGCCAGTCGCCGGGGCTCCGGGACTCGCCCAGGCCCAGCATGTGGTTGAGCTCGCGGGCGGTGGCGTCGGCGCCGTCCCGGTCCGCCTTGTTCACCACGTACACGTCGCCGATCTCCAGGATCCCCGCCTTCGCGGCCTGGATGCCGTCGCCCATGCCGGGGGCGAGGAGGACGACCGAGGTGTCGGCCTGCGAGGCGATCTCCACCTCGGACTGGCCGACGCCCACGGTCTCCACCAGGATCACGTCGAAGCCCGACGCGTCCAGCACCCGGATCGCCTGCGGGGCCGCCCAGGCGAGGCCGCCGAGGTGGCCGCGGGTCGCCATGGAGCGGATGTAGACGCCCGGATCGGACGCGTGGTCCGACATCCGGACCCGGTCGCCGAGCAGCGCCCCGCCGGAGAACGGCGAGGACGGGTCCACGGCGAGCACCGCGACCCGCTTGCCCTGCTTCCGGTAGGCGGAGACGAGCGCCGACGTCGACGTGGACTTGCCGACGCCCGGCGAACCGGTCAGGCCGACCACGTACGCGCTGCCCGCCAGCGGCGCCAGGGCCGCCATCACCTCGCGCAGTTGCGGCGAGGCCCCCTCCACCAGGGAGATGAGCCGGGCCACCGCCCGGGGTCCGCCCGCGCGGGCCTGCTCCACCAGGGTGGGGACGTCCACCATCACCGCTCCGTTCCGCTCGCCGCTCGTTCTCGTACCGCGTTACTTGCCCGGAACGCGCAGGATCAGCGCGTCGCCCTGGCCGCCGCCGCCGCACAGCGCCGCCGCACCGGTACCGCCGCCGCGCCGCTTCAGCTCCAGCGCCAGGTGCAGCACCACACGGGCGCCGGACATGCCGATGGGGTGGCCGAGCGCGATGGCGCCGCCGTTGACGTTGACCTTGTCCGAGGTGACGCCGAGGTCCTTCATGGACTGGACGGCGACGGCCGCGAACGCCTCGTTGATCTCGATGAGGTCCAGGTCCTCGACGCCGATGCCCTCCTTCTTCAGGGCGTGCCGGATCGCGTTGGACGGCTGCGACTGGAGCGAGTTGTCCGGGCCGGCCACATTGCCGTGGGCGCCGATCTCGGCGATCCACTCCAGGCCCAGCTCCTCGGCCTTGGCCCTGCTCATGACGACGACCGCGGCGGCGCCGTCCGAGATCTGCGAGGAGGTGCCCGCGGTGATCGTGCCGTCCTTGGCGAAGGCCGGGCGCAGCTTGCCCAGGGACTCCACGGTGGTCTCGGGGCGGATGCCCTCGTCCTTGGCGAAGAGGACCGGGTCGCCCTTGCGCTGCGGGATCTCGACCGGGGTGATCTCGGCCTCGAAGAGACCGTTCTTCTGGGCGGCGGCGGCGCGCTGGTGGGAGAGGGCGCCGATCTCGTCCTGCGCTGCGCGGTCCAGGCCGAGGCGGGTGTTGTGCTTCTCGGTGGACTCGCCCATCGGGATGTTCTCGTAGGCGTCGGTCAGACCGTCGTACGCCATCGAGTCCAGCATCTCGATCGCGCCGTACTTGTGGCCCTCGCGGGACTTCGGGAGGAGGTGCGGGGCGTTCGTCATGGACTCCTGGCCGCCGGCGACGACGACGTCGAACTCACCGGCGCGGATGAGCTGGTCGGCCAGGGCGATGGCGTCGAGCCCGGAGAGGCACACCTTGTTGACGGTGAGCGCGGGGACGTTCATCGGGATGCCGGCCTTGACCGCGGCCTGGCGGGCGGGGATCTGGCCCGCGCCGGCCTGGAGCACCTGGCCCATGATCACGTACTCGACCTGGTCACCGCCGATTCCGGCCCGGTCCAGCGCCGCCTTGATGGCGATGGAGCCCAGGTCGGCGCCGGAGAAGGTCTTCAGGGAGCCGAGGAGCCGGCCCATGGGCGTCCGCGCGCCCGCGACGATCACGGAGGTGGTACCGGTCGTTCCTGACATGAGGCACAGCCCCTTGGATTAGATGTGAACGAGGGTTTACTTGAATGTACTGAGCGGTACCCGCCCCGTCATCCGCCCGCGAGTGTGATCGCGCGCACCTTGCGTAACCGTCGGGAGCACGCTGCACTGTCCCCATGCTGACGCGAATCGACCACATCGGGATCGCCTGTTTCGACCTCGACAAGACCGTCGAGTTCTACCGCTCGACCTACGGGTTCGAGGTCTTCCACTCCGAGGTCAACGAGGAGCAGGGCGTACGCGAGGCCATGCTCAAGATCAACGATACGTCCGACGGCGGCGCCTCCTACCTCCAGCTCCTGGAGCCCACCCGGGAGGACTCGGCCGTGGGCAAATGGCTGGCCAAGAACGGGGAGGGCGTGCACCACATCGCCTTCGGTACGGCGGACGTCGACGCCGACGCCGCGGACATCCGCGAGAAGGGGGTCAGGGTGCTGTACGACGAGCCCAGGACGGGTTCGATGGGGTCCAGGATCACCTTCCTCCACCCCAAGGACTGCCACGGCGTCCTCACCGAACTGGTCACGGCGAAGAAGGAGCACTGACCCCAGCCATACCCGCCCGGTAGAGTGGGCTCTTCCGGGCCGGGGCCGGGTCGGGGGCGCGCCGCGTCCCCAGCCGTTGATCTGTCACCATTCCCCGAACGTTGAGAGCTCGGGGAAGGATGGGACCGCGCAGTGCGGGGCTACGAACGCCAGGAGAGCCACCGAGCTGAAGACGACCATCTCTCGCGGTTCGAGGCCGAGATGGACCGGCTCAGGACCGACCGGGAGAAGGCCGTCCAGCACGCCGAGGACCTCGGCTACCAGGTCGAGGTCTTGCGCGCCAAGCTGCACGAGGCTCGGCGCAGTCTGGCGATGCGTCCCGCCTACGACAGCGCGGACATCGGCTACCAGGCGGAGCAGCTGCTCCGGAACGCCCAGATCCAGGCCGAGCAGCTGCGCAGCGACGCCGAGCGCGAGCTGCGCGACGCCCGCGCCCAGACGCAGCGCATCCTCCAGGAGCACGCCGAGCACCAGGCCCGCCTCCAGGCCGAGCTGCACAACGAGGCGGTGCAGCGCCGCCAGCAGCTCGACCAGGAGCTGGCGGAGCGCCGCCAGACCGTCGAGTCCCATGTCAACGAGAACGTCGCCTGGGCCGAGCAGCTGCGGGCCCGGACGGAGTCGCAGGCCCGCCGCCTGATGGAGGAGTCCCGGGCCGAGGCCGAGCAGGCGCTCGCCGCCGCCCGGGCCGAGACGGCCCGGCTGACCGAGGAGACCCGGCAGCGCGTCGGTTCCGAGGCGGAGTCCGCCCGGGCCGAGGCGGAGTCGATCCTGATGCGGGCCCGCAAGGACGCGGAGCGGATGCTCAGCGCCGCCGCCGGCCAGGCGCAGGAGGCCACCAGCCACGCGGAGCAGCTGCGGCAGACGACGACCGCGGAGACCGAGCAGACCCGGCAGCAGACCACCGAGCTGAACCGGGCCGCCGAGCAGCGTATGCAGGAGGCCGAGACCCGGCTGCGCGAGGCGCGCCTGGAGGCCGAGAAGGTCCTCTCGGAGGCCAAGGAGGCCGCGGTCAAGCGGCTGGCCTCGGCCGAGTCGCAGAACGAGCAGCGCACCCGGACCGCCAAGACGGAGATCGCCCGGCTGGTCGGCGAGGCCACCAAGGAGTCCGAGTCCCTCAAGGCGGAGGCCGAGCAGGCACTCGCGGACGCCCGGGGCGAGGCCGAGCGGCTGCGCTCGGAGGCGGCCGAGGCCGCGCGCACCGCCGCCGCCGAGGACGCGGCGGCCCAGCTCGCGAAGGCGGCCAGGTCCGCCGAGGAGATCCTGACCAAGGCGTCCGATGACGCGAAGGCGGCCACCCGGGCGGCGGGCGAGGAGGCCGAGCGCATCCGCCGCGAGGCCGAGGCCGAGGCGGACCGGCTGCGCGGTGAGGCGGCCGAGCAGGCCGATCAGCTCAAGGGCGCGGCCAAGGACGACACCAAGGAGTACCGGGCCAAGACGGTCGAGCTCCAGGAGGAGGCGCGCCGGCTGCGCGGCGAGGCCGAGCAGCTGCGGTCCGAGGCCGTCGCGGAGGGCGAGCGGATCCGGGGCGAGGCCCGCCGCGAGGCCCTTCAGCAGATCGAGGAGGGCGCGAAGACCGCCGAGGAGCTGCTCGCGAAGGCCAAGGCCGACGCGGAGGAGCTGCGCGGTACGGCGACCGCCGAGGGCGAGCGGGTACGGACAGAGGCCACGGAGCGGGCCGCCGCGCTGCGCAAGCAGGCCGAGGACGCGCTCGACCGGGCTCGCGCCGAGGCCGAGCAGCTGCGCACGGAGGCGGAGGAGCAGGCCGAGGCGGCGAGGACCGCTGCCGAGGAGGCGGCGGCCGCGCTGCGCGAGGAGACCGAGGTCGCCGTCGCGGCCCGGCAGTCGGAGGCGGCCGGTGAGCTGACCCGGCTCAAGGACGAGGCCGAGACCCGGGTCACCGCCGCCGAGGAGGCGCTGGGCGAGGCGCGTACGGAGGCGGAGCGCATCCGCCGCGAGGCCGGTGAGGAGTCCGAGCGGCTGCGCGCGGAGTCCGCCGAGCGGCTGCGGACGCTCCAGGAGCAGGTGGAGGCCGAGGCCCAGCGGCTGCGCGACGAGGCCGCGGCGGACGCCTCGCAGTCGCGTGCCGAGGGCGAGGCCGTCGCCGTACGGCTGCGCACCGAGGCGGCCACCGAGGCGGAGCGGCTGCGGACCGAGGCGCAGGAGACCGCCGACCGGCTGCGGTCGGAGGCCGCAGCGGCCGCGGAGCGCGTGGGCACGGAGGCCGCCGAGGCGCTGGCCGCCGCCCAGGAGGAGGCGAACCGGCGCCGGCGCGAGGCCGAGGAGACGCTGGACGCGGCCCGCTCCGAGGCGAACCAGGAGCGTGAGCGCGCCCGCGAGCAGAGCGAGGAGCTGCTGGCCTCCGCGCGCAAGCGGGTCGAGGAGGCGCAGGCCGAGGCGCAGCGCCTGACCGGCGAGGCGGAGACCCGGGCGGCCGAGCTGGTCGCGGCGGCCGAGCAGACCGCCCAGCAGGTGCGGGACTCGGTCAGCGGGCTCCAGGAGCAGGCCGAGGCGGAGATCGCCGGGCTGCGCTCGACGGCGGAGCATGTCGCCGAGCGGACCAAGTCGGAGGCGCAGGAGGAGGCCGACCGGCTGCGGGCCGACGCGCACGCCGAGCGGGAGCGGGCGGGCGAGGACGCCTCGCGCATCCGCCAGGTGGCCAAGGAGGAGACGGACGCCGCGAAGGCGATGGCGGAGCGTACGGTCTCCGACGCGATCGCGGAGTCCGAGCGGCTGCGGGCGGACACCGCCGAGTACAGCCAGCGGATGCGCACCGAGGCGTCGGACGCGCTGGCGTCCGCCGAGCAGGACGCGGCGCGCAGCCGGGCGGAGGCCCGCGAGGACGCCAACCGGATGCGGACCGAGGCGGCGGCCCAGGCCGACCTGCTGATGTCGGAGGCGACCGCCGAGGCCGAGCGGCTGCGCACGGACGCGGAGCGCCAGGCGGCCCGGACCGTGGACGAGGCGGCGGGCGACGCGGAGCGGATGCGCGCGGAGGCCTCGGCCACGGTGGGCTCCGCCCAGGAGCACGCGGCGCGCACCCGGGAGGAGTCGGAGCGGCTTCGGGCGGACGCGGAGGCGGCGGCCGAGCAGATGCGGGCCGAGGCGCGCCAGGAGGCGGACCGGCTGCTCGACGAGGCGCGCGAGGCGGCGGCGAAGCGGCGGGCGGACGCGGCGGAGCAGGCGGACCAGCTCATCAACAAGGCTCAGGAGGAGGCGCTGCGCGCCGCCACGGAGGCCGAGGAGCAGGCCGACGCGATGGTCGGCGCGGCGCGCCAGGAGGCCGTGCGGATCACCTCCGAGGCGACGGTCGAGGGCAATGGGCTGGTGGAGCGGGCCCGGACGGACGCGGACGAGCTGCTGGTCGGCGCGCGCCGGGACGCCACGCAGATCCGGGAGCGGGCCGAGGAGCTGAAGACCCGGGCGGAGACCGAGGTCCAGGAGCTGCACGACCGGGCGCGCCGGGAGACGGCCGAGCAGGTCAAGACGGTCGGCGAGCGCGTCGACAAGCTGATCAAGGCCGCCACCGAGCAGCGCGAGGAGGCCGCGGCGAAGTCCAAGGAGCTGCTGGCGGACGCCAATTCGGAGGCGAGCAAGGTCAGGATCGCCGCCGTGAAGCGGGCCGAGTCGCTACTGAAGGAGGCCGAGCAGAAGAAGGCCAGCCTGGTGCGCGAGGCCGAGAAGCTGCGGGCGGACGCCGAGGCGGAGGCCAAGCGGATGGTGGACGAGGGCCGGCACGAGCTGGAGGTCCTGGTGCGCCGGCGCGAGGACATCAACACGGAGATCTCCCGTGTCCAGGACGTGCTGGAGGCGTTGGAGTCTTTCGAGACCCCTGCGGCGGGCGGTAAGGGCGGCGCGGCACCGGCCGCCGGCGTCAAGGCCGGGGCGGCAGCAGGCACTCGATCGAGTGGCAAGCAGTCCGATGGGTAGCCCACCGGCCGTCGTCCGTGGTCGCACATGGACCGTCATTCGTCCGAGTGGCAAGGGTTACGGGGGTCAGCCACTCAAAAGGGGTGTCATTCTCCAGATCAAACCGGCATCTGCTCGATGACACGCCGCCCCGGCCCCTAGGATTCCCTCTATCACCTCACCGGTCTCACTTCGACAGGAACCCCATGAGTGACCCTTCCTCCCCCTTCGGCTTCGAACTCGTGCGGCGTGGTTACGACCGCGGTCAGGTGGATGACCGCATTACCAAGCTCGTCGCCGACCGTGATAGTGCTCTCGCCCGCATCACATCGCTGGAAAAGCGCATCGAGGAACTGCACCTCGAAACGCAGAACGCCCAGGCCCAGGTGAACGACGCGGAGCCGTCGTACGCGGGTCTCGGCGCGCGTGTGGAGAAGATCCTCCGGCTGGCCGAGGAGGAGGCGAAGGACCTGCGCGAGGAGGCCCGTCGCGCCGCCGAGCAGCACCGCGAGCTCGCCGAGTCCGCCGCCCAGCAGGTGCGCAACGACGCCGAGACCTTCGCCGCCGAGCGCAAGGCCAAGGCCGAGGACGACGGCGTCCGCATCGTCGACAAGGCCCAGGGTGAGGCCACCGCGCTGCGTGCCGACGCGCAGAAGGACGCGGCGCAGAAGCGCGAGGAGGCCGACGCCCTCTTCGAGGAGACCCGCGCCAAGGCCGCCCAGGCCGCCGCGGACTTCGAGACCAACCTCGCCAAGCGCCGCGACCAGTCGGAGCGCGACCTCGCGTCCCGCCAGGCCAAGGCCGAGAAGCGCCTCGCCGAGATCGAGCACCGCGCCGAGCAGCTCCGCCTGGAGGCGGAGAAGCTCCGCACCGACGCCGAGCGCCGGGCCCGTCAGACGGTGGAGACCGCGCAGCGCCAGTCCGAGGACATCGTGGCGGACGCCAACGCGAAGGCCGACCGCATCCGCAGCGAATCGGAGCGCGAGCTCGCGGCCCTCACCAACCGCCGCGACTCGATCAACGCGCAGCTGACCAACGTCCGCGAGATGCTGGCGACGCTGACCGGTGCCGCGGTGGCGGCCGCCGGCACCCCCGCCGACGAGGAGCCCGCCTCCCGCGGCGTCCCGGCCCAGCAGACCCGCTGACTCCGGTTGCCGTACCCGCGTGCCCGGTTCCGCCCTTGTGGTGGCGCCGGGCACGCGGGCGTTCTAGCGTGAACGCATGATCGAGCTCGATGGCCTCACGAAGAGGTACGGGAACAAGGTCGCCGTCGACCAGTTGTCGTGCGTGATCAAACCGGGAATGGTGACGGGTTTTCTGGGACCCAACGGGGCGGGCAAGTCCACCACGATGCGGATGATGCTCGATCTCGACAACCCGACGAGCGGTTCCGTGCGGATCGACGGCAAGCACTACCGCGAACTCGAAGAACCTTTGAAGTACATCGGCGCGCTGCTGGACGCGAAGGCGATGCACGGCGGGCGCAGCGCGTACAACAACCTGCTCTGTCTGGCGCAGAGCAACCGCATTCCCGAACAGCGGGTGGCGGAGGTGCTGGACACCGTGGGCCTGACCGCGGTGGCGCGGAAGAAGTCCAAGGGTTTCTCGCTCGGCATGGGCCAGCGCCTGGGCATCGCCTCGGCGCTGCTCGGTGATCCCCGGATCCTGATGTTCGACGAGCCGGTCAACGGCCTCGACCCCGAGGGCATCCACTGGATCCGGAATCTGATGAAGACGCTCGCCGAGCAGGGCCGGACGATCTTCGTCTCCTCGCACCTGATGAGCGAGATGGCGCTGACCGCCGACCATCTGATCGTGATCGGCCAGGGCAGGCTGCTCGCGGACACGTCGATGGCCGACTTCATCCACGAGAACTCGCGCAGTTACGTCCGGCTGCGCTCCCCGCAGCAGGAGCGGCTGCGCGATGTGCTGCACCAGGAGGGCGTCGTCGCCGTCGAGGCGGACGGCGGCACGCTGGAGGTGGACGGTGGCACCACCGAGGACCTGGGCGAGCTGGCCGCCCGGCACGGGATCACGCTGCACGAGCTGAGCGCCCAGCGGGCGTCGCTGGAGGAGGCGTTCATGCAGATGACGGCGGGCTCGGTCGAGTACCACGCGCACTCGTCGCCGGGCGGCGGCGCACCACCCGCGCCCGAGGGCCCGCAGTGGGGCGAGGGCTGGGTCCAGCGGCCCGGCGACGGAGAGGGGGCGTGACGATGGCTTCGGTCCCCGCGGTCCTGACCTCCGAATGGACCAAGATCCGCACGGTCTCCTCCACCACCTGGACGCTGATCTCGGCGTTCCTGGTCACCGTGGCGATGGGCGCGGCCCTGTGCGCGGTGATGAACGCCCAGTTCGACGATCTCAAGCCGGCCGAGCAGGCCACCTTCGACCCGACGTTCATCAGCTTCTCCGGGATGATCCTCGGCCAGCTGGCGATGGTGGTGTTCGGAGTGCTCGTCGTCGGTACGGAGTACAGCTCCGGCATGATCCGCACCTCGCTGGCGGCCGTGCCGCGGCGGGCGACCTTCCTGTTCAGCAAGATGCTGGTGGCCGGGGTCCTGGCGCTGGTGGTGGGGCTGCTCACCAGCTTCGTCACGTTCTTCCTCGGCCAGGCGCTGCTGGGCGACCACGGTACGGACATCGGCGCGGAGAACGTGCTGCGCGCGGTGGTCGGCGGCGGGCTCTACATGGGGCTGATCGCGCTGTTCTCCATGGGGGTCACGGCGATGCTGCGCAGCTCGATGCTGTCGCTGGGCATCCTGGTGCCGTTCTTCTTCCTGGTCTCGCAGATCCTGTCGGCGGTGCCGGGCGCCAAGAAGGTCGCCCAGTACTTCCCGGACCAGGCGGGCTCCAAGATCATGCAGGTGGTGCCGGACGCGATGAACAGCGATCCGGCGCCGTACGGGCCTTGGGCCGGGCTGTTGATCATGGTGGGCTGGGTGGCGGCCGCGGTGCTCGGCGGCTTCCTCGTACTGAAGAAGCGGGACGCCTGAGAGCCCGTACGGCAGGCGGACCGGGACTCACCCCCGTAACGGCTTGGGCGGAACCGTCAAGGCGCGGATATCCTCCTAACTCTTACGGGGGCGTACGGCCGGACGGCGTGTGCCCCGACGACAGATAGTCGATGGGGCTGGAGCATGATCGAGGCAGTCGGCCTGACCAAGCGCTATGGCGCGAAGACAGCCGTGTACAACCTTTCCTTCCAGGTGCGGCCGGGTGCCGTCACCGGGTTCCTCGGTCCCAACGGGTCGGGCAAGTCGACCACCATGCGCATGATCCTCGGCCTGGACCGGCCGACGGCCGGCCGGGTCACCATCGGTGGACACGAGTTCCGGAATCTGCCGAACGCGCCCCGCCAGGTGGGCGCCCTGCTCGACGCCAAGGCGGTGCACGGCGGGCGCAGCGCCCGCAACCACCTGCTCTCGCTCGCCCAGCTGGCCGGCATCCCGGAGGCCCGGGTCGACGAGGTGCTGGGCGTCGTCGGCCTCCAGGGCGTGGCCCGTAAGCGCTCCAAGGGGTTCTCGCTGGGCATGGGCCAGCGGCTCGGCATCGCGGCGGCGCTCCTCGGCGACCCGCAGGTGCTGCTGTTCGACGAGCCGGTCAACGGCCTCGACCCGGAGGGCATCCTCTGGGTCCGCAATCTGATGAAGATGCTGGCCTCCGAGGGCCGCACGGTCTTCGTCTCCTCGCACCTGATGAGCGAGATGGCCCTCACCGCCGACCATCTGATCGTGATCGGGCGCGGCCAGCTGATGGCCGACATGAGCGTCAAGGACTTCATCTCGACCAACTCGGCCGACTTCGCCCGGGTCCGCGTCCCGGACGAGACGCCGGAGCAGCGCGAGAAGCTGACCACCACGCTGACCGAGGCGGGCGGCCAGGTCCTGTCCGAGCCGGACGGCGCCCTGCGGGTCACCGGCCTGGCGCTCCCCCGGATCAGCGACCTGGCCCACGAGTCGGACGTCCGGCTGTGGGAGCTCTCGCCGCACCAGGCGTCGCTGGAGGAGGCGTACATGCGGATGACGCAGGGCGCCGTGGACTACCGCTCGACGGCCGACCAGCGGGCCCACCTCCAGCAGCAGCCGCCGCATCCCGGCTACGGGCCGCAGCCGGGGTACGCCCCGCCGCCCCAGCAGCCCGTGCCGGACGTGCCGCAGCAGGGCTGGTACGCCCCGCCGCCGCCCGGACAGAACCCGTACGCGGCCGCCGCGCCGGCCCAGGCGCCCGCGCCGGCCGCCGCCCCTCCCGCCCCGGCGGCGCCCGCCGAGGCCCCCGCCCCCGCAGACCTGACCAAGCGCGAGACCAGCGAGGACGCCCGATGACCACGCCGCCGACGCCGCAGGCGCCGTACCAGCAGCCCGCGCCGCAGCAGGGGTACCAGCAGCAGCCGCAGGGCTTCTACGTCTCGCCGATCCCGATGCGCCCCGCGACGTTCGGGGACGCGATCGCCTCGGAGTGGACCAAGATCCGGTCCGTGCGCTCGACCATGTGGACGCTCGGTGTCATGACCGCGCTGCTGCTGGTCATCGGCGTGCTCGCGGCCGTCGCCGTCTCCGCGTCCGACGCGGACATGGGCGAGACGCCGGTGCTGAGCCTCGGCTTCTTCGGGGTGCTGCTCGGCACGATCTGTGTGATCACGCTCGGCGTGATGACGATCGCCTCGGAGTACGGCACCGGCATGATCCGTACGACGCTGACGGCCTGCCCGAGCCGGGGCCGGGTGCTCGGCGCCAAGGCGCTCGTCTTCTTCCTGCTCACCTTCGTCATCACCACGGTGATGACCTCGGTGGTCGCCCTGATCCAGTCGTCCATGCTGGACGCGGTGTCGCCGACCGGCGAGGAGTGGCTGCGCGCCACGGTCGGCGTCGGGCTCTACGTGGCGACGCTGGGGCTGCTGGCGCTCGCGGTCGGCGCGCTGATCCGGCACTCGGCCGGGGCGATCACCCTCATGATCGGCGTGGTGCTGCTGCCGCTCGTGCTGGCCATCTTCATGTTCGCGTCGTCGCTGGCGACGGTCCAGGAGAAGCTGTTGGAGTACTCGATCCCGAACCAGCTCAGCGTCTTCTACGACAACTCGGTCACGTCGTCCGGCGGGCCGTCCGGCTGGGACCCGCTGTGGATCCTGCTCGTCGTGACGGCGCTCGCCATGGGCGGGGCGTACCTGTCGATGAACCAGCGCGACGTCTGAGGCCGCGCCCCCTCAGTAGCGGGGCGCGTTCCGGGACCGCTGCACCTTCGTGGTGCGGCGGTCCTTCGCGTTCCAGCAGGCTTTGTGCCAGTGCCTGCGGTCGTCGACACCGCCGTACTCGGACCACGCCACCAGATGCGGGACGCCGGACGGGATCTCCTGGTCGCAGCCGGGGCAGCGGTAGCGCTTGCCGGCCGCGCTCGCGCCGCTGACCGGGCGCACCGACCACTCCTCGCCCTGCCACTCCTCCGTACGCCCGCCCCCGCCGTACCGGTCCGCCGACTCGCTCGCGCTGTCGTTGCGGCTCTCGCCGCCTCGGGGGCGGTTGCGGCGCGGGGACACGTTTCACCTCACGGAACGGGCTGGGCGGGACTCGTCCAGCGTAGGGCCATTCGGGCGGGGTACCCGCCTCTCGGGCTTCGTGGCGCGAGGGGTTACCGGAAAATCGCAACAACTCCGCGCCGGACCGTGCCTTTGGCACGTGTCAGACGTTGTTGCCAGTAGGGGAGAGCCGCGTCGGCCGCAAGGAGGCAATTGGCGATGCGTGTCGGAACGTTCGTACTGGCGGCCCAGTTTCCGGGCCAGGGACCGGGGGAAGCGCTGCACCGCGCGATCCGGTCCGCCGAGGTCGCCGAGGAGTCCGGGCTCGACTCGGTCTGGCTGGCCGAACATCACTTCGTGCCGTACGGGGTGTGCCCGTCCGCCGTCACCCTGGCCGCGCAGCTGCTCGGCCGGACCCGCCGCATCCGCGTCGGTACGGCGGTGAGCGTGCTGCCCACCCAGCACCCGGTGGCGCTCGGCGAGCAGGCCGCGCTGCTCCATCTGACCAGCGGGGGCCGGTTCAGCCTCGGAGTCGGCCGGGGCGGTCCCTGGGTGGACCTGGAGGTGTTCGGCGGCGGCCTGGAGGCGTACGAGAAGGGATTCCCGGAGTCCCTGGACCTGCTGCTCGACTGGCTGCGGAAGCCGCGCGTGGCGGGCCGGGGCGAGCGGTACGGGTTCCGCGAGGTCGCGGTCGTCCCCCGGGCCGACGAGCTGATCGGCGCGGACGGGGCGGAGGGGGCCGGGCCCGAGGTGATCGTCGCGTGCACCTCGCGCAAGACCGTGGAGCTCGCCGCCGACCGGGGTCTGCCGATGCTGCTCGGCATGCACTGCGGGGACGCGGAGAAGGCGGAGATGGTGGCGCTCTGGCGGTCCCGCGCGCTGGCGGTCGGCCATGCGCCGGAGAAGGTGCGCGGGGCGGGGCATGTCTCGGCCGGGGTGGCCCAGATCGCCGACCGCACCGAGGACGCCGTCGAGACGCTGGTGAAGGCGATGCCGGGCTGGCTGCGCCAGGGGCTCGGCGCGCATGTCACCGTCGACGGCCGGCACCGGGTGATGCGGGACCCCGTGGGGTACGCGGAGCTGCTGTGCGGCCTTCATCCGGTGGGCACGCCGGAGCTGGCGGCCGAGCGCCTCGCGGTCACCGCCGAGCGCACGGGCATCACCCGCTTCGCGCTCCTGGTGGAGGGTTCCGGAGATCTCGTCGCCACGGAGGAGAACGTAGCGCGGCTGGGCACGGAGGTACGGCCACTCCTCGAATGACCCCCGCGCACGGACGGAAGGGTGTACGGCGGTGTGCTTACGGAGCCGCCGCCCCGGACCAGTTGCACCTCCCGCGGCCCGGAACGGCGACAAAAGCGTTCAGCAGTCCCGTAGTTCGGGCGACTGGTTGAGCAACTGGCCCCTCACCGAGGTGAACTTGGCCAGTCGGTCGTCGACCGAGGCGTCCAGCGGGAACACCGCGACGCGGTGGCAGTTCTGGAATGCGAGACGCACCCCGAAGTGCCGCTGCAGCGCTCCGCGTATCGCATCACTCGCGAGCGCGCGCAGCAGCTGACCACGTGCCTGCTCGGTGGGCGGCGGCGTCTGGTTGTCGGCGAACTCCCCGCCGTCGACCTTCAGCTGAGCCACCAACGAGCTGATCATCTCCCATGCGAAGGGCAGGGAGGTCCGGACGCAGTCGACGAAGTCGGCTTCGTCGACCTCGCCTCGCTCGGCCTGTTCCAACAGAGCCGGTGAGACGTCGAGCGACATGGGTTCTCCTCTCGCGGCCCCGGCGGATTACCGGAGCCTTACGGGCAGGGAAGAAGGCCGACGACGACGCAGCGTGCACGCACGGCGACCTCCCGCTTCCACGGTAAGGGCGCAGTCCGGGCCGCACCAGGAGATTGGGAACACAACCGGCCAATAACGAAGGGGTTCAAAGAGGGGCAAGACAGAAAGCGTCAACTCCGGAAGGGACGGGAGTGACGGATGGGTGAATCGCGTCGGCCCCCCGACGTCGAGTAGCGTTGCCGACCATGCGTCTCGTCATCGCCCGCTGCTCCGTGGATTACGCGGGCCGGCTCACGGCCCACCTGCCCTCCGCTCCCCGCCTCATCCTGGTGAAGGCGGACGGGAGCGTGTCGATTCACGCCGACGACAGGGCGTACAAACCGCTCAACTGGATGTCGCCGCCCTGCACCCTGAAGGAGGGCAGCGGCGACACCGAGGGCGTCTGGACCGTGGTGAACAAGGCGGGCGAAAAACTGATCATCACGATGGAGGAAATCCTCCACGACTCAAGCCATGAACTGGGCGTCGACCCGGGGCTGATCAAGGACGGCGTCGAAGCGCACCTCCAGGAACTGCTGGCGGACCGCATCGAGATCCTGGGCGAGGGCTACACGCTGATCCGCCGCGAGTACTTCACGGCCATCGGCCCGGTCGACATCCTGTGCCGCGACGCGGACGGGCAGACGGTGGCCGTCGAGCTGAAGCGGCGCGGCGACATCGACGGCGTCGAGCAGCTGACGCGTTACCTGGAGCTCCTGAACCGCGACCCGCACCTGGCCCCGGTGAAGGGCATCTTCGCCGCCCAGGAGATCAAGCCGCAGGCGCGGGTCCTCGCCACGGACCGCGGCATCGGCTGCGTGGTCCTGGACTACGACGCGATGCGCGGCATCGAGGACGACAAGCTCCGCTTGTTCTGAGCGTCGGGCCCGGTGGGCCCTTCGCTCGCATGCCGCCTTCGGCCCTTTCAAGCCCGTCCGGCGATTGAGGACGGAACCCTGGGGCCGGTGGGCCCTTTGCTCGCATGATGCCCTCGGCCCCGTCGGCCCTTTCAAGCCCGTCCGGCGATTGAGGACGGAACCCTCGGGCCGGGGGCCGGCGCACTCTCGGGCTACTCCCCCGAAGGGCTACCGCTCGCCGCACCCGTGGACCCGCTCGCCTGCTCAGGCGTATCCGGGTTCGTGGGCGGCTCGTCCGGGTCCTCCGTCGGGGACTCCGTCTCCGTCGGCGTAGGCGTAGGCGTCGGCGAGGAGGCCGTCTTCGTGGGCGTCGGCGAAGTCGACGTCGGCGGCTTGTGGGACGACTCCGTCGCCCGGGGCGACGACGGCGACCCGGGGGACGACGGCGTGTCCGGCGCCGAGGAGGTCGCCGAAGGCGACACCCCACCGGCCGTCGCCGACCCGCTCCCCGTGGCGGACGGCGTCACCGAGGCCGACGAGGACGCGGACCCCGAAGGGGCCGCGGTCGTGGACGGCCCGTCCGCCGGCTCCCCGGTCTCCACATCCGCGTCGTAGATGCTGTCGTCGTCCGGCACTTCCTGCTCGGTCGACGTACCGGCCCCGCCCTGCGGATCACTGCTCGACGTCAGCCCGAGCGTCACCACCGTGCCGAGGACCCCGGCCAGCAGCACGCCCGCCCCGGCGGCGACCAGGTTGCGCCGAGCCCCGCCGATGAGGGCCAGCGGCCCGCCCCGGGCCGCCCCCTTGCCGCCGCCCGCCGCGGGCACCGGCACCGGCGCGGTCACCGGCTGCTGCCGCGGCACCACGGCGGTGTCCGCGAACGCGCTCGTCATCGAGACCGGGACGACGGCCGGCACCCCCAGCGGCGGCGACGCCTCGAACGCCCCGGCCTCACCCGCCGCCGGGCCACCCCCGGACCGGTCCTCGACCAGGGCGAGCGCGCGCCGCCCGGCCACCGCACCGCTCTTGTCGGCGAGCGCCCCCCGCATGCTGATGGCGGTCTCCAGCTCGGCCCTGGCCCGGTCGGGGTGACCGGTGCAGAGCGCGAGGACGCCCAACTCGTGGTGGAAGTACGCCTCTTCCGCGACCTCCCCGGCGAGCCGCCCGGCCTCCTGGCCGATCCGGAGCGCCCGCTCCCAGGCCCCCCAGTGCAGCCCGGCCGCGAAGGCGGGCGCCGCGCTGCGGGCGAGGAGCACGGCGGCGCTCGTCCCTCCGGCCCCCTCCCCCGGCACCAGCCGGCTCATCGCGGCGATGATCGCGTCGGCCTCGGCGGCCGCCCGCTCGGGAGTGACCGAGGGGTGCCCGGTCCACCAGGCGTAGTGCTGGGCGGCGGTGCGGGCGCGGTCGGCGGCGCCGTCCTCGTAACCGGCCGCCGCCAGCTGGGCCAGGACCCCGGCGGCCAGCCGGTAACGGGAGCCGGACGGGGAGAGCAGCCCGGAGCCGGCCAGCTCGCCGAGGGCCGCGTCGGCGTGGGTGTCCCCGACGAGCGCGGGCAGATGGGCCTGGTGCGGGACCTCACCGCCGAGGGCCACCGCGAACCGCAGCGTGTCGCGGGCGGCGTCGCTCAGCCGGGAGGCCAGCAGGGCCGCGGGCGCCGCGCCCTCGCCGAGGCTGGGCAGCGGCACATCGGGCTCCCCGGCCGCCTCGGGCGCGGGCGGCGCGTCGGCGGGCCGGTTCTCCAGATAGCCGTACTCGTCGTACGCGGTGGCGTCGGTGCGCAGTTGGTCGCGCTGGCGCAGCAGCGCACCGGCCTGGACGAAGCGCAGGGGCAGGCCCTCGGACTCGAACCAGAGGTCTCCGGCCCAGTTGGCCTCCTCCTCGGTGAGCTGCCGTTCGACCACCCGGCGGAGCAGGTCGAGGGAGGTGGCGCGGTCGAGGCCGGTGAGGAAGACCTCTTCGAGGGCGGAGTCGGCGCCGGGCGCGGGAACCTCGGGCGTGGCGGCGAACAGGAAGGCGCACTCGGGGGTCGCGTCGAGCAGTTCGTCCAGAGCGGCGCCGCCGAGCTCCAGGTCGTCCAGGACGACGACGGCGCCGGTGGTGCGCAGCGTCTCCAGCAGGAGCGCCCGGTCCGGGCGGTGCTGAGGGGCGTCGTGAACGGCGTCGAAGAGCGCGTACATCAGGTCGGTGGTGGTGCGCTTGTGGCCGCTGAGGCGGACGACCCCGTCGGGCGCGAAGTCCGCGCAGTCGGCGGCGACGGCGTCGAGCAGGGCGGTACGGCCGGAACCCGCCGGTCCGGTGAGCCGGACGGAGCGGCCGCGTGCGAGGAGGCGGGTCAGCCGCTCGCGTTCCTCCTCGCGCCGCAGCAGCGGGAGCTGGAGGACGGGCGGGCCGGGCGGTACGGGGGGCGCCGCGGCGCGGGCGCGGGCGGTGCGCTCGGCGGGGGTGCGGCGGACGGGGGCGGCGGGCCGCTCACCGGGCGGGCACGGCTCGACCTCGCTGCCGTCGACGGGGTTGACGGTGAGCGTCAGGTCACCGACGACGAGGGTGACCATGCGGACCTGCTGCGGTGTTTGCTGACCGAAATCCGGGGTCAGCGGATCGCGGGAAGGGCGGCGCCGGCCGGCCTCGTCAGCGAAGTCCTTGCTGTCGTGGCCGAACTCTTCCGGCCCCCGGTGTATCGGGTCCATCGCCAAAGCCCCCAAGACGTGTCGAGCGCGGTTGTCCCTCCCGGCCTCGCACGTCCAGATGCCGCCCACGGTCCGGTGTCCGCCGGGTCGGGTCCGTCAATCGGCAGACGGCCGAACCCTAAACCTTCGCACAGTATCCACGAGCATCCGGGGTGGCGCGCCGCCCCGAGATCACGGTCTCGTGAGGATTGTGTGCCTTCTCGCCGTACGGTCACCGAGGGTCGGCCGGGGGCCACGGGGCGTCCCCGTGAGCCCTTCAGACGCGGGGCAGGGACTCCGCCGCGATGCCGCCCTCGATGGCGAGGATGCGGTGCAGCCGGGTGGCCACCAGGAGGCGTTGCATCTGCGGAGGCACGGCGCGCAGCACGAGGCGCCGTCCGGCGCGCCCGGCCCTGCGGTGTGCGCCCATGATGACGCCGAGTCCGGTCGCGTCCCACGACTCCAGCTCGGTCAGGTCGAGCACCAGATCGCCGACGCCGTCGTCCAGGGCCGAGTGCAGGACCGTACGGGCGTCCGCCGCGCTTCGGACGTCGAGGCGGCCCCCGACGACCAGCTCGGCGTGGTCGCCCCTGATGTACATATGCGCTCCCCTGGAATGCTCCGTGGCCCGGTCCGTCTGTCCGAAACTGTCTCTGCCCAACTGACTGCGGCAGCGACAGGGTAGTTGCCGTCTGTAAGCGAACCGATACCGAATTCACTCCGAGGAGTGATGCGGGGGCGTCGCGAACGCTGGTGGATCCGGTGGATCCGGACGGCGTTACCCGAACGGCACCCGGCCTGGCTGACAGCGGATCAGCCGGACCGGACCGAAAATGATCAGTAGGTGTAGAAGCCCTGCCCGCTCTTGCGCCCGATGTCACCTGCATCGACCATCCGGCGCATCAGCTCCGGGGCGGCGAACTTCTCGTCCTGCGACTCGGTGTAGATGTTGCTCGTGGCGTGCAGCAGGATGTCGACGCCGGTGAGGTCCGCGGTCGCGAGCGGGCCCATCGCGTGGCCGAAACCGAGCTTGCACGCGACATCGATGTCCTCGGCCGTGGCGACGCCCGACTCGTACAGCTTGGCGGCCTCGACCACGAGCGCCGAGATCAGCCGGGTGGTAACGAAGCCGGCCACGTCGCGGTTGACGACGATGCAGGTCTTGCCGACGGACTCGGCGAACTCCCGCGCGGTGGCGAGGGTTTCGTCGCTCGTCTTGTAGCCGCGCACGAGCTCGCAGAGCTGCATCATCGGGACCGGCGAGAAGAAGTGCACGCCGACCACGCGCTCCGGGCGCTCCGTCACGGCCGCGATCTTGGTGATCGGGATGGCGGAGGTGTTGGAGGCGAGCACGGCGTCGTCCCGGACGATCTTGTCGAGCGACCGGAAGATCTCGTGCTTCACCTCCAGCTTCTCGAAGACGGCCTCGACCACGATGTCCGCGTCGGCGACGGCGTCCAGGTCGGTGGTCGTGGTGATCCGGCCGAGCGCGGCCTCGGCGTCCGCCGCGTCCAGCTTGCCCTTGGCGACGAACTTGTCGAAGGAGCCCTTGATGCCGTCGCGGCCGCGGGTCAGGGCCTCGTCGGTGACATCGCGCAGGACGACGTCCCAGCCGGCCCGGGCGGACACCTGCGCGATGCCGGACCCCATGAGTCCGGCTCCGATGACGGCGAGCTTCCTGGCCACGTTGGCACCCCTCTGTATCTGTCGCTGGTTCTGGTCCATGCCCTCCGGCGGAGGTTAGTACCCGGGGCGGGCGCTGGGGCGGCGAAGAGATGCGCGTCACGTCTCAAATGACGGACATCACACCGGGGGCCGTCATTCGGCGGTGCGCCGGGCGTAGTTGAGCACCTTTTCGCCCAGCAGGTCCTCGATGTCGTCCAGCAGGACGAGCGCCCGCCTGGACACCTCGGCGGGCTTGCCGCCGGCCACCATCTCCTGCCCGATGCACGCCATGAGGGTGCTGTGGACCCAGCAGAGCTGACCGGCCACCAGGACCGGCGTCCGGTCCCCCGCCCCGGCGCCGCTCACCTCCACGAGGGTGGCCTCCAGGTGCCGCGCGGCCTCCTGCTGGATGTGCCAGAGGCGGGCCTTGAGGCTGTCGGCCTCCTCGATGACCCGCACGAAGCGGGCGTACCCCTCCATCAGGCCGACGGTGGGCGAGACGCTCTCGACCTGGACGCGCAGCTCCCGCAGCACGGCGTCGGCCGCGGACTCGCCCTTGTCGCGGCCCCTGACGTACCGCGAGAGGCGTTCCACGATGCCCGTGCTCCGGTCGAGGAACAGGTCCTCCTTGGCGGGGAAGTAGTTGTACACGGTGTTGACGGAGACATCGGCGGCGTGGGCGATCTCGGCGATCGTCACCGCGTCGAAGCCCCGCTCCAGGAAGAGGCCGGTGGCCACGTCCGAGAGGTGCTGCCTGGTCTGCCGCTTCTTGCGCTCCCTGAGTCCCTCAGCCATGGGTCCATCGTAGATCGCCTGGGGTTCCTTAAAAGTTGGGGTCATTGCATTTTTGCAGTGACTCTGTTTTCGTAGGGCGCATGACCGTCATCAGTACGTCCGGGCTCGCCCGGACCTTCATGGGCAAGTCCGGCCCCGTCGAGGCCGTCCGCTGCCTGGACCTGACCGTCGCGGCCGGTGAGATCGTCGGCCTGCTCGGCCCGAACGGCGCGGGCAAGACGACCACCCTGCGCATGCTCACCACGCTGCTCTCCCCCACCGGCGGCGCGGCCACCGTCGCCGGCCGCGACCTGGTCGCCGACCCGGCGGGCGTACGCGAGCAGTGCGGTTACGTCGCCCAGTCGGGCGGGGTCGACCCGCACACCACCGTGCGGGAGGAGCTGGTCACCCAGGGCCGGATGTACCGGCTCGGCAAGGCGGCGGCGGTCGCCCGGGCCGCCGAACTCGCCGGGGAACTGGGCCTGTCGGACCTGCTCGACCGGCGAACCGTCACCCTCTCCGGCGGCCAGCGCCGGCGCCTGGACATCGCCATGGGGCTCACCCACCGCCCCGCCGTGCTCTTCCTGGACGAGCCGACCACCGGGCTCGACCCGGGCAGCCGCGCCGACCTCTGGGACCTGGTGCGCCGGCTGCGCGACGCGCACGGCACCACCGTCGTGCTCACCACGCACTACCTGGACGAGGCGGACGCGCTCGCCGACCGGCTCGTCGTCATCGACGGCGGCCTGGTCGCGGCGGAGGGCACCCCGGCCGCGCTCAAGACCCGGTACGCGGGCTCGCCCGACGCCACGCTCCAGGACGCATTCCTGGCCATGACCGGACGCGCCCCCGCCGCCGACACCGCTCCCCTCGCGGTCTGACACCTCCCGGGACACCCATGCTGCTGCACGACACCGCGCTGATCTTCGGGCGTTACGCCCGCCAGACCCTGCGCTCCAAGTTCCAGATCCTCTTCGGCATCCTGATGCCCCTGCTCTACCTGCTCTTCTTCGGCCCGCTGCTCACCGGGCTGCCGCTCGGCGGGGGCACCGACTCCTGGCAGATCCTGGTGCCCGGACTGCTGCTCCAGCTCGGCCTGTTCGGCGCCTCGTTCGCCGGATTCGGCCTCATCATCGACAAGTCGACCGGAGTGGTCGAGCGGATGCGGGTGACCCCGGTGAGCCGGGCGGCGCTGCTGCTGGGCCGGGTGCTGCGGGACGCACTGCTGTTCGTGTTCCAGGCGGTGCTGCTGGTGCTCGTCGCCGTACTCATGGGGCTGCGGGCGCCGCTGGCCGGGGTGCTGATCGGCTTCCTCTTCGTCGGCCTGCTGACGGTCTCGCTGGCCTCGCTCTCGTACGCGCTGGCCATGCGGGTCTCGACGCCGCAGGAGTTCGGGCCCGTCATCAACGCGCTCACCATGCCCGCCATGCTGCTGTCCGGCCTGATGCTGCCGATGACCCTCGGCCCGAAGTGGCTCGACGTCCTCTCGCACTTCACGCCGTTCCGCTACCTGGTGGACGCGGTCCGCGACGCGTACGTGGGCACGTACACCACTCCGCACATGCTGTACGGGGTCCTCGTCGCCCTCGGCTTCGCGGCGCTGGCCGTGACAGTGGGCACAGGTGTCTTCCGGAAGGCCGGGGCGTAACTACTCTGGCCGCATGGTCAATCTGACGCGCATCTACACCCGTACCGGCGACAAGGGCACCACCGCCCTCGGCGACATGAGCCGCACCGCCAAGACCGATCTGCGGATCTCCGCGTACGCCGACGCCAACGAGGCCAACGCGGTCATCGGCACCGCGATCGCCCTCGGGCAGCTGGACGAGGACGTCGTGAAGGTCCTCGTCCGCGTGCAGAACGACCTGTTCGACGTGGGCGCGGACCTGTCCACGCCGGTGGTCGAGGACCCGAAATACCCGCCGCTGCGGGTGGAGCAGTCGTACATCGACAAGCTGGAGGCCGACTGCGACCACTACCTGGAACAGGTGGAGAAGCTCCGCAGTTTCATCCTCCCGGGCGGTACGCCGGGCGCCGCGCTGCTGCACCAGGCGTGCACCGTGGTCCGGCGCGCCGAGCGGTCCACCTGGGCGGCGATGGAGGTGCACGGCGAGATCATGAACGCGCTGACGGCGACCTACCTCAACCGCCTCTCGGACCTGCTGTTCATCCTGGCCCGGGTGGCGAACAAGGAGGTCGGCGACGTCCTGTGGGTGCCGGGCGGCGAACGCTAGGAAGTCGGGCCCGGCGCCCGCTTCGGGAACACCGTGTAGCTCGCCGCGATCACCAGGTTGATCCCGATCACCAGCAGCATCGTCCGCTGCCAGGACCGCAGCGAGCTCACGTCCCCGTCGCCGCCCACGTACCAGACGGCCGCCTGGAGCAGCGCCAGCGCGGTCGCGGCGGCCACGGTCCAGCGGCCGGCCACCTTCCACTCGTGGACCGCCCGCGCCTTCCCGTACTTCGGCGGCTTCACCGGCGGCGGGCCACCGGCGAAGCGGTGGGCGACGCGGGCGTCGGCCCACTTGATGGTGGAGTGCCCGAGGCCGACCGTGAAGCCGATGTAGACGGCGGCGAGTCCGTGCTTCCAGTCCGGCTCGGCGCCGTTCCTCAGGTCGACGGCGGTCACCGCGAGCAGGACGAGCTCCAGCACCGGTTCGCACAGCAGCACGGCGGCGCCCAGGCGCGGCTTGCGCGCCCCGTACCGCAGTGCCAGGCCGGCGGCCAGCAGCACCCAGAAGGCGATCTCGCAGGCGACGATCAGTGTGACGATCACGGGTCCGCTCCTTTTCGCTCCCTTCCAGCCTGGCCGCTGCCCCGGGCCCGATCATCGGCCCCGATGACGAATCCCGACTGCATACTTCGATGTAGTGCCGACGCTCTCCCTGCCCCGCCCGCACCGCGACGACGTGCTCATCGCGGTCCTCGGGCTGCTCGGCGGAGTGGTGCTGTGGGCGCTCGACCTCTCCATGCGCACCGGTGGCGTCCTCGGGGACACCCGGCTGCCGTTGATCCCGCTCGCCGTGATGTCGGCGGCGGAGCTGCTGCGCAGGGCCTCGCCGCGCACCGCCCTGGCCGTCGGCTCCGTCGCGCTCGTCGCGGACCAGTGCACCCACGGCAATCTGGCCACCGTGGCGATGTACACCGACGTCATGTACGCGGCCGTGCTGTACGGCACCCCGGCGGCCGCCCGCCGCATCCCGGTGGCCACGTTCCTGATCTCCCTCCTCGTCACCATCGGCTCGCTCGCCTGGACCCGCAGCCCCGAGGCCCTGCTCCTCGGCATCGTCACCGCCCTCGTCGTCTTCGTGCCCGCGCTCACCGGGGTCAGCGTGCGCAACCACCGGGACGCCGCCGACACGGCCCGGCTGCGCGCCGACCAGACCGCCCTGCTCGCCGAGATGGACCGCGCCCAGGCGGTGACCGCCGAGCGGGCCCGGATGGCGCGCGAGCTGCACGACCTGGTCGCCAACCACCTGTCCGCGATCGCGATCCACTCCACCGCCGCGCTCTCCATCGACGACCCGGAGACCTCGCGCGACGCCCTCGGGGTCATCCGCGAGAACAGCGTCGAGGGTCTGGCCGAAATGCGCCGTCTGATCGGGCTGCTGCGCACCGGTGGAGCCGACGCGGAGCCCAGCAGCTCGCCGTCCCTGGGTTCACTGGACGCGCTGGTCGAGCAGCACCGCGCGGCCGCCGCGGACGCCGGGCTGACCTGCGTACTGGAGGACACCAGGGACGGCGGCGCCATCCTGCCAACGCCGGTCGAGCTGGCCGCGTACAGGATCGTGCAGGAGTCCCTGACCAACGCGCTCAAGCACGCGGCGCCGGGCCCGGTCGCGGTGCGGCTCGGGCAGGCGGGGCGGCGGCTGACGGTGGAGGTGAGCAGCGTGCTCGGGGACCGGGCGGGGCCGCGCGCGCCCGGGTCGGGGGCCGGTCTGGTGGGGATGCGGGAACGGGTGGCACTGCTCGGCGGGGAGTTCGGGGCGGGCCCGGTGGACGGGATGTGGCGGGTGCGGGCGGAGCTGCCCGCGGACGAGGAAGCGGTGGGTTCATGACGGTCCGGGTGGTGGTCGCGGAGGACCAGACGGCGGTACGGGCGGGGCTGGTGCTCATCCTGGGCAGCGCGCCGGACATCGAGGTCGTCGGCGAGGCCGGGGACGGTGAGGAGGCGGTGCGGCTGGCCCGGGAGCTGCGGCCGGACCTGGTGCTGATGGACGTGCAGATGCCGCGCCTGGACGGGGTTTCGGCCACCCGGCAGGTGACCGGTGAGGGGCTGGCGGACGTGCTGGTGCTCACGACGTTCGACCTGGACTCCTATGTGTTCGGGGCGCTGCGGGCGGGGGCGTCGGGCTTCCTGCTGAAGGACACCGAGGCGGCCGGGCTGCTCGACGCGGTGCGCACGGTGGCGCGCGGCGAGGGGCTGATCGCCCCGGCCGTGACGCGGCGGCTCATCGCGGAGTTCGCGGGGGCCGGGCCCGTACGGGCGGCGGAGGCTCCGGACGCGTCGGTGCTGGAGGCGCTGACGCGGCGGGAGCGCGAGGTACTGGGGTGCCTCGGCGAGGGGCTTTCGAACGCGGAGATCGCCGAGCGGCTGTCCATGGCGGAGGCGACGGCGAAGACGCACGTCAGCCGGTTGCTGGGGAAGCTGGAGCTGCGCAGCCGGGTCCAGGCGGCCGTGCTGGCACAGGAGTTGGGCGTCTGAAGGTTTATTCCGGCAGGCCACGATCTTTGGTCTGGACCTCTTGACGATTGGTCCAGACCTTCCTAATCTCACCGAACACACTGCGGTGAGCCTGCCATGACAAACGCGGGCTCAGGGCGGCGCAGGGTTGCAGTTCACGGACCACCCCGTATGTCCGGACCTCACCCGAGGAGCACCGTTGAGCACTGAGACCCCCCGCCGTACCCGATTCAGACTCGGGTCCGGTCAAGCCACCAGAACCAGAGCCGTCGCGGGCCTCACCGCACTGCTCCTTCCCCTCGCCGCCATGGTCGGCATGGCCTCCCCCGCCGAGGCGGCGACCTCCGCCACGGCCACGTACGTCAAGAAGTCCGACTGGGGCACGGGCTTCGAGGGCCAGTGGACGGTGAAGAACACCGGCACCACGTCCCTCAGCTCCTGGACCATCGAGTGGGACTTCCCCAGCGGCACCGGCGTCGGCTCCGCCTGGGACGCCACCGTCACCCACACGGGCAACCACTGGACCGCCAAGAACGTCGGCTGGAACGGCACCGTCGCCCCCGGCGCCAGCGTCTCCTTCGGCTTCAACGGCACCGGCTCCGGCAGCGGCGCCGCCACCAACTGCACGCTGAACGGCGCCTCCTGCGACGGCGGCCCCACCGTCCCGGGTGACAATCCCCCGTCGGCGCCGGGCACCCCCACCGCGAGCGCCGTCACCGACACCTCGGCGAAGATCAGCTGGACCGCGGCCACCGACGACAAGGGCGTCAAGAACTACGACGTCCTGCGGGACGGCTCGGTCGTCGCCACGGTCACCGGCACCACGTACACGAGCACCGGCCTCACCGCGGGCACGGACTACTCGTACAGCGTGCAGGCGCGGGACACCGCCGACCAGACCGGCCCGGTCAGCGGCGCGGTCAAGGTCCACACCACCGGCGGTGGCGGCACCGACCCCGGCGAGCCGGGCACCGGCGACAAGGTCAACCTCGGTTACTTCACCGACTGGGGCGTCTACGGCCGGAACTACCACGTCAAGAACATGGACACCTCCGGTTCGGCCGCGAAGATCACGCACATCAACTACGCCTTCGGCAACGTCCAGGGCGGCAAGTGCACCATCGGCGACTCGTACGCCGATTACGACATGGCGTACACCGCGGACAAGTCCGTGGACGGCGTCGCCGATACCTGGGACCAGCCGCTGCGCGGCAGCTTCAACCAGCTGCGCAAGCTGAAGGCGAAGTACCCCCACATCAAGGTGCTGTGGTCCTTCGGCGGCTGGACCTGGTCCGGCGGCTTCGGTGAGGCCGCGAAGAACCCGGCCGCGTTCGCCGACTCCTGCTACAAGCTGGTCGAGGACCCGCGCTGGGCCGATGTCTTCGACGGCATCGACATCGACTGGGAGTACCCCAACGCCTGCGGCCTGACCTGTGACAGCAGCGGCCCGGACGCGCTGAAGAAGCTCACCTCGGCGCTGCGTACCAAGTTCGGCAGCAGCAACCTGGTCACCGCCGCCATCACGGCCGACGGCTCCCAGGGCGGCAAGATCGACCTGGCGGACTACGCCGGCGCCGCGCAGTCGCTCAACTGGTACAACGTGATGACGTACGACTTCTTCGGCGCCTGGGACGCGAAGGGCCCGACCGCCCCGCACTCCCCGCTGAACTCGTACTCCGGCATCCCGATCGCCGGCTTCAACTCCGCCGACGCCATCGCCAAGCTGAAGGCCCAGGGCGTCCCCGCCTCCAAGCTGCTGCTCGGCATCGGCTTCTACGGCCGCGGCTGGACCGGCGTCACCCAGGACGCGCCCGGCGGCACCGCCACCGGCGCCGCCCCCGGCACGTACGAGGCGGGCATCGAGGACTACAAGGTCCTCAAGAACACCTGCCCGGCCACCGGCACGATCGCCGGCACCGCGTACGCCCACTGCGGCACCAACTGGTGGAGCTACGACACCCCGGCCACCATCAAGTCGAAGATGGCCTGGGCGAAGACGCAGGGCCTGGGAGGCGCGTTCTTCTGGGAGTTCAGCGGGGACACCAGCAACGGTGAACTCGTGAGCGCGATGAACACCGGCCTCAAGTAACCCCCGAGGCTCAACCCCCCGAAAAACGCCGGGGAGACAGGTCCGCCCCCTGTCTCCCCGGTTTTCGTGTGCGGTACGCGACTCAGGCGACGTTGACCCGCTGGCCGGGCGGGGCCGCCTCCAGCCAGGCGAGGAAACCGGTCAGCGCGTCCTCGCTCATCGCCAGCTCCAGGCGGGTCTCCCGGTGGAGGCAGCCGAGCACGATCGCGTCGGAGAGCAGCGCCAGCTCCTCCTCGCCCTCCGGCATCCGGCGGGCCACGACCTCGATCGCGGACCGCTCCAGGACCCGGCGCGGACGCGGCGAGTAGCTGAAGACCCGGAACCAGTTCACCTTGTCGCCGCTGTACCGGGCGACGCCGTACACCCAGCCCTTGCCGGACAGGTCGGGTTCCTCGGGTACGTTCCACCGGAGACTGCAGTCGAAGGTCCCGCCGGAGCGCTGAATCAGCCGCCGGCGCAGACCGAAGACGAAGAGTCCCAGCGCGACCAGTGCGACGACCACTCCGCCCACCCACAGCGCGAGGTACATCTCCACCGACCTCCTCGCATCATCGAGTAAACGGATACCGTCCGTACGTCACCTGCATCTGCATCGCCTCAGCCGCGACACGGTCCGGAGGGGTCTCCGGCACGGGCCGCGGCTGAGGGTAAAACCATGTCGTGAGGTGGCTAGTGTGCCGCCACCGCACGCAGTCGCACTTCGGCGCGCCGCTCGGAAGCGCCGTCCGTGTCCGACTTCGCACGCTCCAGCGCACGCTCGGCGCGCTCGACGTCGATCTCGTCGGCAAGCTCCGCGATCTCCGCGAGAAGCGACAGCTTGTCGTCGGCGAACGAGATGAAACCGCCGTGGACGGCGGCGACGACGGTCGCGCCCTCGCTCGTACGGATCGTCACCGGGCCCGATTCCAGCACACCCAGAAGCGGCTGGTGACCGGGCATGACGCCGATGTCGCCGGACGTGGTGCGCGCGACGACCAGGGTGGCCTCGCCGGACCAGACACTGCGGTCCGCGGCGACCAGCTCGACGTGCAGCTCAGCAGCCAAGGGTGGCTCCTCGGGTCACCACCCGGCGGTCGTGCCGGGTGTTGGGTCAATTCTACGGGGCGTGGTGAGGGGGACGGGACGCACCCGCCCCCCTCGGTGAGCCGGGGCTCAGGAGACGCCGAGCTCCTTGGCGTTGGCCTTCAGGTCCTCGATGCCACCGCACATGAAGAACGCCTGCTCGGGGAAGTGGTCGTACTCACCGTCGCAGATCGAGTTGAACGCGGCGATCGACTCGTCGAGCGGAACGTCCGAACCGTCCACGCCGGTGAACTGCTTGGCGACGTGGGTGTTCTGCGACAGGAAGCGCTCGACGCGACGGGCACGGTGGACAACGAGCTTGTCCTCCTCGCCCAGCTCGTCGATACCGAGGATCGCGATGATGTCCTGGAGGTCCTTGTACTTCTGGAGGATCCCCTTGACACGCATGGCGGCCGCGTAGTGGTCCGCCGCGATGTACCGCGGGTCGAGGATGCGGGACGTCGAGTCCAGCGGGTCCACGGCCGGGTAGATGCCCTTCTCCGAGATCGGACGGGAGAGCACCGTCGTCGCGTCGAGGTGGGCGAAGGTGGTGGCCGGCGCCGGGTCGGTCAGGTCGTCCGCGGGAACGTAGATCGCCTGCATCGAGGTGATCGAGTGACCGCGGGTCGACGTGATGCGCTCCTGGAGCAGACCCATCTCGTCGGCCAGGTTCGGCTGGTAACCCACCGCGGACGGCATACGGCCGAGCAGGGTGGACACCTCGGAACCGGCCTGGGTGTACCGGAAGATGTTGTCGATGAAGAAGAGCACGTCCTGCTTCTGCACATCGCGGAAGTACTCCGCCATGGTCAGACCGGCCAGGGCGACGCGGAGACGGGTCCCCGGCGGCTCGTCCATCTGGCCGAAGACGAGCGCCGTCTTGTCGATGACGCCGGAGTCGGCCATCTCCTCGATGAGGTCGTTGCCCTCACGGGTGCGCTCACCGACGCCCGCGAACACCGACACACCGTCGTGGTTGTTGGCGACGCGGTAGATCATCTCCTGGATCAGCACGGTCTTGCCGACACCGGCACCACCGAACAGACCGATCTTTCCACCCTTGACGTACGGGGTGAGGAGGTCGATGACCTTGACGCCGGTCTCGAACATCTCGGTCTTGGACTCGAGCTGGTCGAAGTTGGGCGCCTTGCGGTGGATCGGCCAGCGCTCGGTGACCTCGGCCTCGGCCTCGGGCTTGTTCAGGATCTGGCCAAGGGTGTTGAACACCTTGCCCTTGGTGATGTCGCCGACGGGGACCGTGATGCCGGTGCCCGTGTCGGTGACCGGGGCCTGGCGGACCAGACCGTCGGTCGGCTGCATCGAGATCGCGCGGATCACACCGTCGCCGAGGTGCTGGGCGACCTCGAGCGTCAGCGTCTTGAGCTTGCCGTCCTCGGCCGGGTCGGCCACCTCGACGGTCAGCGCGTTGTAGATGTCCGGCATCGCGTCGACGGGGAACTCCACGTCGACGACCGGGCCGATGACCCGGGCGACGCGGCCCGTGGCAACGGCCGTCTCAACTGTGGTCGTCATTACTTGTCACTCCCCGCGGTCGCGTCGGCCAGCGCACTGGCACCGCCGACGATCTCGCTGATTTCCTGGGTGATTTCGGCCTGGCGGGCCGCGTTGGCAAGCCGGGAGAGCGTCTTGATGAGCTCACCGGCGTTGTCGGTGGCCGACTTCATCGCGCGGCGGCGGGCGGCGTGCTCGGAAGCAGCGGCCTGCAGCAGCGCGTTGTAGATGCGGCTCTCGACGTACCGCGGAAGCAGGGCGTCGAGGACGTCCTCCGCCGACGGCTCGAAGTCGAAGAGCGGCAGGATCTCGCCCTTGCCGGTCTCCTGCTCCGTGGCACCGAGACTGAGCGGCAGCATCCGGTCGTCGACCGGGTTCTGCGTCATCATCGACACGAACTCCGTGAAGACGATGTGCAGCTCGTCGACGCCGCCCTCGGCGGTCTCCTGGGAGACCGCCTCGATCAGGGGCGCAGCCGCCCGCTTGGCATCCGCGTACGTCGGGCTGTCGGTGAAGCCGGTCCACGAGTCCGCGATCTTGCGCTCGCGGAACCCGTAGTAGGCGACACCCTTGCGGCCGATCACGTACGTGTCGACCTCCTTGCCCTCACCGCGCAGCCGCTCGGTCAGCTTCTCCGCGGCCTTGATGGCGTTGGAGGAGTAACCGCCGGCCAGACCGCGGTCGCTCGTGATGAGCAGGATCGCGGCCCGGGCCGGGGACTCGGCTTCGGTGGTCAGCGGGTGCTTGGTGGTGGAGCCGGTCGCCACCGCGGTCACCGCGCGGGTGAGCTCGGTCGCGTACGGCGTCGACGCCGCCACCTGGCGCTGCGCCTTGACGATGCGCGAGGCGGCGATCATCTCCATCGCCTTGGTGATCTTCTTCGTGGCGGTGACGGAGCGGATGCGGCGCTTGTAAACGCGAAGCTGAGCGCCCATCTATCAGCCCTCGCCCAGGAGCTTGCCGTCCGAGGTCTCGAACTGCTGCTTGAAGGCGGCCACGGCGTCGGCGATCGCTTCCAGCGTGTCGTTGGACATCTTGGCGCCCTCGCGGATGCTGGTGAGGAGGTCCTTGCGCTCGCGGCGCAGGTACTCCAGCAGCTCCGTCTCGAAGCGGCGGATGTCCTCGACCGGGACGTCGTCCATCTTGCCGTTGGTGCCGGCCCAGACGGAGACGACCTGCTCCTCGACGGGGAACGGGGCGTACTGCGGCTGCTTCAGCAGCTCGACCATGCGCTTACCGCGCTCCAGCGACGCCTTGGAG
Organism: Streptomyces sp. NPDC097595; assembly: GCF_044761525.1. NCBI lineage: Bacteria > Bacillati > Actinomycetota > Actinomycetes > Kitasatosporales > Streptomycetaceae > Streptomyces > Streptomyces sp. NPDC097595. The sequence continues at coordinate 127,702 of NZ_JBIWCN010000002.1, read as the reverse complement.
GCCGCGTCCAGGTCGGAACCGAAGGCGGCGAACGCCTCCAGCTCGCGGTACTGGGCGAGGTCCACGCGGAGCCGGCCGGACACCTGGCGCATGGCCTTGTGCTGGGCGGAGCCACCGACGCGGGAGACCGAGATACCGACGTTCAGGGCCGGACGCTGGCCGGCGTTGAACAGGTCGGACTCCAGGAAGCACTGACCGTCGGTGATGGAGATGACGTTGGTCGGGATGAACGCCGACACGTCGTTCGCCTTGGTCTCGACGATCGGGAGGCCCGTCATCGAACCGGCACCCATGTCGTCGGAGAGCTTGGCGCAGCGCTCCAGCAGACGCGAGTGGAGGTAGAAGACGTCGCCCGGGTAGGCCTCACGGCCCGGCGGACGGCGCAGCAGAAGCGACACGGCGCGGTAGGCGTCGGCCTGCTTCGAGAGGTCGTCGAAGATGATGAGGACGTGCTTGCCCGCGTACATCCAGTGCTGGCCGATGGCCGAACCGGTGTACGGCGCGAGGTACTTGAAGCCGGCCGGGTCGGACGCCGGGGCGGCGACGATGGTCGTGTACTCCAGGGCGCCGGCCTCTTCGAGGGCACCGCGCACGGAGGCGATGGTGGAGCCCTTCTGACCGATGGCGACGTAGATGCAGCGCACCTGCTTGTTCACGTCGCCCGAGCGCCAGTTGTCGCGCTGGTTGATGATCGTGTCGACGGCCAGAGCGGTCTTACCCGTCTGACGGTCGCCGATGATCAGCTGACGCTGGCCGCGGCCGATCGGCACCATGGCGTCGACGGCCTTGTAGCCGGTCTGCATCGGCTCGTGCACCGACTTGCGGACCATGACGCCAGGGGCCTGCAGCTCGAGGGCGCGTCGGCCGTCGGTCGCGATCTCGCCGAGACCGTCGATCGGGTTGCCGAGCGGGTCGACGACACGGCCGAGGTAGCCCTCGCCGACGCCGACGGAGAGCACCTCACCGGTGCGCTGCACCGGCTGGCCCTCCTCGATGCCGCTGAACTCGCCGAGGACGATCGCACCGATCTCGCGCTCCTCAAGGTTGAGGGCGAGACCGAGGGTGCCGTCCTCGAACTTCAGCAGCTCGTTCGCCATGGCGGAGGGCAGGCCCTCCACCTTCGCGATGCCGTCGCCGGCAACGCTGACCGTACCGACCTCCTCGCGCGAGGCCGCGTCCGGCTTGTACGACTGGACAAAGTTCTCCAGCGCGTCCCGGATCTCCTCCGGCCGGATCGTGAGCTCCGCCATCTGGGTTCCCTGCTCTCCTTGTTGGGCCCGAAGTTTCTTAAGGGGGTCTGGGGGCGACCCCCAGGAATCTTCTGCAATTTCTGCACGGCCCAACCGGGCCGCTGGTCTTGCTCTGTTCTGTTGCGCTGTGCCTGCGTCAGCCGGCCATACGGCGGGTCGCCTCGTCGAGGCGGTCCGCGATGGTGCCGTTGATGACCTCGTCGCCGACCTGCACCGCGATCCCGCCGAGGACCGAGGGGTCCACGTCCAGGTTCAGGTGCATCTGGCGGCCGTAGATCTTCGCCAGGGCGGCACCCAGGCGCTGCTTCTGCCGGTCGCTGAGCGGCACCGCGGAGGTGACGATCGCGACCATGCGCTCCCGGCGCTCCGCGGCCAGCTTGGACAGGGAGTCGAGTCCCGCTTCCAGGCTACGTCCACGCGGCTGGGTGACAAGCCGCACGATGACGCGCTCGGTGGTGGGCCGCGCCTTGCCGCCGAGCAGGCTGCGGAGCAGCTCGCCCTTGGCGGCGGGGGTCGCGGTCCGACTCGTGAGCGCGGCACGCAGGCCGGTGTCCGAGGCGACGATGCGGCCGAACCGGAAGAGTTCGTCCTCGACGTCGTCCAGGTCGCCGTTGCGCTGGGCGGCGGTGAGGTCGGCGGTGTTCGCCAGCTCCTCGACCGCGTCGACCAGGTCACGCGACTGCGACCAGCGCGAGCGGACCATGCCGGAGACCAGGTCGACGGCTTCGCCGCCCACCTGGCCGCCGAGCAGGCGGCCTGCCAGCTCGGCCCTGGCCTCGCCCGGCTGCGCCGGGTCGGTCAGGACCCGGCGCAGCGACACCTCGCGGTGCAGCAGCGCCGTGACGCCGGCCAGGTCCTCGGCGAGCTTCGCCGCGTCGACCGACGTGGAGTCGGTCAGCGCGTCGAGACGCTCGCGTGCGGCAGCCAGTGCCTCGCGGCTCGCGCTGTTCATCGGACGGCCTCGGCCTTCGCTTCGAGCTCGTCGAGGAAGCGGTCGACGGTGCCACTCTGCCGGGCGTGGTCCTCCAGGGACTCACCGACGAGCTTGCCGGCCAGGTCGGTGGCGAGCTTGCCCACGTCCTGGCGCAGCGCGGCCGCGGCGGCCTTGCGGTCGGCCTCGATCTGGGCGTGGCCGGCGGCGACGATCTCGTCGCGCTGGCGCTGGCCCTCGGCACGCATTTCCTGCAGGATCACGGCGCCCTGCTCCTGCGCCTCCTGGCGCATACGAGCGGCTTCGTGGCGGGCCTCGGCGAGCTGAGCCTTGTACTGCTCAAGAACGCTCTGGGCCTCGGTCTGGGCCGCATCGGCCTTCTCGATACCGCCTTCGATGGCCTCGCGGCGCTCTTCCAGAACCTTGTTGATGTTCGGGAGGAGCTTCTTGGCGAGGAAGCCGAAGACGATGACGAAAGCGATGAGGCCAATGACGAGCTCAGGGATCGGCGGAATGAGCGGGTTTTCCGCTTCCTCCGCCGCGAGCTGAACCAGGGGGTTCACGTCAGTGCCTTCCGTCGAATGGGCTGTTCGCGACCGGTCAGGAGGTCGGGTAGACGAACGGCATGACCAGACCGATCAGGGCGAGCGCCTCACAGAAGGCGAAGCCGAGGATCTGGTTGGCGCGGATGAGACCGGCAGCCTCGGGCTGACGGGCGAGCGCCTGGGTGCCGTTACCGAAGATGATGCCGATGCCGACGCCGGGGCCGATCGCGGCGAGGCCGTAACCGATCGAGCCGAGGTTGCCCTTGATTTCGACGCCGGCGGCGAGGGTCTGGAGAGCGGACATGCCGGTTCTTCCTTCTCTTTCAATGTCCGGTGGGGGTTGGCCACCGGGTGCTTCAGGAGGTGGGGTGCTCAGTGGCCCTTGGCGAGAGCGCCCTGGATGTAGCTGCAGGCCAGCAGTACGAACACGTAAGCCTGAACAGCCTGGATGAAGAGTTCGAAGGCGGTCATCACGATGACCATCACGAACGACACACCTGCGTAGGCGATGCCGATGCCGTTGAGCATGTACCAGCTGGCGATCGTGAAGAGCAGCAGGAGCGTGTGGCCCGCGAACATGTTGGCGAAGAGCCGGACCGCGTGCGTGAAGGGCCGGACGAACAGATTCGAGAAGAACTCGATGGTCATCGAGAGCGGCAGGACCCCGCCGAGGCTCTTGTCGTAGCCCGTGAAGTTCTTGAGGGCGCCGACGAAGCCGTGCTTCTTGAAGGTCAGTCCGACCCAGATCACGTAGACGATCGCGGCCAGTGCGGCCGGATACGAAATGATCGCCGTCACGGGGAACTGGGCAACCGGGATGATGGACCAGAGGTTCATCATCCAGATGACGAAGAACAGCGAGACCATCAGCGGGACGTACTTCTCGCCGTCCTTCTTGCCGATCGTCTCGTAGACGATGCCGCGGCGGATGAAGTCGTAACCCGCCTCGGCCGTCATCTGGAGCTTGCCGGGCACCAACTTCGGCTTGCGGAAGGCGGCCCAGAAGAAGCCAACGATGATCACCGAGCCGAGCAGGGCCAGCAGCATCGTCTTGTTGAAGTACAAGTTGCTGTCCGCGTCGCCCCAGAGGGGCTCGAACAGGAACGAGTGCAGGCCGGGTGCCGGAAAGCCACAACCGTCGAAGAGGTGGCAATCGGTCTCGAAGGCGAGCACCTGTGTCGGGTCAGCACTCACCGCGGGCTCCTTCAGCGTGGCGCATAGGTACGGCAACCTCGTTGTGTCGGCGCGGCGCGCAGCCGCGGTTCGGCACTGGACTGGTGTTTCGGATGTGTGAGCGGCAGTCAGGCATGTGAGCCTCGCGATCGAGCAGGCGTCAGCTCACATGCACGCGCCCGCAGTGCCGCAGTTGGAACCGGACGATAGCAGGGTCCTGACCCCGCACTTATTCCGCCCCTACCCTTCACGCGTCGGACCCCGGTTTCCCGGCCTTGTCGGCCTTCTCGGATTCGGGTTCCACGTAAAGGATCTTGGCCTTCATGTGCGCACGCGCCTGTGCGCCGATCCACACGAGGGTCGTCGCGACCAGGGTGATCGCGAACGCCTTCGGGTTGAACAGCGAGGTGTTCTTGAATACGGCGACGAAGATGAACAGGAGCAGGAGCTGCGCCGTGTAGAGCGCGAGTCCCATCGCCTGGAAGAGGTGGGGCATGGACCTCGCGGTCCGTTGCAGGACCAGGAGTCCGATCCCCATGAAGAGGATGACCACGATCGTCCCCACGATCGCGCCCAGGGCTCCCTTGCCGCCGGCGACGCCAGCGCTGATCGCGGCGGCTACGGCGCCGGCGACAGCGGTGGGTACGGCGGTCTGGAGGAGAGTCCGGACGTCGTTGGACGGCATGGCGGCAGCTCCGCTTGCAGGGGGTGGGCAGTGTGTCGTCATGGACGAGCGTAGGCCCGGTCCGAGTCGATGCCTCGGGCCGATGGACCGTGCTACATCAGGTCCTTCGGCTCTGTCACCGGGCTTCGTGAACGGTATCACAAACTATTTGATGAGGTCTTTACCTAGAAAGTGTGCTTGCTGTCACACGTGAGGGCTAACGAGCACGCGTGAGCGGTGCGCGACGTCGCTTTGTCTGCTAATGGGCGTTGGTGACCGGTTCAGCGGCGGGTGGAACCGGCCGCCCGCCGGTCAGCCGTACGCGAACGGTGGCCGATGGCGGTCGCCCCGTTGACGCTCCGGGCCCCGGCGGCGACGGGAGCCCCGGCAGCCGCCTCACGCTCCTCCTCGGCGGCCTCCTCGGCCCCCTCCGCCCCGGCCGTCGCACCCGTCTTCATCTGGCCGTCCACGGCCTCCTGTTGGCCCTCCGCGGCCTCCTCCGACGCGGCGGCACCCGGCCCCTCCGGGCGACGCCGTCTGCGGCGGTAGCGCGGCGGCACGAAGCGTTCCGCCCAGCGCGGGGCGCGCGGGGTGAACCGGGGCATCAGGAGCAGGATCAGCCCGAGCGCGCTCAGCCCCACGATCACGATCACGATCCACAGGGACGTCGAGTGCACCGAGTACCCCACCGCGCCGAAGGCGATCAGCGCCGACCAGAAGTACATGATCAGCACCGACCGGCTGTGCGAGTGGCCGATGTTGAGCAGCCGGTGGTGCAGGTGGCCCCGGTCCGCCGCGAACGGCGACTGGCCGTTCCAGGTGCGCCGCACGATCGCCAGCACCAGGTCCGCCGCCGGGATCGCGATGATGGTCAGCGGCAGCAGCAGCGGGATGAACACCGGGAGCATCGCGTGGGTCGCCTGGCGCTCGCTGCCCTCGAAGATCTTCATGGTGTCCGGGTCGACCTGCCCGGTCACCGAGATCGCGCCGGCCGCGAGCACCAGACCGATCAGCATCGACCCCGAGTCGCCCATGAAGATCCGCGCGGGGTGCATGTTGTGCGGCAGGAAGCCGAGGCACATGCCCATCAGGATCGCCGCGAACAGCGTCGCCGGGGCGGCGGCCTCGATGGTGTGCCCGTACCAGAGCCGGTAGGTGTACAGGAAGAACGCGGCGGCGGCGATGAGCACCATGCCCGCCGCGAGCCCGTCCAGGCCGTCCACGAAGTTGACCGCGTTGATCGTGATGACGACCAGCGCCACGGTGAGCAGCGTGCCCTGCCACGGGGTGAGGGCCACGGTCCCGACGCCCGGGATCGGCAGCCACAGGATCGTGAGGCCCTGGAGGACCATGACGGCGGCGGCGAGCATCTGCCCGCCGAGCTTGATCAGGGCGTCGATCTCGAACTTGTCGTCCAGGACCCCGATCAGCCAGATCAGCGCCGCCCCGGAGAGCAGCGCCCTGGGCTCGCTGGAGAGCTCGAAGACGCCGTCGAGGTTGGCCAGGTGGTTGGCCACGATGAGCCCCGCGCACAGCCCGCCGAACATGGCGATGCCGCCGAGCCTCGGGGTCGGTTCGCGGTGGACGTCGCGCGCGCGGATCGCGGGCATCGCCCCGACCGCGATGGCGAACTTGCGCACCGGACCGGTGAGCAAGTAGGTCACAGCGGCCGTGACACAGAGTGTCAGCAGGTAATCACGCACGGGCTGCCCCACAGATATCGCCGGCCATCTCAGCCCACACCTTAACTAGACAGGTCCCATGGTTGAGGACACGAAGCTGTCCGCGATGGTTGCACGGGCCCTCTCGGCAAGATCAACGGGCCCTGCCCGGCCAGATCAACGGGCCCCTCTCACCCCGGATACGGCGGGTGGGAAGCGGCCAGTTCGCGGACCCGGTCCAGGACGCCGTCCTCGCCGCGCACCGCCCGGCCCATCAGCACCGCGAGGCGGGTCATGTCCCGCTCGTCCAGCCCCTGCGTGGTGACGGCCGCGGTGCCGAGCCGGATGCCGCGGGCGTCCCCGTACGGCAGGGCGCAGGTGTCCAGCACGATGCCCGCCCCGGCCAGCCGGTCCCGGGCGGTGGGGCCGTCGACGCCGAGCGGGGCCGGGTCCGCGACGATCAGGTGGGTGTCCGTCCCGCCGGTGGCGAGCGCGAAGCCCTCCGCCGCGAGCCCCGCCGCCAGCTCCCGGGCGCGGGCGACCACGCGGTGCGCGTACGCGGCGAAGTCCGGCGTCGCCGCCTCACCGAGGGCGACGGCCTTCGCGGCGATCGTGTGCATCTGGGCGCCGCCCTGCGTGAACGGGAAGACCGCCCGGTCGACGCGCTCGGCGTACTCCGCGCGGCACAGCAGCAGCCCGCCTCTCGGGCCGCGCAGCACCTTGTGCGTGGTCGCGCACACCACGTCCGCGTACGGCACCGGGCTGGGCGCCGCTCCCCCGGCGATCAGCCCCATCGGATGCGCGGCGTCGGCGATCAGGAGAGCGCCGGTCTCGTCGCAGATGTCCCGGAACAGCGCGTGGTCCGGGTGGCGCGGGTAGGCGATGGAGCCGCTGACGATCGCCTTCGGGCGGTGCGCCCGGGCCAGCGCGCGGACCTGCGCGTAGTCGATGAGCCCGGTCTCCGGGTCCGTGCCGTAGCCGATGAAGTCGAACCAGCGGCCGGAGATGTTGGCGGGCGATCCGTGCGTGAGATGGCCGCCGTACGGGAGACCCATGGCGAGGACCGTGTCGCCGGGGCTCAGCAGCGCGGCGTAGGCAGCGAGGACGGCGGAGGAGCCGGAGTGCGGCTGGACGTTGGCGTGGTCGGCGCCGAACAGGGCGGTGGCGCGGCGGACGGCGATGCGTTCGGCGGCGTCCGCCTGTGCGCAGCCGCCGTGGTGGCGGCGGCCGGGGTAGCCCTCGGCGTACTTGTTGGCGAGGGGTGAGCCCAGGGCGGCGAGGACGGCGGGCGAGGTGAAGTTCTCGGCGGCGGTGAGCTGGAGGGTGCCGGACTGGCGGTGCAGCTCCCCCAGGAGTACGCCGGCGATCTCGGGGTCCTCGCGGAGCAGGGCGCCGAAGTCCTGCGGCAGGCGGCCGTCGTCGGACGGGGGTGCGGCGGATCGGTTGACCGGCATCGGAGGCTCCGGGCGCCCGGGGGCTGTGGCGTAAGACCAATGTAGGCCCGTCACGGGCCCGCTGCCCGCTGCCGCGGGGTCAGTGGGGCGCGGAGACGCCGGTCAGCGCGGTGACGACGGGGTCCAGGGCCTGGCTGATCTCGTCGCCGATGGACCGGAAGAAGGTGATCGGGGCGCCGTACGGGTCGTGGACCTCGTCGGCGTCCACGGTCGGGGCGAGCAGCCAGCCGCGCAGCGCCGCGGCGGCCCGGACCAGGGCGCGGGCACGCTCGACCACGCCCTCCTCGCGGGCGTCGGGCAGGGTGGCCGGGTCTATGGCCCGCACCAGCCTGGTGAACTCCTTCAGCGTGAAGGTGCGCAGCCCGGCCGAGTGGCCCATGGAGATGACCTGGGCGCGGTGGTCGCGGGTGGCCGTGAGCACGAGGTCGGCACGGATCACGTGCTCGTCCAGCAGCTCACGGCCGGTGAAGCCGGTGGCGTCGGCGCCGAAGTCGGCGAGGACCACCTCGGCGTTGGCCTCCATCGGGGCGCCCTCGTGGCCCCAGGTCCCGGCGCTCTCCACGATCAGCCCGCCCTGGAGCGGGTCCCCGAGCCGGTGCACCAGGGCATGCCGGGTCAGCCGCTCGGTGATCGGCGAGCGGCAGACGTTGCCGGTGCTGACGTGGAGGATGCGGAAAGTGTCGGGCCGCCCCGCTATGCCACGCCCCTCGGGGGCGGTCAATTGGCCACCTCGAGGTCGGGGACCACCTTGCGCAGCTCCTCCGCCGAGATGGCTCCGGCGCGCAGCAGGACGGGCACCTTGCCGGTGACGTCGACGATGGAGGAGGGCACGATGCCGGGGGTCGGGCCGCCGTCGAGGTAGACGGAGACGGAGTCGCCGAGCATCTCCTGGGCCGCGTCGCAGTCCTCCGGCGAGGGGTGGCCGGTCAGGTTGGCGCTGGACACGGCCATCGGGCCGACCTCGGTGAGGAGCTCGATGGCGACCGGGTGCAGCGGCATCCGGACGGCGACGGTGCCCCGGGTGTCGCCGAGGTCCCACTGGAGCGAGGGCTGGTGCTTGGCGACCAGGGTCAGGGCGCCCGGCCAGAAGGCGTCGACCAGCTCCCACGCCTGCTCGGAGAAGTCGGTGACCAGGCCGTGCAGGGTGTTCGGGGAGCCGATGAGGACCGGCGAGGGCATGTTGCGGCCCCGGCCCTTGGCCTCCAGGAGGTCGCCGACCGCCTCGGTGGCGAAGGCGTCCGCGCCGATCCCGTACACGGTGTCGGTGGGCAGCACGACGAGCTCGCCGCGGCGGACGGCCGACGCGGCTTCGCGCAGCCCCGTCGTGCGGTCGGTCGCGTCGTTGCAGTCGTATCGCCGTGCCATCAGCCGGCCTCCTCAAGCATGTACGGGTAGGGGTGCGGGGCGCGGGTCACGGCATCGCCTTGCGGGCGGTGGCGAACCGGGGTCGCCGGTTGAGGTCGGGGTGGTCGGCCGCGTCGGCCCAGCCCCGCTCCTCGGTGAAGATCCAGGGCACCTGGCCGCCCTGGGTGTCGGCGTGCTCGATGACGACGAGGCCGCCGGGGCGGAGCAGGCGGTGCGCGGTGCGCTCGATGCCCCGGATGGTGTCGAGGCCGTCCTCGCCGGAGAACAGCGCCATCTCGGGGTCGTGGTCGCGCGCCTCGGGCGCCACGTACTCCCACTCGGTGAGCGGGATGTACGGCGGGTTGGAGATGACCAGGTCGACCTGGCCGTCCAGCTCGGGCAGGGCGGTGAGCGCGTCGCCGCGGTGGACGGTGACGCGGGAGTTCTCGGCGTTCTTCCGGGTCCACTTCAGGGCGTCCTCGGAGAGCTCCACGGCGTGCACACGGGAGCGCGGGACCTCCTGGGCCATGGCGAGGGCGATGGCGCCGGAGCCGGTGCACAGGTCCACGATCAGCGGCTCGACGACGTCCATCGCGCGGACGGCGTCTATGGCCCAGCCGACGACCGACTCGGTCTCGGGGCGGGGCACGAAGACGCCGGGGCCGACCTGGAGCTCCAGGTAGCGGAAGAAGGCGCGGCCGGTGATGTGCTGGAGGGGTTCGCGGGCCTCGCGGCGGGCGATGGTCTCCCAGTAGCGGGCGTCGAAGTCGGCGTCCGGCACGTTGTGCAGCTCGCCCCGCTTGACTCCGTGCACGAACGCGGCGAGTTCCTCGGCATCGAATCTCGGCGAGGGAACACCGGCGTCGGCCAGCCGCTGGGTGGCCTGGGCCACCTCGGCGAGCAGCAGGTTCATCGCGGTTCTCCGTACGGGTTCACGAGCGGGGCGGGGCGGGCGGTGGGCTCAGGCGGCGGCCAGCTTGGCGGCGGAGTCGGCGTCGACGCACGCCTGGATCACCGCGTCCAGGTCACCGTCGAGCACCTGGTCCAAGTTGTACGCCTTGAAGCCGACGCGGTGGTCCGAGATCCGGTTTTCCGGGAAGTTGTACGTCCGGATCTTCTCGGAACGGTCGACCGTGCGCACCTGGCTGCGACGTACGTCCGAAGCCTCCTGCTCGGCGGCCTCCTGGGCGGCGGCGAGGAGCCGGGAGCGCAGGATGCGCATCGCCTGCTCCTTGTTCTGGAGCTGGCTCTTCTCGTTCTGGCAGGAGGCGACGACGCCGGTCGGCAGGTGCGTGATGCGGACGGCGGAGTCGGTCGTGTTGACGGACTGGCCGCCGGGTCCCGACGAGCGGTAGACGTCGATGCGGAGGTCGTTGGCGAGGATCTCGACGTCGACCTCCTCGGCCTCGGGCGTCACGAGGACACCGGCGGCGGAGGTGTGGATGCGGCCCTGGGACTCGGTGGAGGGCACGCGCTGCACGCGGTGCACCCCTCCCTCGTACTTCATCCGGGCCCAGACGCCCTGGCCGGGCTCGGTGGCCCCGTTGCCGCCCTTGGTCTTCACGGCGACCTGGACGTCCTTGTAGCCGCCGAGCTCGGACTCGGTGGAGTCGATGATCTCGGTCTTCCAGCCGACGCGCTCGGCGTAGCGCAGGTACATGCGCAGCAGATCGCCGGCGAACAGCGCGGACTCGTCGCCGCCCGCCCCGGCCTTGATCTCCAGGAGCACGTCCTTGTCGTCGCTGGGGTCCCGGGGGACGAGCAGGAGGCGCAGCTTCTCGGTGAGCTCCTCGCGCTGCTGCTCCAGCTCCTTGACCTCGGCGGCGAAGTCGGGGTCGTCGGCGGCGAACTCGCGGGCGGTCTCGATGTCGTCACCGGACTGCTTCCAGGAGCGGTACGTCGCGACGATCGGGCTCAGCTCCGCGTAGCGCTTGTTGAGCTTGCGCGCGTTGCCCTGGTCGGCGTGGACCGCGGGGTCGGCGAGCTGCTTCTCGAGATCGGCGTGCTCGCCGATCAGTTCCTCGACCGCCTCGAACATCTCGGGCTCCTGGTTCCTTCGCTCGTCGTGCCTGCCGGCCGGTGGGTGCCTGCCGGGGCCGGGGTACGGAGACCCCGTGCCCGGACCGGAAAAAAACGCCGGCCACGGCGCCCCGGAAAAGGGCACCGCGGACCGGCGCGGACGGCTCGCTACTTGCCGGCGGCCTTGGCGCCCTTGCCGAAGCGGGCCTCGAAGCGGGCCACACGGCCACCGGTGTCGAGGATCTTCTGCTTGCCCGTGTAGAACGGGTGGCACTCGGAGCAGACCTCGGCACGGATGGTGCCGCTGTCCAGCGTGGAGCGGGTGGTGAACGACGCGCCACAGGTGCAGCTGACCTGCGTCTCGACGTACTGGGGGTGGATGTCGCGCTTCAAGGGTGTCTCCTAGGTTCGGGAGGGCTCCGGGTCGTACGCGCGGATTGCGCGCCCGTGAACCGGGGCCGACGTACCAGTCTGCCAGGACCGGCCGTATCTCCCAAAACCAGGGTGGACGGCCGGGTATTCCCCCGGCTCCCGGCTCAGCGGACGATCTTGCCGGCGTCGCCCTTGTCGCCGGCCGACTGCTTCGTCGCGGAGGCGGGGACCGGCTGGTCGGCGCGGAGCGCGTCCCAGACCTGCCGGTCCGCCTTCTCCAGCGGGATGACGCGGTTGGGGTCGGCGGGGTCGTACTCGACGGGCAGGGTCACCATGTTCACGTTGTCGGAGCCGAGGCCCTTGAGCCCCTTGGCGAAGCCGGCGAGCTTGGTGACCGAGCCGAGGTCGGAGTCGGTGGTGACGGCCTTGGTGGCGGTGTCCGCGATGCCGTACAGCTTGGTGCCGTCGAACACGCCCACGCTCTTGACCTGCTGCATCAGCGCCTTGATGAACGCCTGCTGGAGCTGGATGCGGCCGAGGTCGCTGCCGTCGCCGACGCTGTGCCGGGTGCGGACCAGGCCGAGGGACTGCTCGCCGTCCAGGGTGTGGGTGCCGGGTTCGAGGTCCAGGTGGCTGTCGGGGTCGTCGATCGCCTTGGTGGTGGTGATGTCGACGCCGCCGAGCTTGTCGATCAGCTTCTTGAAGCCGGTGAAGTCGACCTCGATGTAGTGGTCCATGCGGATGCCGGACATCGATTCGACGGTTTTGACCGCGCAGGCCGGCCCGCCGACCTCGTACGCCGTGTTGAACATGGCGCGCTGCTGCCCGGCCACCGGGTCGCCGCTGACGTCGCCGGTGCAGTCGGGCCGGGTGACCAGGGTGTCGCGCGGGATGGAGACCACACTCGCGGTCTTGTGCCCCTTGTTGACGTGGACGACCATCGCCGTGTCGGAGCGGGCCCCGCCGCCGTCGGCGCCGTACTTGCCGTTCGCGCCGGAGCGGGAGTCGGAGCCGAGCACGAGGATGTCCTCGGAGCCGTTGTCGACGTTCTCCGGGCGGTCCTTGCCGAGCGCGGTGTCGATGTCGACGGCCTGGAGATTGCCGTTGAGGTGGACGTACGCGTAGCCGAGCCCCGCACCGCCCACGACGACCGCGCCGGCCAGGCTCCAGACGGCTATGCGCTTCGCCCGGCGGCCGCGGGACGGCTTCCTCCGGCGTTTGCCGGTGGCCCGTATTCGGCCGTTGCTCCCGCTTCGCTCGCTCATGGCTCTCCCTCGTTCCGTCGGTTGCTGTCCGGGTACCCCCTCTTGGAGTGGTGGCGACAAAAAGCGTGGCACAGGCCGCTGTGGCCCCCGGATGGGCACGGAACGGCTCGCGCGACCGCCGGAACGACCGGTATTCCGGCGCTCACCTGCGGTTTCGTGGCCCGTACAACGGCCGTACGAGGGTGCCGCGCGGCCGTGCCCGTGTGGTGAAGGTCTCGGAACGGCAACGGTGTACGGCACAGGGCCGCCCCCGCACCGGAAGTGCGGGGGCGGCCCTGTGTGCTGCCGGGGGGGCGACAACTAGTCGTTGTTGTTGCCCGGGGCCGGCGTCGTCTTCTGGATCTGGAGCAGGAACTCCGCGTTCGACTGGGTCTTCTTCATCCGGTCGAGCAGAAGCTCGATGGCCTGCTGCTGGTCGAGTGCGTGCAGCACCCGGCGCAGCTTCCAGACGATCCCCAACTCCTCGCTGCCGAGCAGGATTTCCTCCTTGCGGGTGGAGGACGCGTCGACGTCCACCGCCGGGAAGATCCGCTTGTCGGAGAGCTTGCGGTCGAGCTTGAGCTCCATGTTGCCGGTGCCCTTGAACTCCTCGAAGATCACCTCGTCCATGCGCGAGCCGGTCTCGACCAGCGCGGTGGCCAGGATGGTCAGCGAGCCGCCGTCCTCGATGTTGCGCGCGGCACCGAAGAAGCGCTTCGGCGGGTAGAGCGCGGTCGAGTCGACACCACCGGACAGGATGCGCCCGGAGGCCGGGGCGGCGAGGTTGTACGCGCGTCCCAGGCGGGTGATCGAGTCCAGCAGGACGACCACGTCGTGGCCCAGCTCCACGAGGCGCTTGGCGCGCTCGATGGCCAGCTCGGCGACCGTGGTGTGGTCCTCGGCGGGGCGGTCGAAGGTCGAGGAGATGACCTCGCCCTTCACCGACCGCTGCATGTCGGTGACCTCTTCCGGACGCTCGTCCACGAGGACGACCATCAGGTGGCACTCGGGGCTGTTGACCGTGATCGCGTTGGCGATGGCCTGGAGGATCATGGTCTTACCGGTCTTCGGCGGGGCCACGATCAGACCGCGCTGGCCCTTGCCGATGGGGGCGACCAGGTCGATGATCCGCGTCGTCAGGACGTTGGAGTCGGTCTCCAGGCGGAGCCGGTCCTGCGGGTAGAGCGGGGTCAGCTTCTGGAACTCGGGGCGGCCGCGGCCCGATTCGGGCGCTCCGGCGTTGACCGAGTCGAGGCGGACCAGCGCGTTGAACTTCTCGCGGCGCTCGCCGTCCTTGGGCTGGCGCACCGCACCGGTGACGTGGTCCCCCTTGCGCAGGCCGTTCTTGCGGACCTGGGCGAGCGAGACGTACACGTCGTTCGGGCCGGGCAGGTAGCCGGAGGTCCGGATGAACGCGTAGTTGTCGAGGATGTCCAGGATGCCCGCGACGGGGATCAGGACGTCGTCGTCGGTGACGGGCGGGGCGTCGGCGGCGAAGTCGTCGCGCCCGCGACGGCCCCGGCGGTCGCGGTAGCGCCCGCGACGGCCGCGCCGGCCGCCCTCGTCGTCGTAGCCGTCGTCCTGCGGGCCGTTGTTGCCGCCCTGGCTCTGGCCGCCGCCGCCCTGGCGGCGGTTGCCGCCCTGCTGGTCGTCGCCCTTGCCGCGCTGGCGGTCGCGCTGGCGGTCGCGGCGCTGCTCGCCCCGCTCACCGCGCTGGCCGCGGTCCTGGCGGTCGCCGCGACGCCCCTCGGCGTTGTCGGCGCCGGCCTCGGCCTTGGCGTCGGCGGAGCGGTCCTCGGCGGGCGCCTCGTGCTTCTGCTCCTGCTTCGGCTCGTCCTGGGCGCGGTCCTTGGTCTGCGCCTTGGCGTCCGGCTTGCTCTCCGGGCTGCCCGCCTGCGCGGTGGCACGGCGGCGACGGCGCTCGCCCGCGGGCTGGTCGTCGCTGGCCGGCTGGCCCGGGATGTCGATCTGCTGCTGGGCCGTGGCCTTGTCGGCGGGCGCGGCGGCCGGGGCCTCGTCGGCGCCGGTGCGCGCCTTGGAGGTGGCGCGGCGCTTCGGCTTGGTCTCGGCGCCCTCGGCGGGGGCCGCGGCTGCCTTGGCCTTGGGGGCGGAGGAGCCGCCGCCGGCCTGGGCCTCCTTGATGACCTCGATCAGCTGGCTCTTGCGCATCCGCGCGGTGCCCTTGATGCCGAGGCCGGACGCGACCTGCTGCAGCTCGGCCAGGACCATGCCGTCAAGGCCGGTGCCGGAGCGGCGGCGCCGTGCGGTGGTGCCAGTGGCAGCACCTTCGGCGGGCGCGGCGCTGTCGACGTTCTTGTCGGCAGTCACGCCCATCAGATCGGTGGTGTCGCTCACGAAGGGTCCTTCCCTGGAGCGGACGTCGGCCTTCTGGCTCGGCGACCGGTTGTGCTGTCCGGCTGCGGTCCCTGGTTGGTGCGGCCCGTGCCGGGGCGGTGGTCCGCCGGATGGAACGGCGGAGAGATGAGGTGTGCATGTGCCCGGCGCGAGCATCCCCCTGCTCGGCCCACTCCTGGACGAGCGAGGGGTGTCGTGCCGGTTCCGGAGCGTGCTCGCAACTGCTCAGGCAGGCTGCTCAGGCAGTTGGGGAGGCTCCCGGAAGAAATGGTGGTCCCGAAGGGGACACGAAGCAACGCGCCTCATGGACGTCGATTGCAGACTTGAGGTTAACACTACCGGCTCCAACAAACATTCCCCCTCTCACTCACCGGCAATCACTTCTCGGCCAGTGGCCTCGCGGGCTACGGGGCCAGGGGCAGGACGCTCGCGCCCTGCGCGTCGAGAGCGAGCCGGTTGGCCGCCCATCCCTCGCCCGCCAGTCGGGCGACCTTGTCGGCGTCGCCGTCGCCGGCCAGGGCCAGCACCGTCGGTCCGGCGCCGGAGATGACCGCGGGGACGCCCTCGGCGCGCAGCCGGCCGACGAGTTCGACGCTCTCGGCCATGGCGGGCGCGCGGTAGTCCTGGTGCAGCCGGTCCTCGGTGGCCGTGAGCAGCAGCTCGGGGCGCCTGGTCAGGGCCTCGACGAGGAGGGCGGCACGGCCGGCGTTGAAGGCGGCGTCGACGTGCGGGACGGTGCGCGGGAGGAGGCCGCGGGCGGTCTCGGTGAGCACCGGCTTGCCGGGGACGAAGACCACCGGAACGATGGAATCAGCGGGATCCATCCGGATCGCGCGGGCGGAGGCGCCGTCCATCCAGGCGAGCGTGAATCCGCCGAGCAGGCAGGCCGCGACGTTGTCGGGGTGGCCCTCGATCTCGGTGGCGAGCTCCAGCAGGGCCGCGTCGTCGAGGCGGGCGTCACCGCCGGTCGTCACGGCGCGGGCGGCGACGATTCCGGCGCAGATGGCGGCGGAGGAGG
Source organism: Streptomyces sp. NPDC097595 (assembly GCF_044761525.1). Taxonomy (NCBI): domain Bacteria; kingdom Bacillati; phylum Actinomycetota; class Actinomycetes; order Kitasatosporales; family Streptomycetaceae; genus Streptomyces; species Streptomyces sp. NPDC097595. The sequence continues at coordinate 111,672 of NZ_JBIWCN010000002.1, read as the reverse complement.
AGCCGAGGCCGCGTCCGTGCGGGATGCGGTTGGCGCAGACGATCTCCAGGCCGCGCGGCTGTCCGCCGAGCAGGTCGAAGGCGGTGCGCAGGGACCGTACGAGCAGGTGCTTCTCGTCGCGGGGCAGGGTGTCCGCGCCCTCACCGGCGATGTCGATGTGCAGTCCGGAGTCTGCGACGCGGACGACGACGTCGTCGTACAGGCCGAGCGACAGGCCGAGGGCGTCGAAACCGGGGCCCAGGTTGGCGCTGGTCGCGGGGACGCGCACCCGGACGGCGGCGGCTCGGAAGGCGGGACCGGCCATCGCTGTGACGACTCTCCTTGTGAGGCGGCGGGGATTCCGGGGGCTGCGGGCGGGGGTTGTTCGGGGGAGCCGCAACGGCCCGGGGCACCCCGGCAGATGCGGCGGGGCGGGTTGGGTACAGCTTATCGAAGGAAGGTTCTGTGGCGACATAGGGCGCACAGGAGGCGCACGATGCGTGTCGCACGCCCGCGGTGCGCTCTTGTCGCCGGAAAGGGCCGGTAGGACGCTCTTTCTGACGAGTCGTCGCGCGCTGCCCCGGGCCGTCGTGCGGACCGGCCCGGGGGTTCGGGTGTTACGTGGTTACGCCAGGCCCAGCTTCTCGGCGGCGGCGGCCGCGTCGACCGGGACGGTGACGGGCTGCGGGGCGCCCGCGACGGCCCAGTCGGGGTCCTTGAGGCCGTTGCCGGTCACCGTGCAGACGATGCGCTGGCCGGGGTCGACCTTGCCCTCTTCGGCGGCCTTCAGCAGGCCGGCGACGGACGCGGCCGAGGCGGGCTCCACGAAGACGCCCTCCTGGGAGGCCAACAGCCGGTAGGCGGACAGGATCTGACGGTCCGTGACCTCGTCGATGAAACCGCCGGACTCGTCGCGCGCGGCCAGCGCGTAGTTCCAGGAGGCCGGGTTGCCGATCCGGATCGCGGTGGCGATGGTCGACGGGTCCTTGACGACCTCGCCGCGCACGATGGGCGCGGAGCCGGACGCCTGGAAGCCCCACATGCGCGGCTTGTGCGTCGACATGCCGTCCCCGGCGTACTCGGTGTAGCCCTTCCAGTACGCGGTGATGTTGCCGGCGTTGCCGACCGGGAGGACGTGGATGTCCGGGGCGTCGCCGAGCGCGTCGACGATCTCGAAGGCGGCGGTCTTCTGGCCCTCGATACGGACCGGGTTGACCGAATTGACCAGCGCGACCGGGTAGTTGTCCGAGAGCGAGCGGGCCAGCGTCAGGCAGTCGTCGAAGTTGCCGTCGACCTGGAGGATCTTGGCGCCGTGCACGAGGGCCTGGCCCATCTTGCCGAGCGCGATCTTGCCCTGCGGCACGAGGACCGCGCAGACCATGCCGGCCCGGACCGCGTAGGCGGCGGCCGAGGCGGAGGTGTTGCCGGTGGAGGCGCAGATGACGGCCTGCGCGCCCTCCTCCTTGGCCCGGGTGATGGCCATGGTCATGCCGCGGTCCTTGAAGGACCCGGTGGGGTTGGCGCCCTCGACCTTGAGGTGCACCTCGCAGCCCGTGCGCTCGGAGAGGACCTGAGCGGGGACGAGCGGCGTACCGCCCTCACGGAGCGTGACGACCGGCGTCGTGCTCGTGACCGGGAGACGGTCCCGGTACTCCTCGATGATGCCGCGCCACTGGTGGGTGCCCTTGGTGGTCATGGGTCCTTACTCCCCTTCAACACGCATGATGCTGGCGACACCGCGCACGGTGTCGAGCTTGCGCAGCGCTTCGACGGTCCCGGAGAGGGCGGCGTCGGGCGCGCGGTGGGTGACGACGACGAGAGAGGCCTCGCCGTCGGTTTCCTGACTGTCCGGCCGGCTCTGCTGGCGGACCGTATCGATGGATACGCCCTGGTCGGCGAAGACCGTCGCGACCTGGGCGAGCACGCCCGGCTTGTCGGCCACGTCGAGGCTGATGTGGTACCGCGTGACGACGTCGCCCATGGGGCTCACCGGCAGGCGGGTGTACGCGGACTCGCCGGGCCCGGGGGCCTCGTTGAGCTTGTTGCGGCAGACGGCCACGAGGTCGCCGAGGACGGCGGACGCGGTGGGCGCCCCGCCGGCGCCGGGGCCGTAGAACATCAGCTGCCCGGCCGCCTCGGCCTCCACGAACACCGCGTTGTACGCCTCGCGCACCGAGGCGAGCGGGTGGCTCAGCGGGATCATCGCGGGGTGCACGCGGGCCGTCACGGAGGCGCCGTCGGCGGCGCGCTCGCAGATGGCGAGGAGCTTGACGGTGCACCCCATGCGGCGGGCGGAGGCGATGTCGGCGGCGGTGACCTCGGTGATGCCCTCGCGGTGCACGTCGCCGATCCTCACCCGGGTGTGGAAGGCGATCCCGGCGAGGATGGCGGCCTTGGCGGCGGCGTCGAAGCCCTCCACGTCGGCGGTGGGGTCGGCCTCCGCGTAACCGAGGGCGGTGGCCTCGTCCAGCGCCTCGGAGTATCCGGCGCCGCTGGTGTCCATCTTGTCGAGGATGAAGTTGGTGGTGCCGTTGACGATGCCGAGCACCCGGTTGACCTTGTCGCCGGCCAGCGACTCGCGCAGCGGCCGTACGAGCGGGATGGCACCGGCCACGGCGGCCTCGTAATAGAGGTCCCGGCCGTGCTGCTCGGCGGCGGCGTGCAGGGCGGCGCCGTCCTCGGCGAGCAGGGCCTTGTTGGCGGAGACGACGCTCGCGCCGTGCTCGAAGGCGGTCCTGATCAGCGTGCGGGCGGGCTCGATGCCGCCGATGACCTCGATGACGACGTCGATGTCGCCGCGTTTGACGAGGGCGGTCGCGTCCGTGGTGATCAGGGCGGGGTCGATGCCCTCGCGCACCTTGGAGGGCCGGCGGACGGCGACACCGGCGAGCTCCACCGGCGCGCCGATGCGCGCGGCGAGGTCGTCGGCGTGCGTCGTCATGATGCGCGCCACCTCTGAGCCGACCACACCACAGCCCAGCAGCGCCACCTTCAGCGGACGCGTACGCATCATCCGACCTCGTTTCCTTTACACCTGTAGTACGGACCAGTCTCACTCACCGGACGGGTGTTCCCGCCACCCGTCCGGATCCTGAGATGTTTATGGGGACAGCGTGGTACGCCCCCGGAAATACGCCATCAGCCGACGTCGAGACGCAGGAGATCTTCCTCCGTCTCGCGCCGGACGATGACCCGTGCCTCCCCGTCCCGCACGGCGACGACCGGCGGGCGCAGGGCGTGGTTGTAGTTGCTCGCCATCGAGCGGCAGTACGCGCCGGTGGCGGGCACGGCGATCAGGTCGCCGGGGGCCAGGTCGGACGGCAGGTAGGCGTCCTTGACCACGATGTCGCCGCTCTCGCAGTGCTTGCCGACGACCCGGACGAGCATCGGTTCGGCGTCCGAGGTCCGCGAGGCGAGCGCGACGCTGTACTCGGCGTCGTACAGCGCGGTCCGGATGTTGTCCGACATGCCGCCGTCGACGCTCACGTAGGTGCGCAGGCCCTCCAGCGGCTTGACCGTGCCGACCTCGTACAGCGTGAAGGCGGTCGGGCCGACGATGGCGCGGCCGGGCTCGACGGAGATGCGGGGGGTGGCGAGACCGGCGGCCTCGCACTCGCGGGTCACGATGTCGCCGAGCGACTTGGCGATCTCGTGCGGTTCGCGCGGGTCGTCGTCGGAGGTGTACGCGATACCGAGGCCGCCGCCGAGGTCGATCTCGGGCAGCTCGACGCCGTGCTCGTCGCGCACCTCGGCGAGGAGCTGCACGACGCGGCGGGCGGAGACCTCGAAGCCGGCCATGTCGAAGATCTGGGAGCCGATGTGGGAGTGGATGCCGACGAGTTCGAGCCCGTCCAGGGTGAGCGCCCGGCGTACGGCCTCGGCGGCCTGTCCGTCCGCGAGCGCGATGCCGAACTTCTGGTCCTCGTGGGCGGTGGCGATGAACTCGTGGGTGTGGGCCTCGACGCCGACGGTCACCCGGATCTGGACGCGCTGGCGCTTGCCGAGGCTCTGCGCGACGTGCGCGACGCGGACGATCTCCTGGAAGGAGTCGAGGACGATGCGTCCGACGCCCGCCGCGACGGCGCGCTGGATCTCCTCGACGGTCTTGTTGTTGCCGTGGAAGGCGATGCGCTCGGCGGGCATCCCGGCGTCGAGCGCGGTGGCCAGCTCGCCGCCCGAGCAGACGTCGAGGTTGAGCCCCTCCTCCTTGAGCCAGCGCACGACGGCCCGGGAGAGGAACGCCTTGCCCGCGTAGAAGACGTCCGCCCCGGGCCCGAAGGCGTCGGACCAGGCGCGGCAGCGGGCCCGGAAGTCGGCCTCGTCCAGGAAGTAGGCGGGGGTGCCGAACTCCTCGGCGAGGCGGGAGACCGTGAGCCCGCCGACGGTGACGGCGCCGTGCTCGTCACGGGTGACGGTGCGGGACCACACCTTCTCGTCCAGGACGTTGAGGTCGTCGGCGGGGGCGAGGTAGTGGCCCTCGGACATGACGTCGGCGTGACGGGGTCCGGCGGGGTGTGCGGATCGGCTCATCGTGTTGCTCTGCTCTCTCGGGGTGCTCAGAGGTGTTCGGGCGCGCTGACGCCGAGCAGGGACAGGCCGCCGGCCAGCACCGTCCCGGCGGCTTCGGCGAGGGCCGTCCGGGAGCGGTGGGCGGCCGAGGGTTTCTCGTCCCCGACGGGGAGCGGTGGGGCGGCGTCGTGGAAGTCGAAGAAGGCACCGGCGACCGCGTCCAGGTGCCGGGCGAGCCGGTCGGGGGCGCGGTGGCGGGCGGCGCCCGCGAGGACGGCGGGGTGCGCGTCGAGCAGCGTCAGCAGGGCGGTGGACGCCTCGGTGGCGTCGATGCGCGGCCCTGCGGTGGCCGCGGTCGCGTGTATGTCCTGGCTGGGCGCTGCGGCGGCTCCAGTCGCGTCGATGTCCTCGCCGGGCCCCGCGAGGGCGACCCCGAGCCGGGCCGCCTCCCGGACGACGGCACGGGCGCGGGCGTCCGCGTAACGGACGCGGAAGAGGGCGTTGGCCTCGGTCTGCGCGAGGAGCTCGGGCCCGAGGGGGGCACGGTCGTGCCCGGCGGCGCGGAGGAGGCCCCAGCGGGCGGCGTCGGGGCCGAGCCGGGTCAGGAGGGCGGCGGCGGTTTCGCCGGCGGGGACGGGGCGTATGGGGGCTTCCGCCTGAGCGCCGGACGCCTCCGTACGCACCCCGAGCCGCGTCCAGTCCGGGTCGGGCTCGCCCTCGCAGCCGATGCGTACGTCGGCGCCCTGGGCGGCCAGGAGGCGGCGGACGGCGTCGGCGGTGACGGCGGCCCGGACCTCGCGGGCGTGGACGAGCAGCAACCGCTGTCCGGCGAGGGCGTCCCCGTACCCGTACCGCTCCCCTTCCTCCCGCACCCGGTGGACGAGGGCGCGGTGGGCGGCGGCGCCGGTGGCGGCGTCGAGCGTGAAGTTGAGGAAGCCGGGTCCGGTGATCTCGACCCCGGCGACTCCGGGGGCTCCGGCGAGCCGGTCGCGCAGGATCTCGGCGACCTCGCGGGCGCCGAGGCCTGCGGGGCCGGCGAGCTGGAGCGCGACGGCGCTGGCGTAGTCGCCACGCCCACCGGGCCGGGTCCTCTCCACCCGTACGCGCGCGGGCACGGGCGCGCGCAGGGCGTCCTCGCGTACCGCGCGGCGCACGGCGTGCAGCACGGTCGTGGAGAGATCGACGGGGGTCACGGGACCAGCGTATGGGAGGGAGGGGGGCCCTTCGCGAACCGGTTTCGCCATGCGGTCAGCCGACGGTGCGGTCCGCCCGCCCGGCACCCGGCCCGCCGGCCCGCACCGGTGGGCGGCCGCGCTCGACGAGCCGGCGCACGAGCATCACCAGCTCACCCGGCTCGAACGGCTTGGCGAGGAACGCGTCCACCCCGGCGGCGACCCCGTGGTCCACCTCGTACGGCGTGCAGGCGCTGACGATCGCGAGCGGCAGGTGCCCGGTGCGCGGGTCGGACCGCAGCCGGGTGGCGGTCTGGAGGCCGTCGAGCCGGGGCATGACCACATCGAGCGTGATCACGTCGGGGCGGACCCGGTGCACGAGATCCAGACACTCGACACCATCGCCCGCGGTCACGACCTCGAAGCCCTCCAGCTCAAGGTTGACCCTGATCAATTGCCGGATGACCTTGTTGTCGTCGACAACAAGCACGCGGCCGCATGCCCCAGACACCCTTCGAGGGTAGGCGCGCCGGAGGGGCTGCGTCCGGGTTTTGCCCACTTCCGCCCCCGGAGAGGGCCTGCCGAGGATGGCCGGATGTGTGTACGAGGGGGCGGGCGCCCTCCCGCGATGACGCGGAATACCTGTTCACGGGCACCCCGTGGGAACTGGTAGTGTTTCACCCGTCGCAGAGCACCACAGCGATACGCCCCCGTAGCTCAGGGGATAGAGCATCGGCCTCCGGAGCCGGGTGCGCAGGTTCGAATCCTGCCGGGGGCACTTCGCAAGAAGTGCCGAAAAGACCCCGCCGTCAGTGGAAACACTGAGGTCGGGGTCTTCGCGTATGCGCGGGCGCACGCCGGAGCCGGAAGGCCGCCGACGGAAAGCACCGAGGGCCGCACCGCGTCGGATGCGGCCCTCTGCCCCTCAAGCGGGGCCGGGATCGAAGATCTCGTGCCCACCGACCCGGCGCCAGACGATATGCGGCTCACCCGCGCGGACTTCGTCCGCGTACTGCCAGGTGGCACGCCCGTCGGGCGCCCAAGTCATCTCCATGACGGGACGTGCGCCGGCCGGGAGTGGCACTCCCTGGACCGGCTTGACCCGGAGGCCGGGCCGAAACCGCCCGTGAGCCGCGTCCGGCACGAACTTCTTGCGAACGCAGTCCTGGAACCGTGCCCGCTCCTCGGGGAGGAGCTTCTTGAAATCACGGTCGAAGCGAGCGGTCGTCTCGAAAGTCGGCAATGGGCCTCCCAGGGGTCGGGGTCAGTTCTCCTCGGCGAGGTGCGCGAACATCTCGTCCACGTCCTCATGCCGGGTGGTGCGCCCTGCGGCGATGTCCTCGCTCGCGTCACGCTCACCCGCCTGCCACCGCTCCGTCCAGAACCACGCCTGGTCCGTGCGGATCTTCCGTAGTCCGTGCACCTCGACAACGCCGTCGTCGTTGATGGCGAACTCAAGCTCGTCACCCGGGGAGACTCCCAGCGCCTCGCGGACCCCTGCGGGCAGCGTCAGCTGCCCCTTGTCGCGCACACCGGCATGGAACGTGGTCGCAGCCATAAGTGACCTCCCTCTCCGCATTCCGTGTCTGCCTCGTGGATGCAGCATACCCGGGCAGGGAGGAATGTGCGAGATTCCCACTTTCAGAATTTCTCACTATCCAGCTCCAGCTCCGCCGCGACCGTCTTGCCCACCGGTGCCCGGTCCAGCACCTCCCACCGTGTGGCGAGGGCCGCCACCAGGAGCAGTCCTCGGCCCTCCTCTGCGAGCGGTGCGGGCTCGGCCACGGCGCCGGACGGCGGGCGGTGTTCGCCCCTGGTGTCGGAGACCTCGATGCGCAGGGTGCAGCCGGCGAGACGGACGACCAGTTCGAAGTCCCGGCCGGGGACGCGGCCGTGCGTGACGGCGTTGGCGGCGAGTTCGGCGACGAGCACGGCGGCGGTGTCGGAGGCCGTGCTGCCGTACGGCACGCCCCAGGTGTCAAGCTGGTGCAGGGCGAGCCGCCGGGCGAGCCGGGCGCCGCGCGGGGTGGAGCTGAAGCGCTGGGTGAACGCGCTCGCGGTGGCCGGAGCGTGGGGGGTGACCGCGGTGGGCAGTGGTGTCATGCCGACAATCCGGCGGTACGTCCATGGCGTGCACCAGTGATCACCCGCGTACTCCGCGTGAGCGTACGTGCTCAGGGTGTCCGCATCAGTCCCCGGAGTCCGGCGACGCGGGTCGCGACGTCGTTGGCCCGGTCCGGAGTCGATGGCTGGGCGTGGGTGCCCCGGCACGGGTGGCAGAGGCCGTCCCGGAGTGCGGCCGCCGGGCCGGGGCGGCCGCACTCGACGCACTCGACCCGGAGGTCGGGCGCGGGGCGGGGCGCGTCCGGGACGTGCGGCGGCATCTTGTCGGCGAGGCGGCGACGCACCAGACCAAGCGGGTGCGTGACGTCCTCCGGCAGTCCGGCGGTGAGCGCCGACGCCAGGTGCTCGGCGCCCGCACCGCGCGCGAACCAGGCGGCGGCGAGCGGTTCCAGGGCGGCGCAGTCGGCGGCGGAGAGCGTCAGCCGGGGGTCGCGGCGGCCGAGTCCGGCGAGGGCGAGGTAGGCGGCGGAGGGCGCGCCCGACTGCGGGGGCGCGGGCGGCTCGGGGGCGGGGCGCTGCGGGGGCACGGCCACCGGCGCGGATGCCGGGGTGGCGGCCCCGCCGGAGAGCGCGGTGGTCCACCACTCGTTGTCGTGGGCGGTCCGGGACCAGTAGGTGTACGTCACCCACCGGCACGTCCCGTCGCCGTCGACCCGGCGTCGTACGCGGCGCAGGTGCCCGGCCACCGCGAGCGCGCGGAGGGCGGTGCCGATGGCCATCTGGCCGTACAGGGGAAGATCCTTGGCCAGCGACTTGATGTCCATCGCGGCGCCCTCGGGGAGGCGGTCGAGGTACGCGGCGACGTACCGCTCGCGCTCCGGCAGGGAAGCGAAGTCGGCGGGGTGGGAAGGGCCTTGACCGGGGGCGGCCTGCTTGCCGTAGCCGGACTTGGCCGCGCGGTGCGGACGCGGCGCCCCGGGCGCGGGCAGGGCGGGACTAAAGTGCTGGGCAGCCATGAGATCGGTGCTTTCTGCCTTGGTCGATCTTTGGTCAGACCCCGGCCGGTGCTGAAGACACCGCGTCGGGGTCGTTTCGTTGGGGGCACCGTAAGCAGGCGCGACTTTCCGCTGCAACTCGCTCACTATTAGTCATACTTGCTAGCCGTGACGGGGTGGGGAGGGTGGGAGGGTTTTCCCTTTCCCGCATTTCCCCGCCGGATGAAAAGCACCGCTCGGGTCTCGGATCTCGAAGCTCAAGCGCGCCGTGAACACCCCGCCCGGGGCCCGAGATCCGAGATCCGAGCGGCGACCACCTCACGCCGATCAGGAGTCGAGAGTCGCGATGGCGTTCGCGATGATTCCACGGGCCGCCGGTCCCCGTACGACGTGCTCGGAGAGCCGGTCGAATGCCCGCGCATACAGGGTCACCTGGCTCGGTTCAACGAGGGTCTGGGCAGCGTCGAGTGTGTCAGCGTGGATCCTCCGCTTGTCGAACATGGTGAAGGTGGCCATCGGCCAGACGGTGCGCTCGGCGGCGAACGGGATGATGCCCATGGCGACCCTGGGCAGGGCCATGACGGCCAGCAGATGCCCGTACTGGGCGGCCATCGTCTCGGCGTCGGCGACGCGGTACCGCAGGACCGACTCTTCCAGCACGATCAGGAACCGGCGGTCCCCCTCCCGGATGACCCGGTTGCGGTCCATGCGGGCCGCCACGGCCTCGCCCACGTCGTTCTTGGTCCCCCGGAAGGCCGCGATGGACGAGAGCAGTGCTGTGGCGTACTCGGGCGTCTGGAGGAATCCGGGGATCACGTCGGAGCAGTAGACACGGAACAGCTTGGTGCGGTCGTACAGGGACGCCCCGCTCTCCTGCAAGCGTCGTAGGCCGGTGCCCTGGAGCCGCTTCCACTGGACGTACGCCTCCGCCGACTGCCGGTTGGCCGCAGCCAGGTCGTCCGCCTGCTCGGCGGCCCCACAGGCGGTGCACCAGGTCCGAATATCGGCGTCGGACGGGGGCGTCCGAGCGTTCTCGATGCGTGACGACTTCGACTCGTGCCATCCGCAGCGAACGGACAGTTCGCGCCCAGAAATGCCGGCGTCCAGACGAAGTCCCCGGAGGCGGGCAGCGATAGCCTCACGCGCCTTTTGGACGTGGGGCGACGGGTATTGGGGCAACGAACGGCCGTTCTGTCAGATCTCGAACTTTTCGTGCGGGGTGGCGAGTTGCCAGACGGCCTCGAACGCCGAGCGGCACAGTTCCGCGACCGCCGGCTCGTCCGTAATCTCGTCCTCCACCACGACACCGTCACCCGAGAAGTGATGAACCCGCAACAGGGTGCCGTCGAACAACCAGAAGTCGTTTCCCGGCAGCGCGAGGCCGGTCGCCATCCTTCTTGGCAGCCATCGGACTTGTTCGCCCGCTGTCACGTTGGCGTGAGTGACGTAGTGCTCCCAGCGGATGTACTCACTCACCGGCTCCGAGACGATCCGGGCACGGCGGATGGTGACGCCACGGGCCACGGTGTCGGAGATCAATTGGTCGTACGGATGCCACCAGGTCTCCTTGTCCGGCCAGTTGATGCGCTCTCCCCGCTGCCACGCCTCGAATCGCCCCGTGGGCGCGTAGAAGTCACGCATCTCCAGATGGACGGCGGACCGCTGGCACTTACCCAGCAGCTCACCGAAGCCGGGCACGCTCGACGGCATCACAAGCCTCCCTGATCATCGGGATCATCCGGGCCGGAATCCGGATGATCGCTTCCATGTCCGGCACCGAGCCATTCGCCGGACTGGTCGCCTCACACTCGGCATGGGTCTCGGCGTCAGGCTTCCAGCCCTGGAGGAGAACCTCCTGCGCCGCCGCGTCGACCCACACGGCCGGGCAGTGGTCGCGGTCGGTGTTCGGGTCGATCCCTACGAACTCCACGGACATGCCAGCCTCCCGAATCAGGTGCTTGCTCAGACTTGCATCAGCCTCCCCGGCCTGCCCAGATACGTCAACACCGCTACAGGAAAGCCTAATTGGCACGCAAGCTCATGCAAGGCAGTCGAGCCTCAGCACGGCCGCTCCCTAGCATCAAAGGAGGGCCTGCCCAGGGCCCTCCTTTGGCGCTGGCAACCGGGGAGAAATGACGATGCGCCACAAGAGCACCCAAGAGCCGCCCATCGACCTTCCCGTGGGCTTCTACGCCTGGCTGCTGGACTGCGCCCCCGCCCCGGGCTGCACGACCTGTGGCGCCGAGTGGCGGAGTCTCAAGTCCGCCGAGGAGGCCGGGGACGTCTGGCACGCCGCGCGGCACGCCACGAAGATCCGCGACCACGCCTCGGGGAGCCACTGATGCCGATGGACATGCAGACCTACCGGGACAGCCGCCAGGCCGCCGACGACGCGGCCAACGCCCTCAGGGCGGCCCTGGCCGGGCTGGGACTGCCGGAACGGGTCTGGGTCGACGTGCGACCGATGGTCACCAACAGCGGCAAGCCGTACGTGCACCTGGGCGTGATGCGCGCCGATGCCGTGGCCGCGATCGCGGAGGCCATCGGCGCCCCCGCGGGCGCCTAAGCCCCGCGCCGGACCCCCTCCGGTGCGGGGCGCTGTCGTATGCAGTGGCTCAGGCGACCGGCAGCCCCGGGGCCGGGTACGCGTCCATCAGGTCCTTCACCTCCGCGCGGACCTTCCCGATCGTGTCCTCGTCGCCCGTGCGGGCAGCCGTGATCACGCGGTCGATCCACCCCGCGATCCTGGCCATCTCCGCGACCGGGACGCCCCGCGACGTCAGCGCCGGCGTCCCCAGGCGGATGCCCGACGGGTCGAACGGCTTGCGTGGGTCGTACGGCACCGCGTTGTAGTTGGCGACGATGCCCGCCCGGTCGAGGGCCTTCGCCGCCGGCTTGCCCGGGACGCCCTTGGCCGTGAGGTCCATCAGGAGCAGGTGGTTGTCGGTGCCGCCGGAGACCAGGTCGTAGCCACGGGACGCCAACTCCTCGCCCAGCGCACGGGCGTTGGCCACCACCGCGTGGGCGTAGGCGCGGAACTCCGGGGTCGCCGCCTCCTTCAGGGCTACGCCGATCGCGGCCGTGGTCTGGTTGTGCGGGCCGCCCTGGAGGCCGGGGAAGACGGCGCGGTCCAGGGCGCGGGCGTGCTCGGCGCGGCTGAGGAGCATCGCGCCGCGCGGGCCGCGCAGGGTCTTGTGGGTGGTCGTGGAGACGACGTCCACGTGCGGCGCGGGCGAGGGGTGGGCGCCGCCCGCGACCAGGCCCGCGATGTGCGCGATGTCCGCCACCAGGACCGCGCCCACCTCGCGGGCGATCTCCGCGAAGCCCGCGAAGTCGATCGTGCGGGGCACGGCGGTGCCGCCGCAGAAGATGAGTTTCGGGCGTTCGGCGAGGGCCAGGTCGCGGACCTCGTCCAGATCGACGCGGCCGGTGTCGCGGCGCACGCCGTACTGGACGCCGTTGAACCAGGTGCCCGTGGCGGAGACGCCCCAGCCGTGCGTGAGGTGGCCGCCCATGGGCAGCGACATGCCGAGCACGGTGTCGCCGGGCTTGAGGAAGGCCAAGTAGACGGCGAGGTTGGCCGGGGAGCCCGAGTACGGCTGGACGTTGGCGTGGTCCATGGCGAAGAGGGACCGGGCGCGCTCGGCGGTCAGCGTCTCGACCTGGTCGATGACCTGCTGGCCCTCGTAGTAGCGCTTGCCGGGGTAGCCCTCGGAGTACTTGTTCTGGAGCACGGTGCCGGACGCTTCGAGCACGGCGGCGGAGACGTAGTTCTCGCTGGGGATCAGGCGCAGGGTGTCCGCCTGGAGCCGCTCCTCGGCGGCCACGAGGGCGGCGAGTTCGGGGTCGGTGGCCGCCAGGGCGGGGTGGCAGGGCTGTGCGGGTACGGACGCGGTCACGGGTTCCTCCCGGGTCGGTCGCATCGCTGCGGCGTGGACCCGGATGCCCAGGCGGACGGCTCTCCGGCATGACGCCCCCGGGCGCGCCCGGGGTGTGCCGCTCCCTCGTGGTCGATTCCACTGAGCACCCCGCGAGGAGTGCGCGCCAGTCGCGGCCCTCCGCACCTTACCGGGCGGCGGCAGCCCGAGGCGGGATGAACCCGGCCACCTCCGAGTGCACTTGGCCGAGTCTTGGTCAGTACATGCCCCCTGCATGAAGCGTTCCTCGCCAGAGTGGCGCATTACATGTGCACTTCATTCGGCACATGCTCCGTACGCGAGACCCATATCGCAGGGGGTTGTTGTTTTGATATTCAGCCGCGCCGGACGACGCGCCGGGCTGAGCATGGCAGTGACACTGCCGTTGCTCGCCGGGGCGCTCGCCCTCGGGATGCCCGACGCCAGTGCCGATGCCGGGCAAGGGGGCCGGAACGCGTTGCAGGGCACCAAACCGGCCTGGGCCACCGCCACCGCCGACCAGGGGGCCGCGTCCGACCGTACGAAGGTGTCCGTCCGGGTGCACCTGGCGGGCCGGGACGCGAAGGGCCTCGCCGCCTACGCCGCCGCCGTGTCGGATCCGGACTCGTCCTCGTACGGGAAGTTCCTGAGCCCCGCGCAGGCGCAGGCCCGGTTCGGGGCCACCCGGGAGCAGATCGAGCGGGTCAGTCAGTGGCTGAAGGCCGGTGGGCTGACGGTCACCGGGGCGAACGAGCACTATGTCTCGGCCACCGGTGACGTCGCCGCCGCCGAGAAGGCGTTCTCCACCCAGCTGCGCAACTACCGCAAGGGCAGCCGCACTTACCGAGCCCCGTCCACCACCGCCTCGGTCCCCGCCGAGCTGGGCGACGCCGTGCTGGCCGTGTCCGGTCTGGACAGCGCCCCGCACACCGCCCGCCACGACGACGTGCTGCCGCCGCCGGACGCGGTGTTCCGCAACTCCGGCCCGTTCTCCTCGTACTTCGGGTCGAAGACCGCCTCCTCGCTGCCGAAGGCGTACGGGTCGAAGGCGCCGTACGCCGTCAAGGGCTACACCGGCAAGCAGCTGCGCGCCGCGTACGGGGCCGGGAGCTACACCGGCAAGGGGGTGACCGTCGCCATCACCGACGCGTACGCCTCGCCGACCATCGCGAAGGACGCCGCCGAGTACGCGAAGCGCAACGGTGACGCCTCTTACAAGCGCGGCCAGTTGAGCCAGGTGCTGCCGGACGACTACACGAAGACCGAGGAGTGCGGCGCCTCCGGCTGGTACGGCGAGGAGACCCTCGACGTCGAGGCCGTGCACGCGGTCGCGCCCGCCGCCGACATCGTGTACGTGGGCGGCGCGTCCTGCTACGACAACGATCTGCTGGACTCGCTGAACAAGGTCGTCGACCACCGCCTCGCGGACATCGTCTCCAACTCCTGGGGCGATGTGGAGGCCAACCAGACCCCGGACCTGGCGCTCGCCTACGACCATGTGTTCCAGATGGGCGCGATCGAGGGCATCGGCTTCTACTTCTCCTCCGGTGACGCGGGCGACAACGTCGACTCGACCGGCACCAAGCAGATCGACGTCCCGTCCAACTCGGCGTGGGTGACTTCGGTCGGCGGCACCGCGCTCGCGGTCGGCAAGCACGAGAAGTACCTCTGGGAGACCGGCTGGGGCACGCTCAACGCCCCGCTGGCGAAGAACGGCCGCAGCTGGGAAGGGTTCCCCGGCGCGTACACCTCGGGCGCGGGCGGCGGCACCAGCTCCACCGTGAAGCAGCCGTTCTACCAGCGCGGCATCGTGCCCGACTCGCTGGCGCGGGCGAACGGGAAGACCCGGATGCGCACGGCCCCGGACATCGCGGCCGTCGCGGACCCGAACACCGGCTTCCTGGTCGGCCAGACCCAGACCCTGCCCGACGGTTCGCTGGGCTACGACGAGTACCGCATCGGCGGCACCTCGCTGGCGGCCCCGGTCATCGCGGGCATCCAGGCCCTGGCACAGCAGGCCCAGCGCGGCCGACCGATCGGTTTCGCCAACCCGGCGATCTACGCCCGGTACCACTCGAAGGCGTACCACGACGTGACCGACCACCCGCTGGGCGCACGCCGTGACCTGGCGGTCGTCCGGGTGGACTACGTCAACGGCGTCGACGCGGCGGACGGTCTGCGGACCACCGTGCGCAGCCTGGGCAAGGACGCCTCGCTGGCGGCCGTGCGCGGCTACGACGACGTGACCGGCGTCGGCACCCCGGCCGCCGGTTATGTGAGCTCCTACCGCCGGCGCTGACCGCCCGGCGCTGGGACGAGGCACGGGGCCGGCCACCGATCTCGGTGGACCGGCCCCCTGTCCATTCGTACGGGGCAGGCGTCAGGCCGAGGCGCGTTTGCGGGACGCCGTGCTCTTGGAACCCGTCTTCTTCGCCGTCGTCTTCTTGGCGGCCGTCTTCTTCGCGGTGCTCTTGGCGGCCGTCTTCTTGGCCGCCGGCTTGCCCGTACCGCTCGATGTGGACTTCTTGCCGCCGGTGGACTTCGGGGAAGAAGCGGACTTCTTGGCGGCGGCGCCGCCGGACGACTTGCGGTCCGCCAGGGACGTCACGTCCGCCACGGAGTCCTCGTCCTCGCCCCGGGCCTCCTTCGCCGCCTTGACGCTGCTCTCCAGCGCGGCGAGCAGATCGATGACCTTGCCGCCCCCCTTCGCGCCCTTCTCGGCCGGCTCCGGGGCCTCGCCCGACGCCTTCGCGGCGATCAGCTCCTCGACCGCTTCCCGGTAGTCGTCGTGCAGCGAGTCCATGTCGACCTCGCCGAGGGTGTCCATCAGGGCGTCCGCGAGGTCCAGCTCCGCATCGCGCACCGTCACGTCGGACTCCGGGGCGACGCCCTCGGGGGCCCGGATCTCGTCCGGCCAGAGCAGCCCGTGCATGGCGATCACGTCGTCCACGACCCGGAGCATGCCGAGCCGCTCGCGCCCGCGCAGCGCGTACTTGGCGAGGGCCACCTTCCGGCTCCGCTTCAGGGCCTCGCGCAGCAGGGTGTACGGCTTGGCCGCCGGGACCCCGTTGGCGGAGAGGTAGTAGGCCGCGTCCATCTGGAGCGGGTCGATCGCGTCGGCCGGGACGAAGGCCACGATCTCGATGGTCTTCGCGGTGGGCAGCGGCAGCTGGCTCAGATCCTCGTCGGTGATGGGGATCATGCTGCCGTCGGCGTCCTCGTACGCCTTGCCGATCTCGGCGGACGGCACCTCCTCCCCGTCCAGCTCGCACACCTTGCGGTAGCGGATGCGTCCGCCGTCCTCGACGTGGACCTGCCGGAACGAGATCGAGTGGTTCTCGGTGGCGTTGACCAGCTTGATCGGGATGCTGACCAGCCCGAAGGAGATGGCGCCGTTCCAGATGGATCTCACCGGTTCACCCCTTGCATCCGTGGATACGGAGAAAGATGCGTTTTGCGTGTGATTCTTATCGTATGACGCCGATCACCGAGGTGGAGGGGCGACGGCTGTCCCTGAGCAATCTGGACAAGGTGCTGTATCCGGCCACCGGCACCACGAAGGGCGAGGTGCTGCACTATTACGCGGCCACGGCTTCCGGGGTGCTCCTCGCGCATCTGCGGGACCGGCCGGTGTCCTTCCTGCGCTATCCGGACGGGCCGGAGGGCCAGCTGTTCTTCACCAAGAACCCGCCGCCCGGTACTCCGTCCTGGGTACGCCGGGCCCCGGTGCCGCACCGCGAGAGCGAGCCGTCCGAACAGGTGGTCGTGCAGGATCTGGCCTCGCTGATGTGGGCCGCCAACCTCGTCGTGGAGTTCCACACCCCGCAGTGGCGGGCCGAGACCCCCGCGGTGGCCGACCGGCTGGTCTTCGACCTGGACCCGGGGGCGCCCGCCACGGTGGTCGAGTGCTGCCGGGTCGCGCTGTGGCTGCGGGAGCGGCTGGCCGAGGACGGCCTGACGGCGTACGGGAAGACCTCGGGCGCCAAGGGCCTGCATCTGCTGGTGCCGATCGTCCCGACGGACTCGGCGGCGGTGTCGGCGTACGCGAAGGGCCTCGCCGTCCGCGCGGAGAAGGAGCTCGCGGAGCTGGTGGTGCACCGGATGCGGAAGGCGCTGCGGCCGGGCAAGGTCTTCGTCGACTTCAGCCAGAACGCCGCCGCGAAGACCACCGCCACGCCCTACACCCTGCGCGCCCGCGCCGAGCCGGCCGTTTCGGCGCCGGTCACCTGGGCGGAGATCGAGGGCTGCCGCTCCCCCGGCGATCTGGTGTTTCTGGCGGACGGCATGGCGGCGCGGCTCGACCGGCACGGCGATCTGCTGGCCCCGCTGTGCGACCCGAAAGCGGGACGGCCGCTTCCGGACTGACCGTACGCACCCCGCCCCGCCTTTACCGTACGCACGCGACTCTTGTCATGTCACAGGGCAAAAGCGCGCCGGGCATGGTCGGATCGTCCGAGCCGTGGTGCACACTCTGCGCAGACACTGCGTGTGTGACGTCGGCGGGGAGGCGATGGCGTGTTCGCGGGGATCGAAGAGGTCGACTGGGCCTCGATGGAACATGCCTACGGACCGGCGGACGACGTGCCGGCGCTGCTGCGGGGGCTGGCCTCCGCCGATCCGGTCGAGCGCGAACAGGCGCTGGACGGGATGTACGGGGCGGTGCACCACCAGGGGGACGTCTATCCGTGCACGCTGGCCTGCATCCCCTTCCTCTTCGAGCTGGTCGCCGATCCCTGGGTGCCGGACCGGGGCGACATAGTCGAGTTACTGACCAGCATCGGCGGCATCGACCTCGGCAAGGACGACGAGGAGGAGCTCGACGAGGACGAGGCGGAGGACGCCGCCAATTACGCGATGGCCGCGGCGGCCGTCTCCGCAGGCGCCGGGGTCTTCTTCGCGCTGCTGGCCGACGAGGACCCGGGTGTCCGGCTGAGCGCCCCGGTCGCGCTGGCCGCCCTGCACGACGACCCGGCCAGGGTGCTGGCCCTGCTGCGGGCGCGGCTGGCGGCGGAGCGGGACGAGGAGGTGCGGCTCGCCCTGATCGAGGCGGCGGGGCGGCTCGCCCTGCGCCACCGGCCGCTGGCCGGTGCGGTCGCCGACTGGCTCGGCCGGCTGGCGCGCGACGCCGGCCCGCCGGGGCTGCGACTCGCGGCCCTGGCCCAGCTGGCGCGCTGCGCCCCGGGTTCGCTGCCCGGCGATGTGGTGCCCCTGGTGACGGGCCTGCTGGGCCGGCCGCGCACCTCGCCCGCCGGCCCCGGCGGCACCCGGCCGCGCCCCGTCGAACCACCCGCCCCCGGCGCCGAGGCGGCCCCGCTGACCCTGCGGGGGCAGGTGCGGGCGCTGTCCGCCGAGGAGATGGCGGGGCGGGCCGCGCCCTGGACCGCCGATCTGCTGCGCACGCTGCACGACGGGCTCGACGACCGGGTCGCCGAACGGGCGGCCCTCCTGGCCGAACAGCTGAGGAGCCCCGACCCCGGGCAGCGCGTCGACGCCGTCCGCATGAGCGACCGGCTGATCGGCGGCTGGCGGGGCCCGTACGCGGAGCTGGTGCGGCTGCTGGGCGAGCAGCTGGCCGCGCCCGAGCCGAGGCTCGCCGAGGCCGCCTCGCAGCTGCTGGAGGGGCTGTTCGGGCTGGCCGCCCCGGCGGCGGACGCGCTGGCGGAGCGGGTGGCGGCGGACCCCGGGGCCTGGGTGCGGACCCGGCCGGACGGGCGGACCCGGCTGGGCAGCGCGGTGACCGCCCTGGCTCGGCTCGGCGACCCGCGCGCCCTGCCGGCCCTGACGGCGGCCCTCGCCCATCCCCTGGTGCCGTCCGAGGTGGGGCCCGGGATCGCGCGGCTCGGCGAGGCGGCCCGGCCGCTGACCGGTGCGCTGCGGCAGCGGCTGGGCGAGGCGGTGCTCGACGAGGGGGCGTACGACCGGGCGGGCCCGCTGCTGGGCGCGCTCACCGCGCTCCGGGCGGGCGAGGCGGCCCCGGAGGTGCTGCGGGTGCTGCGCGGGGCCCAGGAGCCCGGGAGCGACTTACTACGGACGGCGGCGCTGCGGGCGCTCGCCGCCTTCGGGCCTGCCGCGCGCTGCGCCGTGCCGGAGCTGCGGGCCCTGCTGCGGCGGACCGGCACGGTGGAGGCGGCCGAGGCGGCGGGCGCGCTGTGGGCGGTGGAGGGGGACGCCGACGCGGTGCTGCCCACGCTGATCGCGGGGCTGGCCGCCTGGGACCTGGACGCGCGGCATGCGGCGGTGGGCGTGGTGGGGCGGCTCGGTGGTCGGGCGGCGGCGGGCGCACCCCGGCTGCGGGAGCTGCTGCGTGACGGGAACCTGTGGTTGCGGGTGGACGCGGCGACCGCTCTGTGGGAGGTTTCCGGTCGTGCCGAGGAGTCCGTCCCGGTGCTGCTGGCCGCCTGGGGGCAGAACCACCGGGTCCGGGTCCGGGTGGCGGAATGCCTGGCGCGGATGCGGCCGGCTGGTGCAGGGTCGGACGCGGCACGTGTGCTGCTCGCTGAGCTCACCTCCGTACGCCGTCACAACGCGCCGGAAGGCGCCTACGGCAGCCACGACACGTACACCGACGAAAAGCTGCTGGCGCTCTGCCGCCGGGCGCTCCCGGGGAACACGGGGAAGGAACCGACATGATCATTTTCGGCACGCGAGGATATCTGTACCAGCTGGCGATCCTGACGCTGGTCTGCGGCTGGTGCGGGAACCCGGCGGCGCACACGCTGCGCAAGCGGGTCACGAAGTTCACGCTGTTCTTCGTGCCGCTGTTCCCGATCTCCACCTCGTACGCCACGCAGTGCACGTTCTGCGGCGGCGAGCAGCGGATAGCGAAGGACCAGGCCGAGCAGCTGCTGGCCCAGCAAGCGGCCTCGCAGGGCGGAAACCCGTACGGCCAGGCGCCGCAGCAGGGTTACGCGCCGGGCGCCTCGGGGCCCTCGGGGCAGGGGCAGAACCCGTACCAGCAGTAGCGGGCGCCACCCTGACCGCGCATCAGCACTAAATACACATAAGAGACTTCCTTCCGAATAAGGTCGGCAGGGCCGGTCCGTCCGCCCGCCCGTCCGTCCGTCCGCCGGAAACGGAGGAAGTCATGCGTCTGCGGCTGCCCGCCCTGGCGACCCTGGGGGTCGTGCTGCTGACCGGCTGCGGCACCGGCGGGGAGCTGCGCAGCGCCGGGCGGACTCCGCCCGCGAACGGCCCGGTGCGGCTGTGGCCGACGCTCCCGCCGGCCTCCGCCGCCCCCTACGACTACGGCGAGGGCGAGACCGCGCGCATCCCCGGCATCCGGGTCACCGCCGGCGATGTGCGCCGGCTCGACCCGGTGGCGGTGGTGCGGGCGGGCCTGAAGGTGCCGCCGGAACGGGCCGGCGAGGGCGGGGAGCTGCCGGCCCGGACCGTGGCACTGGTCGAGGCCTGCCGGTCGGCGCCCCGGACCTGCCCGGTGCTGCCGCCGTACTTCCGGGACCTGACGGGCGACGGCCGGGACGAGATGGTCCTCGCGGTCCGGATGCCGGGCCGCCAGCTGTCCGTACGGGTCTACATGCCGGAGTCCGGCGGGCTGACCCGGATCATGTCCACCTCGGACGCGGTCCTCAGCGTCCAGCTGGCCGGGCGCGACCTCATCATGCGGGCGCCGTCGGCGATCACGGGGTACGAGTACCGCACGGCCTGGTCCTGGGACGGCCGGCAGCGGGCGATGCTCCCGACGCAGGACGAGATCCTGCGCACCCGGGACGGCGGGCGGCGGACGCCGGTGCCGCGCCCCTCCGCCCCGCGCGCGCCCCGGCCCACGGCCTCCCTGTCGGCGGAGCGCCGGTGAGCCGCCGGGCGGAGGCCTCGCGGCGGCGCTCGCGGCCGCGGCTTCCGGCCTGGACGGCGACGCTGACCTGGAAGGCCGCGGTGTTCATCACCGTGATGTGCTGCGTGCTCGCCGCGCTCCTCGGCGTCCTGGTGCACACCGCGGTCACCCGGCAGACCGTCGGCCACGCCCGCGAGAAGTCCCTCGCCCGGCTGACCGAAGTGACGGCCGCCTTCGAGGCGGGCGAGGCGCTGCCGCCGCGTTCCGGGGTGGACCCGCCGGGGCTCCCCGGTCCGTTGCGGGCGCTGGCGGCGGGCGGGCGGCGGGGCACGATGACCGGGCGGCTGCGGGGGCGTCCGGTGATGTGGGCGGCGGCCCCGGCGGACGGCGGGCAGGCGCTGGCGACGTGGACCGACTACAGCCAGAGCGCCCGCACCATCAACGGCCTGGACGGCGCGATCATCGGCTCCTCGGTGCTGGCGATCGGCGCCACGCTGCTGGTCGGCGCCTTCGCGGTCACCCGGGTCACCCGGCGGCTGCACCAGACCGCGCGGGTGGCCCGGCGGATCGGCGCGGGCGACCTGGACGCCCGGGTGGACGACCCGCGCACGGCGGACCCGTCGCGGCGGCAGGACGAGGTCGCCGTCGTCGCCGGGGCGCTGGACACCATGGCCTCGGCGCTCCAGCGCAAGCTCCAGGCGGAACAGCGGTTCACCGCGGACGTGGCGCACGAGCTGCGGACCCCGCTGACCGGCCTGTCCGCCGCCGCCGAGCTGCTGCCGCCGGGCCGCCCGTCCGAGCTGGTGCAGGACCGGGCCCGGGCCCTGCGCGCCCTGACCGAGGACCTGCTGGAGATCTCGCGGCTGGACGCCCGGACCGAGCACGTGGACCTGGACGCCCATGAACTGGCCCCGCTCGCCGCCCGGGTGGCGCGGGGCACGGACACCCGGGTCGAGGTCACCGGGGAGCCCGTGCGCGTCGTGACGGACCGGCGGCGCCTGGAACGCGTCCTGGGCAACCTGATCAGCAACGCCCACCGGCACGGCGGGCCGCCCGTGGTGCTCACCGTCGACGGGCCCGTGGTGACCGTGCGGGACCACGGCGACGGCTTCCCGGAATACCTGACGGCGGGCGGCCCGCAGCGCTTCCGCACCGAGGGCGGCGGCAAGGGGCACGGCCTCGGGCTGACCATCGCGGCCGGCCAGGCCGAGGTGATGGGCGCGGCGCTCACCTTCGGCAACGCGCCGGACGGCGGCGCGGTGGCCCGGCTGACGCTGCCCCGGTACGTACGCCCGGAGGGCGGAGGCGCTCACGAAGGGCCCTGAGCCGCCCCGTACGCGCCGCGACATAACCGACATAACACCCGTGTCTTGCTACGTTGCGGAGCATGACCGCATCGACGGCGGACGCACCCCCGCCCGAGCTGCGCCTGCCCCGGCGGCGCGGCGTGGAACTCTCGCTCCTCATCGGGGCCGTCCTGATCTCCGTCTACGGCTACGCCGCGGTCGGGCTCGCGCACGACGACGCGGTCCCGCCCGATGTCGCGGGCTACGGCGGCGGTCTCGGGCTGCTGGCCCTGCTCGCGCATCTCGCGGTGCGGTTCCGCGCCCCGTACGCCGATCCGCTGCTGCTGCCCATCGCCGTGCTGCTCAACGGGATCGGGCTGGTGCTGATCTACCGGCTGGACCTGGAGACCCCGGGCGACCGGGCGGCGACGACGCAGCTGATCTGGTCCACGATCGGCGTCGCGTTCTTCATCGCGGTCGTGGTGTTCCTGCGCGACCACCGGTTCCTCCAGCGGTACGCGTATGTGTCGGTGGCGGCCGCGCTGGTCCTGATGATCGTGCCGATCTTCTTCCCGGCGGTGAACGGGGCGAAGATCTGGATCCGGATCGGCGGCTTCTCCTTCCAGCCCGGCGAGTTCGCCAAGATCCTGCTCGCGGTGTTCTTCGCCGCCTATCTCGCGGCGAACAGCAACGCCCTCGCGTACACCGGCCGCAAGGTCTGGAAGTTCCAGCTGCCCACCGGGCGGGTGCTCGGCCCGATCGTGGCGATCTGGCTGCTCAGCGTCGGCGTGCTGGTCCTGGAACGCGATCTGGGCACCTCTCTGCTGTTCTTCGGCCTCTTCGTGATCCTGCTGTACGTGGCGACCGGGCGCCGGGGCTGGATCGCGGTGGGGCTGCTGCTCGCGGCGGTCGGCGCGTTCGTCGTGGGCTCGTTCGAACCGCATGTGCACAGCAGGGTGCAGGACTGGCTCGATCCGTTCGCCTCGATCGACGCCGGACGCGGTCCTGGGCAGCTCGCCCAGTCGTTGTTCGCCTTCGCGGCCGGCGGGATGCTCGGTACGGGGCTGGGGCTCGGCCACTCCGTGCTCATCGGGTTCGCCGCGAAGTCCGACTTCATCCTGGCGACGGCGGGCGAGGAGCTGGGGTACGCGGGGCTGACCGCGCTCTTCATGCTGTACGCGCTGCTGGTGGCGCGCGGCTTCCGGGCGGGGCTCTCGCTGCGCGACGCCTTCGGGCGGCTGCTCTCGATCGGCCTCGCCTCGATCCTGGCGCTCCAGGTCTTCGTGATCGCCGGCGGGGTGATGGGGCTGATCCCGCTGACCGGGATGGCGATGCCGTTCCTGGCGCAGGGCGGTTCGTCCGTGGTCACCAACTGGATCATCGTGGCGCTGCTGATCCGGGTCAGCGATCTCGCCCGCAGGCCCGCGCCGGACGAGGTGGAGACGGGCATCGTGGCGTCGGTCCCGGCGGCCCTCCCCGATGAGGAGGACGGGCGGTGATCCGCTACATCCGGCACGCCGCCGCGTTCTGCCTGCTGCTGCTCGTGGCGCTGCTGGCCAACGCCGCCCGGGTCCAGGTCTTCGAGGCCGACGCGCTGGACGACAACCCGGCCAACCGCCGCAACACCATCGCCCGTTACGACCAGGCGCGCGGCAACATCCTGGTCGACGGGCGGCCCGTGACCGGCTCGAAGAACACCGGCGAGCAGCTCGCCTACGAGCGGACCTACCGCTACGGGCCGCTGTACGCGCCGGTGACCGGGTACGCCTCGCAGACGTACGGCACCACCCTCATCGAGAACGCTGAGGACGGGATCCTCGCCGGCACCGACCCGCTGCTCGCCCCGGTCCCCCTGTGGGGCGAGGTGAGCCGGAGCCAGCAGCCGGGCGGGGACGTCGTGACCACGGTCCGGGACGCGATGCAGCGTGCCGCGTACGAGGGTCTGGGCAACCGGCGGGGCGCCGTCGCCGCCGTCGAGCCGTCGACCGGGCGCATCCTGGCCCTGGTCTCGACGCCGTCGTACGACCCCGAGCGGCTGTCCGGGACCGGCGCGTCCGTCACCGGTGCCTGGCGGGAGCTGAACGACGCGGAGAGCCGGCCCATGCTCAACCGGGCGATCCGGCAGACCTATCCGCCGGGCTCCGCGTTCAAGATCGTGACGGCGGCGGCCGCGCTGGACGCGGAGGTCGTCACCGATCCGGACGAGGAGACCGACACCCCGTCCCCGTACGTCCTGCCGGGCACCTCGACCGTGCTGCCCAACGAGTCGCGCGGCTGCGAGAAGGCGTCGCTCGCGGACGCGATCCGGGTCTCCTGCAACACCGTGATGGCGCACCTCGGCGTACAGGTCGGGCTCGACGGGATGGTGGACGCGGCCGAGCGGTTCGGCTTCAACGACACCGGGCTGAAGATCCCGTCCGGGGTGGCGAAGAGCAACTTCGACACGGAGATGAGCGACGACCAGCTGGCGCAGTCCTCGATCGGCCAGTTCGACACCACCGCGACCCCGCTCCAGATGGCGATGGTCGCCGCGGCCGTCGCCAACGGCGGGGAGCTGATGTATCCGCACCTCGTGGAGCGGACGACCAAGCACGACGGGGCCACCGTCCGCACCACGGGGTCGACGTCGTACCACCGGGCGATGAACCCGATGACGGCGACGCAGCTGCGGCAGATGATGGTGGACGTCGTCCAGGACGGCACGGGCACGAACGCGGCGATCGACGGGGCGACGGTCGGCGGCAAGACCGGCACCGCCCAGCACGGCGTCGACAACTCCGACCTGCCGTACGCCTGGTTCATCTCCTGGGCACAGGCCGACGGCGCGGCCCGGCCGGCCGTGGCGGTCGCCGTGGTCGTGGAGGACGCCGAGGCCGACCGCGCCGACATCAGCGGCGGCGGCAGCGCGGCCCCGATCGCCCGTGCCGTGATGGAGGCGGCCCTGGAAGACTGAGCCCATGGCCGCTTCCGGAGACACGCACGGGGAACTGCGCGCGGTGCTCGCCTCGATCGACCGCGAGGACCCCGGGCTCCGTGCCTTCCTCGACGTCTGGCCCGAGGACGCGCTCGCCCGGCTCCCCGCCGCGTCCCGGCTCCCGCTGGCCGGGCTCCCCTTCGCGGTGAAGGGCCCCACCGGCCTCCGCTCGTACGCGGCGCGGCGGCTGATCGCGGCGGGCGGTGTCCCGGTCGGCTCGACCTCCGTGCCCGGTCCGGGGACGTACTGGCAGACGTGGGGCCTCGGGCGGCACGGCCGTACGGTCAACCCCTGGCGCCCGGACCGGACCCCGGGCGGTTCGTCGGCGGGCTCGGCGGCGGCGGTCGCGGCGGGCCTGGTGCCGCTGGCGACGGGCAGCGACGGGGCGGGGTCGGTGCGCATCCCGGCCGCCTGGTGCGGGGTGTTCGGCCTGAAGACGACGAACGGGCTGCTGCCCTCGCCGGACCGGTCGGGGCTCGCGTCGGCCGGGGTGCTGGCGGCGTCGGCGGCCGAGGCGGAGGCGTATCTGCGCTGCGTGCTGGACGGGTACGCGTGTGTTTCGCCGGTGCTGCCGCTGTCCGCCGCCTTCAGCCCGGACCTGGGCTTCGCGGAGACCGAGCCGGAGGTGGCGGCCGTGGTGCGGGGCGCGGTGCGGCGGCTTGAGGCGGCCGGGGTCGTGCGGCTCACCGGGGGCTTCGATTTGCTGGACCCGGCGGCGGCATGGCTGGCGGTGCGGGGCGGGGACGTACGGCCCACGGAGGCGGAGGTGCGCGCGGAGAACGACCGCCGTCTGGACGCCTTCTTCGCCCGGACGCCCCTGCTCCTGACCCCGGTCACGCCCAACCGCCCACACGGGCACGAGGGCCCGGGCGACACCTTCTCGACCGCACTGACCTGGGCGTTCAACCTGAGCGGGCATCCGGCGGCGAGCGTCCCCGCCGGGTTCACCGGGGACGGCTGCCCGGTGGGGCTCCAGCTGGTGGCCGCCCGGGGTCGGGACGCGGAACTCCTGGGCGCGGCGGGGGCGGTGGAGCGGGCGCTGTGGGGGCCGGGTGCGCCGTTCGCCCACGTACGCGGACCTCGTGGATGAGTACGTGTACTCAGGGCGGTCCGGTGCCCGGGACGGCAGCCTGGACTCCGACAGCCACCCCCTGAAGGAGTGTCACGATGCGTACGACCAGCCGTCCCCGATCCCTGCGGACCACCGCCGCCCTCGCCGCCGGCAGTGCGGTGTTCGCGCTGCTCACGTCCGCCTGCTCGACGGCGGACGCGGTGTGCTCCGGCGGCGAGTACCCGGTGCTGTACGTCGGCAGCACGGGCGGCGCGTGCGTGAAGGACGGCGAGGAGCCGCCCAAGGGGTACGCCCGCTACCCGGAGGGCAAGGTCCCGGAGCACGTGGACGACAAGTGGTGGACGTACTGGAACGAGCACAGCCTCGACAAGGACGGGAACATCATCGAGGTCTCGCAGTAACGGCCGGTCAGCCGGCCGCCCCCGCCCCGATCGGCTCGCGCATCTCCTTGCGGACCTGCGCGGCCTGGCGTGCCGCCTCGGCGAGGTCGACCTTGTCCGGGTCCTGGAGCGCGGTCTCCTCGGTGACGACGGCGACGAAGGAGGCGGTGTTGTCGTCGCCCCAGGCGCACATGGGCAGGGTGCTGGTGACGCCCCCGTCCTCGGAGCGGACGACCTCGCAGGCGACGGTGATCCCGTAGCCCGCGGGCGTGAACTCCCGCGCGGGCACCGCCACGGTCATCCCCTCGGCCTCGGCGGCCCCCTTGAGGATCGTGTCGCGGGAGAACTCGGGCTTCTTGATACGCCCCCACATCCCGGAGACGATCAGCGTCCCGCCGTCCTTCGACGTGTACTGCGTCACCACGGCCTTGGGGTCGCGGATGGTCGGGTCGTACGTCTCCTCGATGTCCTTGCCGTCCGTCGCCGAGGTGTCGGCCTGAAGGGTGTAGTCGCCCTCAAGCAGCGTCTTCGGCACGGTGAGCCTGTACTCGGCCGCCGGAAACCCGTCGGACCCGTCGGACCCGTCGGACCCGTCGGACCCGTCGGACCCGTCGGACCCGTCGGACCCGTCGGCTCGGTCGGCCCCGCCGGCCACCGGCAGCTTGTCGTCGGCCTTGTCCCCGAGCTGTACGACGCCGAAGACGACGCCGCCCGCCACCAGGAGCGCCCCGGCGACGACCGCCGCGATCACCCCGGGCCGGGTCCGCCGGCCCGGCGGGAACCCGGGCCCGCCGGGCGGAGCCCCCCACGGCTGGGGCGCGGCGCCCTGCGGGGCGCCCCACGGCTGGGGCGCGGGCCCCTGCGGGGCTCCCCAGGGCTGCTGTTGGGCGTACGGGTTCGGCTGGGGCTGCGGCGGGCCGTAGGGGCCCGGGGGTGCACCGTAAGGGTCCTGCGGCGGCGGGGGCATGCTCATGCCGCACAAGCTACGGCATGCCCCCGCACCGCCTTCCGGGGCCTGCCCGGCCGGGGCGGGCCCCCACCATGCGATTCTCGGGCCATGAACGACCACCGCCCCGTCTCCGTGGACTGCCCGCCGCCCGGCTCACTGCACGCCGTGCCCGGCCTGGCCGCGCTGCTCACCGACTACCACCTGTGCACCGAGGCGGAGAAGGGCGCGCCCGTCCCCGACGCCGCCGGGCTGCCCGACCGCTACCGGCGGGAGACGGAGGCCCCGGACCGCGCGTTCGCGGACGCCACCGTGCTCGTCGCCCGGGACGGCGGTGCGGCGGTGGGCTGTGTCGTGGTCACCGGCCCGGTCGACGGGGCGGCGGAGATCAAGCGGCTCTGGACGGACCCCGCAGCGCGCGGCCGGGGCGTGGCCTCCGCGCTGCTCGGCGGGGCGCTGGAGGAGGCCGGGCGCGCGGGCGCCCGCACCGTGCGGCTCTCGGTCTGGCGGTGGCGCACCGGGGCCGTCGCGCTCTACGAACGCCTCGGCTTCACCGTGGTGCCGTCATGGGACGAGCGCGCGGACCTCGTCTGTATGGAGCGGCCCGCGTAGGTCACCGCCCCGCCGCCTCGTCGATCGCGGCAGCCGGGTACGGCGTGCGTCTGCTCTCCCTCAGGAGGCTGTGGTGGAAGGCGTCCAGGGCGAGGGCGGCCGGGGTGTGGCGGTCCAGGAGGGCGGCGGCTTCGGGGGGTACGGCGGCGGGGCGGGTGCCCGCGAGCCAGGCGCGGAGGAAGGCGGCGTCGTACACCTCGTCCGACAGGTGGTGGCGCAGCAGGTCGCCTGCGACGTAGTGCCGGTCGTACGCCCGGTGGGCGGCCAGGAACGCGGACTCCTCGGCGGAGAGTTCGAAGGCGGTGCTGAGCGCCAGGCCGAAGTCGGCGAAGCGGATCGACCGGCCGTCCGTGAGCACGTTGCGGAAGTGGGCGTCGAAGTGGACGAACCCCTGCGCGCTCATGAAGTCCGCGCCGCGTCGCAGGGCCGCGTCGATCCGGGCGTACGGCGGGGTCTCGCCGCCCCGCGCGGCGGCGGCGCGGCGCTCGGCGAGCCAGGAGTCCAGGGTGTGCGGGACGTGTTCCAGGAAGAGGACCAGGCTCGCGGTGGAACGGCCGATCGCCTCCAGCCTGGTGCGTACGGCGGGGTGGCCCTCCCAGTGGGCCACGGCGCCCTCGATGCCGCCGAGCGCGTCCATGTAACCCTGCGGCGGGGTGTCGGGGAGGACCCGCCAGTGGTACATCAGCGGGAAGTCCGGGTGGGCGCCGGTGAGGACCCAGTGCGTGGTGAGGGTGTGCGCGGCCAGTTCCCGCCAGGCGCCGAATCCGGCCGAGCCGATCCCGTACTGGTAGAACAGCGGCAGCCCGAAGAGGTTGGCGGTGGACCGCACGTGTTCCGGGCGCAGTTCGAGGTCGGTGAGGGGCACCCGCTTCACGAAGACGCGGGTGCCGTCGACGTCCAGCTCCGCCGCTCTGCCGCCCATGCCGGAGCCGAGTGGGGCGGCCGCTGCGACCTCTTGCCCGAGGCGGCGGTCGCTCAGCAGGGCGAGCCGGGTGGCCACCGCCGCGTGGACGGCCGCGCGGCCGCCGTCATGCTTCTGCCCCATCCGCCCCGCCCTGTGCGATCGCCTCGGCCACCTCCGCCACCCTCGCCCGCTCCTCCGCCTCGAAGCGGTCCTTGTCGAGCTGTTCGGCGATCTCCTCGTCCTGGGCCATGAGCAGGTCGAGGCTGGAGTCGCCGAGTTCGAGGACGCCCATGTCGACGTACGCCTTCTGAAGCCGTTCGCCCCACAGGCCGATGTCCTTGACGCACGGGACGATGCGGCTGAACAGCAGCTTACGGAAGAGCTGGAGGAATTCGGAGTGCTCGCTGAGCTCCTTCGCCTCCTGCTTGCCGATGCCGAAATTCTCCAGGACCTCGACCCCGCTGAGCCGGTCGCGCATCAGGTAGCAGCCCTCGATGACGAACTCCTCGCGCTCGCGCCGTTCCGCGTCGCTGAGCTGCTGGTAGTAGTCGCGCAGCGCCATCCGCCCGAAGGCGACATGGCGGGCCTCGTCCTGCATCACGTACGCCAGGATCTGCTTGGGCAGCGGCCGGGTCGTGGTGTCCCGGATCATGCCGAACGCGGCCAGGGCCAGACCCTCGATGAGGACCTGCATGCCGAGGTAGGGCATGTCCCAGCGGGAGTCGCGCAGGGTGTCGCCGAGCAGGCCCTGGAGGCTGTTGTTGACCGGGTAGAGCATCCCGATCTTCTCGTGCAGGAACCGGCCGTATATCTCCGCGTGCCGGGCCTCGTCCATCGCCTGGGTCGCGGAGTAGAACTTGGCGTCCAGGTCGGGGACCGCCTCCACGATGCGGGCGGCGCAGATCATCGCGCCCTGCTCGCCGTGCAGGAACTGGCTGAACTGCCAGGAGGTGTAGTGCTTGCGCAGCTCGCCCCGGTCCTTCTCGGTCATCCGCGCCCAGTGCGGGGTGCCGTACAGGGTCAGGGCCTCGTCGGGGGTGCCGAGCGGGTCGGCGGGGTCGACCTCCAGGCTCCAGTCGATGCGCTTGTTGCCGTCCCACTGCTTGTCCTTGCCCTTCTGGTACAGGGCGAGGAGGCGCTCGCGGCCGTCGTCGTAGTCCCAGCTGAAGCGGGCGGCGCCGGTGGCGGGCACGGTCCACAGCGGTTCCTCGGGGGCGGTGGTGTAGAGGTCGTGGGTCGACACGGACGGCTCCTTCGCCTCGCGACTGCCGGGAAGTCGGCGGGCTCCCCGCTCAGTTGGCAGGTTCACACGTTGGTAGACGCGCGGTCAACAAGTCGCGCACAAGGGATTGACGGCCTTGCTGACAAGCAGTCTCATAGCGGGTGACCGTCGGTAACCCATGGGTGAGGTGGATCCGCGATGACGACCGTGACCGAAAGCGACGTACAGACGCTCCGCGACGCACTCGGCCCGCTGCGCGGCCGCGAGCAGATCGCCGAACGGCTCCTGGAGGCGTCCGCCAAGCACTCCTTCGACCCCGACAAGGAGCTCGACTGGGACGCGCTGCCCGAGGACGGCAAGTGGTTCTGGCCGCCCGAGCTGGTCTCGCTGTACGACACCCCGCTGTGGCGGCGGATGTCCCACGACCAGCGGCAGGAACTGGCCCGGCACGAGGCCGCCTCGCTCGCCTCGCTCGGCATCTGGTTCGAGATCATCCTCATGCAGCTGCTCGTACGGCACGTCTACGACAAGCCCCCGACCAGCAACCACGTCCGCTACGCGCTCACCGAGATCGCCGACGAGTGCCGGCACTCGATGATGTTCGGCCGCATGATCACCTGGGGCGGCGGGCCCACGTACACCGTGCCGCGCCGCTACCACAACATGGCGCGCGTCCTGAAGAGCGTGTCCACGACGCCCGGTTCGTTCGCCGGGACGCTCCTCGGCGAGGAGATCCTCGACTGGATGCAGCGGCTGACCTTCCCGGACGAGCGCGTCCAGCCCCTGGTGCGCGGGGTGACCCGCATCCACGTCATCGAGGAGGCGCGGCACGTCCGTTACGCCCGCGAGGAGCTGCGCCGCCAGATGGTGACGGCGCCCCGCTGGGAACGCGAACTGGCCCGCGTCAGCTGCGGACAGGCCGCCCGCGTCTTCTCCGTCTGCTTCGTCAACCCGCAGGTGTACGAGAACGTCGGGCTGGACCGCCACGAGGCGGTCGCCCAGGTCAAGGCCAGCGGACACCGCACGGAGGTCATGCAGACCGGCGCCAAGCGGCTGACCGACTTCTTCGAGGACATCGGCGTCCTGAACGGGGTGGGGCGCAGGCTCTGGAAGAGCTCGGGCCTGCTGGCGTGAGGGTGGGTGCGCTTAGTCTGGGTGTCATGACCCCAGCCGCCGCCGCGCCGCCCGGCCGTGCGTACCGAAGACTCAGTGTCGAGGAACGCCGCGCCCAGCTGCTCGGCGCGGCCCTCACGCTCTTCGCGCACCGGTCCCCCGACGAGGTCTCGCTGGACGAGGTCGCGACGGTGGCCGGGGTGTCCCGCCCGCTGGTGTACCGCTACTTCCCGGGCGGGCGGCAGCAGTTGTACGAGGCGGCGCTCCGTTCGGCCGCCGAGCAGCTGAAGCTGTGCTTCGCCGAGCCGGCCGAGGGCCCGCCGACCGAGCGGGTGACCCGCGTCCTCGACCGCTATCTGGCCTTCGTGGACGAGCACGACGCCGGTTTCAGCGCCCTGCTGCGGGGCGGCAGCGTCGCCGAGACCTCCCGGACGACCACCATCGTGGACGAGGTGCGGCGCGCGGCGGCCGAGCAGATCCTCTTCCACCTGGGCCAGGACGAGCACAGCGAACCCGCGCCCCGGATGAGCATGATGGTGCGCACCTGGATCGCGGCGGTCGAGGCCGCCTCGCTGATCTGGCTGGACGAGGGCAAGCGGCCGGACGCCGCCGAGCTGCGGGACTGGCTGGTCGACCAGTTCATCGGCCTGCTGGCCGTCACCTCGTCCTCGGACCCGCGGACCGCGGCCGCCGTGGCCGCGCTGCTTCCGCTGGAGACCGTGGAGGGCCCGGCCGGGCGGCTGGTGGACCGGCTGGCCCCGCTGACCGGCGTGGCCGCGCATCTGCTGCCGCCGGAGTGACCGACCGCACGGGGCCCGCCCCACGATCGGTCAGACTGGCCCGGTGAGAAGCGAGAACACCGCCTTCGTCGGCGGCCCGCTGGACGGCCGGGTCCTGCCCGTCCTGACCGGCGCGACCGGCCACCCGCCCAAGTGGTACGAGGTCCCCGTCCCGGACGCGGCCGGCGGACCGCCCACGGTGCACACGTACCGCAGGACCCCGGCCGGTCACACGAAGCGGCTCGGCATCCAGCGGGGCTGGATCTACGAGTACGCCCCCGAGGGACGCGAGCGGCCCCGGTGGCCGTGGTCCAAGCCGGGCGGCAGGCGCCAGGAACCGCCCCACTAGGATCGAACGTCTGGTCCCTGGGGATGGGGACGGGGACGGTCACGAGGGGGGATGCGCCATGGAGGCGCCGCGTCAGGACGAGCCAGGCCGCTTCGGTCCGTACACCGTGCTGGCCCGCTTGCGCGAGACGGCCGCCGCGGCGCAGTACCTCGCGCGCGGCGCGGACCCCGGTGAGCTCGTCGTGGTCACCGCCGCCCGGCCCGGGCTCGCCGCCTCGCCCGCCTTCCGCCACCGCTTCGACGCGGAGGCGGACCTCGCCGGCCGGCTCGCCGGGGGCTGGGTCGACGGGCCGCTGGAGACCCGCACGGACGGGGCCGACGCGCCGTGGACCGCCGCGGTGTACGTCCCCGCGCTGACCCTGGCCGAGGCCATAGAGGCCGCCGGTCCGCTGCCGGGGCGCGCCGTGCGGATACTGGGCGCGGGCCTCGCCGAGACCCTGTCCCGGGTCCACGCCACCGGCGCCGTCCTGCACGGCCTCGCGCCCGGGACCGTACTGCTCGCCGAGGACGGCCCCCGGCTCACCGCCTTCGGCCCGCTGGGCGCGGCGGCCGAGGCGTCGGCGGGCCCGGGCGGCCGGCTCTCCGTGAGGCTCGGCTATCTGACCCCGGAACAGCTCGCGGGCGAGGAGGCGGGCCCGGCCTCCGACCTCTTCGTGCTCGGCCTGCTGCTCGCGTACGCGGCGACCGGGACGACCCCGCTGGCGGACGGCCCCCCGGCCGAGGCCGCCGACCGCATCGCGCAGGCCGCCCCGGAGCTCGGCGGGGTCCCCGACGAGCTGCGCGACCTGATCGCCCGCTGCCTGGCGAAGGACCCGGCCGACCGCCCCACGGCGGGCACGGTCGCCGCCGAACTCGCCCTGGAGGGCGCGGCGGCGCTGGCCGCGCCCGGCTGGCTCCCGGAGGAGCTGGCGGCGGCGGTGGCCGAGCAGGGCGCCGAGGCCCGGAGGCTGGCGGATGCGGCGCCCGACCCCGCCGCCCCGGCGCCGGACTCCGCGCCGCTGTCCGACGCCGCGCCCGTGAGCGCCGCCCCGCCCGTGAACCTGCCCGTGCCCGTACAGAACGCGTCTGTGGAGAACCCCGTGTCCGATCAGTATCCGGTGTCCGACGAGAACCCCTCGGGCGCCCGGGGTGCCCATCCCCCGAAGTCGTACGGGGACGTCTGGGACGCCGTCGCGCCCGCGCCCCGGCCGGAGCCCGAGCCCGATATACAGGACGCCGTGCCGCCGCGGCACGAGCCGACGCCGGTGCCCGCGTGGCAGCAGCCGACGGTCGCCGGGGGCAGCACGGTCCCGGACGCGTCCGCCGGCATCCCGGACACCCGCACCACGCAGCTCGGGGCGATCGGGCAGCAGGGGCAGCCCGCTCCGTGGCCGGACCAGTCCGGGTACGGGTACCCGCAGCAGCAGCCGCAGCACCCGTACCAGCACCAGGCTCCCCAGCCCGTCCCCGTACCGCTGCCGCCCGCGCCCCTCCCGAACGTCGCACCGCCCGCCGAGCCCCGGCGGTCCGGGCCCAGCCGGCGCGGGCTGCTGTTCGGGGCGGCGGGCGGCGTGGCCGGGCTGCTGGTCGGCGGCGGGACGCTGTACGCGTTGACCTCGGGCGACGACGACAAGCCCGGACCGGACCCCAAGCCGGCGCCGACCTCCGGCGGGCCCAGCGTCGCGGGGGCCGCCCCGACGCCGCGCTGGGTCTACAACCATCCGGACTCCGATCCGCTCCCCCGGACCGCCGCGGTCTGGAAGGACCGCCTGCTGGTCCTCACCGACGACAGCCAGGCCAGCGCCGTCGACCTGCGGACCGGCCGCCGGGTGTGGCAGAACGCGGACGGCGCGAAGGGGCAGGCGGCGCTGGCCGCGGGCGACGAGTTCTGCTTCATCGCGACTCCGACGGAGTTCCTGTGGCTGTCGGCGAAGGACGGCAAGGCCGCCCACCGGGTCCCGTTCTCCGACGGCTTCCAGGGCGTGCCCGGCATGACAATCCGCACGCTGGTCGGGTCGGAAGGGGCGACCATCTGGTTCACCGGCTCGCACCGGACCACCGTGAAGGCGCCGAAGCCGAAGAAGGGCCAGAAGCCCGGCAAGGACCAGCAGGTCGTCAAGTCCTACCTGTTCGGCTACGACATCGTGCAGCGCAAGGAGCTGTGGCGGGCTCCGGTCCCCAACGCGGTGGGCCCGATCGCGCCCGTGCTCCGCCTGATCGCGATCCGGCCGGACGCCATCGTCGTACGGCAGGAACGTCTGACGCTCACCCCGGCCGACCTGAAGGCCGCGAAGAACAAGGGTGTCTTCCGCAGCTTCGACCGCCGGACCGGCAAGGCCCAGTGGAGCCGCACGTTCGGCAACGTCAACCTCGGCGGGGCGGCGGTCGGCGACAAGGACGGCATGCTGTACGCGGCCGAGGGCAGCGGTTTGCGCGCCTTCGAGACCCCGGGCGGCAAGGCTCGGTGGACGCTGAAGGCCACCGCGAACGGCTCCGTCTTCGGCCCGTCGCTCCCGGCGGGCGACGTGCTGTACACCACGAACCGCAACCACATGGTCGGGGCGGTCGACCGCCGGAGCGGGAAGCCGGCGTGGCAGCGCTCCACGGAGGCGGCCGGGACCGGCTCCGCCGTGCTCTCCGTCAGCTCCACCGGCGACACCCTGCTCGCGGCCGACACCGGCCAGGTCACCGTCTTCTCCACTGCGGACGGCAAGCGGCTCTGGAAGTTCCAGGACATCGGCGACCAGGGCCCGGAGGGCGAGACCGTCAACGCCGGCTACCAGGTGCTGGCGTACGACAAGACGGCGATCGTCCGGCGCGGCCGCACGGTGTACGCGTTCCCGGTCGCCTGACCGCACCGCCCGGCCCACCGCCCGCCGCCTTCCGGGCGAATCCGGAGGGCGGGTGGGGGCCGCCACGGCCGTGGGTTCTTGCATCGCCCCGTCGCACGGGTGAGCGTATGGACGAATTGCGCTCACTCATGGGGTAGTCGCACGATTCACCCCGGTTCCGGAGGTGATGTCGTGTCGTCGGGCACCCTGGTGCGTTCTCTCGGTACGGCGGCGCTCGCCGCCGTCGTCGTGGTCTCGCCGGCCACCGCCGTAGCGGCCCCCTCGCCCCCGCCGCCCGCGCCCGGCGCTCCGGCCGGCAGGGTCGCCGGGCTGCTGAGCGAGTTGCAGCGCCTCTATCAGCAGGCCGAAGAGGCCACCGAGACCTACAACGGCACGACGGCGGAGCTGAAGAAGCGGGCCGCGCGGGCGAAGAAGCTCGACGCGGCCCTCGTCACCGCACGCCGCTCGCTGGCCAGGGGCCGGGACGCCGCCGGACAGCTGGCCCGCGAGCAGTACCAGGGCCGGTCCGAGCTCTCCGCGTATCTGCGGCTGCTGCTGATGCGCGACCCGGAGGCCGCCCTGACCCAGGGCCAGGTCATCCAGCGCCTCGCGGCCGGGCGGGTGGCGGCCGTGCAGCGGCTGGGCGCGGCCGAGAAGCGTGCCGACGAGCTGGCGAAGGAGTCCCGCAAGGTGCTCGCCGAGCAGCGGACCCTGGCCGCGCGGAAGAAGAAGGACCGCGACACCGTACGCACCCGCCTGAAACAGGTGGAGGCGAGGCTCGCCACGCTCACCGCCGACCAGCTCGCCGACGTCTCCGGCCTGGAGCGGAAGAACACGGACCAGGCCCAGAGCGCCCTGGTGGCCTCCGGCGCGCTCTCCTCGACCCGCCCGCCGACCGCCCAGGGCGGCCAGGCGGTCCAGTACGCGGTCCGCCAGATCGGCAAGCCGTATGTGTGGGGCGCGGAGGGGCCGGGCTCGTTCGACTGCTCCGGACTCACCTCGCAGGCGTGGGCGAACGCAGGCCGCGTCATCCCGCGCACCTCGCAGGAGCAGTGGCGGCTGCTGACCAGGGTCCCGATGAACGCGCTGCGCCCCGGCGACCTGGTGGTCTACTTCCCGAAGGCGACCCATGTGGCGCTGTACATCGGCAACGGCCTGGTGGTGCAGGCGCCCCGGCCCGGCACCAGCGTGAAGGTCTCGCCCGTGGCGTCCAACCCGGTGCTGGGGGCGGTCCGGCCCGACCCGGACGGCTCGCCGCTGGCCTCGTACCAGGGCCCGGAGCTGCCCGAGGGTGCGACGGACGGTTCGGACGAGGGGTACGGCGCTTCCTCGGCCCCGGGCGCGTGACGACCGGGGCCGGGGGCACGCGGGATCAGGCGGCCGGGCCCGCCACCGAAGCG
The DNA here is from genome assembly GCF_044761525.1 of Streptomyces sp. NPDC097595. NCBI lineage: Bacteria > Bacillati > Actinomycetota > Actinomycetes > Kitasatosporales > Streptomycetaceae > Streptomyces > Streptomyces sp. NPDC097595. The sequence goes on along the minus strand of NZ_JBIWCN010000002.1, from coordinate 75,419 downwards.
AGGTAGGCGTCGGCCTTCTCGGGCTCGAAGAAGAAGTTCTCGAAGTCCGCCGGGTCGTTGAAGCCGTTGGCGAAGCGGTCCGCGACCGGCTGGAGCTGTCCGGCGGCGCCGATCAGGTTCAGCACGTGCTCCGGCGGAACGCCGAGCATGGCGTTGGTCCACTTGGTGACGTGCTGGGCGGTGTCCCAGTAGCGGTCGAACGTGGACTGCATCCACGCTTCGTCGAACTCCCGGTCGCCGTGCTCCACGATCGATTCGAGGTAGGCGGCGGCGCACTTGGACGCCGAGTTGGAGCCCTGGCCGGTGATCGGGTCGTTGGCGACGACGACGTCCGCGACGCCGAGCACCAGGCCGCCGCCGGGCAGCCGGCCGATGGGCTTGCGGACGGTGGGGGCGTAGCGGCCGGCGAGGGTGCCGTTGGCGTCGGTCAGCTCGACCTTGGTGGCGCGGGCGTACTCCCAGGGCGTGAAGGTCTCCATCAGCTCCAGGGTCTTCGCCAGGTGCTCGGAGGGGTCCTTGATGCCCTGGAACGCGTCGAGCGGCCCGCCCGGGACGCCCTCCCAGAACAGGATGTCGGCGCGGCCGGAGGTGGTCAGGGTCGGCATCACGAAGAGCTCGCCGACACCCGGGACCAGGTTGCAGCGGACCGCGTCGAAGTCGGGGTGCTCCGGGCGCGGGCCCATGCCGTGCACGTACGCGACGGCCAGCGCGCGCTGCGGGGCGTCGAACGGCGAACGGGAGGCGTCCCGGCCGAACATCGACACCAGCTCGCCCTTGCCGGCCGCGACCAGCACCAGGTCGTAGGTGCGCGAGAAGTAGTCCAGGTCGGAGACGGCCGCGCCGTGGATGACGAGCTGTCCGCCGCGCTGGGCGAAGGTGTCCATCCAGCCGGCCATCTTGACGCGCTGGTCCACGGACTGGGCGTATCCGTCGAGCCTGCCGACCCAGTCGACGGCCCGTGAGGAGTCGGGGGCGGCGACCGAGACGCCGAGCCCCTCGATGCGGGGGGCCTGCGACTCCCAGAAGTTGAGCTGGAGGTCCCGCTCGTGCTGGAGCGCGGTGTGGAACATGCACTGCGTGGACATGACCCGGCCGGAGCGGATCTCGTCGGCGGTGCGGTTGGACATCAGGGTGACTTCGTAGCCCTCGGACTGAAGTCCCAGGGCGAGCTGGAGTCCGGACTGACCGGCTCCGACTATCAGTATCTTCCGCATCGCGGTTCTCCGTTGTGTGGTGCTGAGGGGGCTACGCGGGGGTGGCGTCGAGGGCGTGGCCGACGAGGGCCAGCAGGGACTCGACCACCGTGATCCTGTTGCGCGCGTCCATGATCACTATCGGCACGTGCGCCGGTACGGTCAGGGCCTCCCGGACGTCCTCGGCCGCGAAGCCCGGCGTCCCCTCGAAGTGGTTGACGGCCACGATGTACGGCAGCCCGCAGCTCTCGAAGTAGTCGAGGGCGGGGAAGCAGTCGGCGAGGCGGCGGGTGTCGGCCATGACGACGGCACCGATCGCGCCGCGCACCAGGTCGTCCCACATGAACCAGAACCGCTGCTGGCCCGGGGTGCCGAACACGTAGAGCACGAGGTCGTCGTCCAGCGTGAGCCGGCCGAAGTCCATGGCGACGGTCGTGGTGGCCTTGTCCGGGGTGGCGCTGAGGTCGTCGGTGTCCTCGCTCGCCCGGGTCATCATGGCCTCGGTCTGCAGCGGGGTGATCTCGGAGACCGCGGTCACGAACGTGGTCTTGCCGACGCCGAAGCCGCCCGCGACCACGATCTTCGTGGCGATCGGGGCCCTGGTGCGGTCCAGCTGCCAGGGCTGGAGCTTCTCCTCGGGCCGCTCCTCCGGGCCCGGCTGCCGCGGGGCGAACAGCGACTCAGAGACGGCGGAGTCCATCGAGCACCCTTTCGAGCAGTGCGCGGTCGGGCTGGCCGGTGCCGTGCCCGGTCCCGTACACGCGGATCTTTCCCTGGTCGGCCAAGTCGCTGAGCAGCACCCGGACCACGCCGAGCGGCATCTTCAGCAGCGCCGAGATCTCGGCGACGGTACGCATCCGGCGGCAGAGCTCGACGATGGCCCTGAGCTCCGGCATCAGACGGGTCGCCAGATTGCCGTTGGTGAGTTCGCGGCGCTCCTCGGGGGCCTCCAGCGCGGCGACGAACGTCTCGACCAGCAGGACGTGCCCGAAGCGGGTGCGGCCACCGGTGAGCGAGTACGGACGGACCCGCGCGGGCCGTTTGCCGGCCCCCCGGACGGGCAGTTTGCGGGCGGGTCCGGCTGCGGCGTGGCTCACTGGGCGCTCTCCATCGATGTGCGCAGCTCACTGCGGAGTTCGGGGGTGAGTACGTGTCCGGCGCGGCCGACGAACAGCGCCATGTGGTACGCGATGACGCCCATGTCGCAGTCGGGGGCGGCGTGCACCCCGAGCAGCGATCCGTCGCTGATCGACATCACGAAGACGCTGCCCTCCTCCATGGCGACCATGGTCTGTTTCACGCCGCCGCCGTCCATCAGCTTCGCGGCGCCGACGGTGAGGCTGCTGATGCCGGAGACGATGGTCGCCAGGTCGGCGCTGGAACCGCGCGGTCCGCTCTGCGGGCCCGCGGGCTCGGCGGCGCTGTGGTGGCCGGGGTCGGAGGACAGCAGCATCAGCCCGTCGGACGAGACGACGGTGACCGAGTGGACCCCTGGCACCTCCTCCACGAGATTGCTCAGCAACCAGTGCAGGTTCCGGGCCTCGGTGCTCAGCCCGAATGTGCTGGGCGCAGTCAACTGCGTGCCTCCTCGACTGTGTCCCCCGTCTCTCCGGTCCGGCCGTCGCTACGGCCTGCCGGCTCGGCGTGCTCGGTACGTGTGGGGCTCGCGCCTTCGGCGAGTTCGGCCTCGACGTCGCGGCGGCCGTCCCTGGCGCCCTGCTGGAAGCCGCCGAGCCTGCGCCGCAGGGCCTCCTTGTCGACGCTCCCCCGCCGTTCGGCGACGGGCGCCCCGGCGGGCCGGACGACCTTGGGCGTCCGCTTGGGCAGCCCCTTGTCGGTGACCGGGTCGGCCTCGGGCCGACGGGGGGCGGGGACGATGTCCGCCGGCGCGGGAGCCTCGGTGGTCACGGGGGCCGGGGCCTCGTCGGCGGCGCGCTCGTGACGGTCGGGGCCGATGGCGTACGGGCCGGCGTCCGCCGGCTCGGGGGGCCGGGGCAGGCGGACCTGGAGGGTGCGCTCGGGGTCGGTCTCGGCCTCCGGCTCGGGGGCGGGTGCCGGGGCGGGGGCCTCAGGGGTCACGTCGGCTTCAGGGGCCTCTTGGGCCTCCGGCGCCTCGACGACCTCAGGGGTCACCGGAGTCTCCGGCGCCACGGGCGGCTGCGCCGCGCCCGCGAGGGCCCGTTCCGCTGCCGCGATCATCGGGTCGTCCGAGGGGGACGCGGTGCGGCCCGGCAGGGTGTTGGAGTTGGCCTCGGCCACCGAGCCCGGCAGGTTCAGCGTGGGCGCGTCGCCCGGGGCGGTGACGGGCGGGGGCGTCGCCGCCGGGAGGGCCTTGGGCAGCAGGGCCTCGGGCAGGACGACGACCGCGGTCACCCCGCTCCCCTTCTGCTCGCGCAGCTCCACGCGTACGCCGTGCCGGGCGGCGAGCAGTGAGGTCACCTGGAGACCGAGCCCGGCCCCGTCCGCGTTCTGCTCGCCGGCCTCGAAGAGCGCCGGGTCGGCCAGGCGGGTGTTGAGCTCGCCCATCCGCACGGAGGACATGCCGATTCCCTCGTCCTGCACGGAGAGCATCACCTCGCCGCTCTCCAGGAGCCAGCCGGAGAGCTGGACGTGGGAGTCGGGCGGCGAGAACGAGGTGGCGTTCTCCAGCAGCTCCGCGACCAGATGGCTGAGGTCGTCGGCGGCGAACCCGGCGACCTGGGCGTGCGGCGGCAGGGACTGGATGGTGACCCGCTCGTACCGCTCGATCTCGCTGACGGCCGCGCGCAGGACGTCGACCAGCGGGATCGGGCCCTGGTGGCCGTGTCCGTGGTCCGCGCCCGCGAGGACCAGCATGTTCTCGCTGTGGCGGCGCATGACCGTGGCCATGTGGTCGAGCTTGAAGAGGGTGCTGAGCCGTTCCGGGTCCTGCTCGCGCTCCTCCAGGGACTCGATGACGCCGAGCTGCCGTTCGACCAGGCCGAGGGTGCGCAGCGAGAGGTTGACGAAGGTGTGGTGGACGGTGTTCCGCAGCTTCTCCAGCTCGGCCGTCAGGTCCGCCGCGCGCACCTGGAGTTCGGCGCGCTGCACGGTGAGCGCCTCGCGTCCGGCGAGCAGTTCGGCGCGCTCGGTCTCCAGGCTCTCGAAGCGCACGTTGAACTGCTGGAGCAGCTCCTGCAGGCGGCCGTGCAGGGCGTTGATGGAGCGGACGGTCTGGGCGAACTCGTCGTTGCGGCCGGTGTAGCGGACCGGTTCGGCGGTGGCGGGTTCAGCGGCGAGGCGGGCGGCGCCGATCCGGAGGACGGCGAGCGGCTGGGTGAGGGTGCGGGCGACGGCGGTGGAGACGGCGATCGCGACGAGGAAGCAGCCGCCGAGGAGCGCGATGCGCAGTTCGAGGGCGGTGACGTCGTCGTCGCGGAGCTGTTCGAGGCCCCGGACCTGGGCGGTGCCGAGCGCGGACTCCACGGAGCGCATCCGGTCGACGCGGGCGGCGAGGGCCGCGGCGACCTTCTTGTCGCTGACCTTCAGGTCGGAGTCGGACAGCTCGGGACGGTCGGTCAGCTCGGCGAGGTACTTCTCGGCGCTGTTGACCTCGGGGCCGGTGACGGTGGAGGAGAGCTTGTCGCGGGCGGTGGCGCCGGCGGACTGGTCGAAGTCGGCGAGCGCGGAGAGTTCGCCGACCCGGGCCTGCTGGGCGGCGGCGCTCAGCGCGTTCCGGGTGCGGTCCTCCTTGGTCTCGCCCTCGTCCTCGCTCCGCACGGGCAGCCCGGTGAACGGGTCGATGCGCGGGGGTGCCGGCTCCGGGCGGGGCACGGCGAGCGCGGCGAGCAGCAGCCCCCGGGCGGCGGAGGCCTCCTCGGTGGCCCGGCCGAGCGCCTGCGGGGTGCGCGTGGCGTCGGCGGCGCGCGGCGGGGTGGAGCGGGCGAGCTCGTCGGCGAGGCCGTGGAGTTTGGCGATGACCTCGGAGTACGCCCGGTGGGCCTCCAGGGCCGTGCCCTTGCCGCTGATCGCGTCGCGGCGCAGGGACGGGATGGTGGACAGGTCGCGCAGGAGGTCGGCCGGGGCCGTCCCGCGGATCTCGTCCACCTGCTGGTCGACGCGGGCGCCCCGGCTGCCCGGCTCGCCCTCGCGGCCGCCCGCGATGTAGACGGTGACCTCGTCGCGCTCGTCGGCGAGGGAGTGGGCCAGGGAGATGGCCTGCTGGTTCAGTTCGGCGAGGGTGACCAGGTGCTGCGAGTCGTTGAGGTCGGACGAGGCGGCGAGCACGGCCGGTGTCCCCGCCGCTATGACGGTGATCCCGACGACGGCGACGCCCGCGACCAGCCGGCTGCGGACGCGCACGCGACGACCGCCCTCGGCCGGGGTCGTCGGCACCGCCTCGGAACCGCTGTTGCTGCCGCCCTTGCTCCGAGGCCGCTTCTTCTGCACCGGTGCTCGCAATCTCGACTCGTCCGCCCTTGAAGCAGAGGTGACGCACGGTCACATGAACGAGCGTCCCGCCCCCTGGTACGGCTCCCGACCATTCCAGTGCTTTTCAGGAGGGGGCGCGCATCAACCGCTCCGCCACACGAACGAGTGAACAACACTCCCGAGTTGGCGAACAAGTCTCCCCAGCGGGCCCCGGCGCCATGCGTGGACACCGGCTGGAACTTCCGCCCGGGCTTTGGCAGGATGCCCGCCCGCACCTCCGGGCGGAGTGATTCCTTCCGCTCCGGCCACCCCTCTGACCTGCTGGTACACACCAATCACGGGGCCGTGCAGGCAAAGTGAAGGCATCGTGCAGACTGGCGGGATGCGCATCGAACTCGCGACCGCCCCCGGCGCTCCGGACCGCCCGAACGAGGACTGGACGGCCTCGGTCCTCCCCGCTTCCGGTCAGGGCGGCGGGCTCGTGCTGCTCGACGGCGTGACCCCGCCGCAGGGCGATGCCGGTTGTGTGCACCCGGTTCCGTGGTTCACGGCCCGGCTGGGCGGGGCCCTGGTCGAACTGTCCGGTTCGCGGCGGGATCTGACCTTGCGGGAGATCCTCGCGGAGTCCATCCGGCGCACCGCGGACGCCCACCGCTCGACCTGTGACCTTTCTCACGTACGTACGCCACAGGCAACCGTCGTCGTGGTGCGTTGGGACGAGGCCGAGGTGGAGCACCTGGTGCTGTCCGATTCGGTGCTGCTCCTCGAAGCGCCCGACGGGGGCGTCCGCGCGGTCCTGGACGACCGGCTCGACCGGCTGCCCCGGGAGTTCCTGGTCTCGGACGCGGTGGCCGACGCCCGGGCGCGCAACAAGGAGGGCGGCTTCTTCACGGCCGCCGCCGACCCGGCCGTGGCGGAGCGCGCGGTGACCGGGCGGACGCCGCGCGCCGGGGTGCGGGCCCTGGCCGCGCTGACGGACGGGGCGAGCCGCTGGACGGAGATGTTCGGCGAGGGCGACTGGGCGGCGTGCCTGGCGGTCCTGGAGAAGGAGGGCCCGCAGGCGCTGATCGACCGGGTCCGGACCCTGGAGGCCGCGGACACGGAGCGTAAGCACCTCCGGGGCAAGACCCACGACGACGCGACGGCGGCGTACGTACGCCTGTAGGCCCCCGGCGGCCGTGAGCCCCGCGAGCGCTCAGTCCTCGGCGCTCGCGTTCAGCTGGTGCAGCAGGCGGGCGAGTTCCGCGACCTCGGCGCGGTCCCAGTCGGCGAGCTTGCGGACGTAGCGGTCGCGGCGGGCGTCGCGGACGCTCCGGAAGCGGGCGAGCCCCTCCTCGGTGAGGTGCACGAGAAAGGCGCGCCCGTCGGCCGGATCGGGCTCGCGCGCCACCAGGCCGAGCGCCTCCAGGGCGCGGAGCTGGCGGCTCATGGTGGCCTTGCCGACGCCGAAGTAGACGGCGAGATCGGTGGCCCGCTGTCGGCCCGCGGATTCCAGGCGTACGAAGAGGCCGTAGGCGGCCGCCTCCAGTTCGGGGTGCACCTCGCGCGCCATCTCGCCGGAATTGGCCCGCGCCCGGCGCAGAAAGACGGCCAACTCCAGCTCCAGGGCGAGGAATTCGTGGTCCACACCACTTCCGCCGGCAGCGCCGGGTTCACGTCCGCTTTCGCTCCCGTGCACGTCAACTCCCCTCAAGAGCTTTCCCGCAGATGAAAGTTTCTTCCGCCGACGGTCATCACCGCAGCTCCGCCAGTATTTCGCAGGAGTAGACCAACGGCGCCGCCCAGGCCCTCTTCCGCCGCACGGGTCTACGTGCGTAGCGTCATGCATGGCATGTCCACACCATGGCATGCCGCCGGGGTCGCCGTGCGGCGCCTCCCGGGTCAGCAGATCCCCCCACCGAGGTCTCGGAGGCACGCAATGCCCGTGCACAGATCCGGCTCCACGAAGTCCCGCCGCCCACGCCTCGCCGCGGCCGGCACTCTGCTCGCAGCCCTCTCCCTCCTCATCGCGCTCCCCGGCGCCTCGAACGCGGCGGGCGGCGACCCCACCGCACCCGCGCGCGGCACCGCCACCATGGGCATGGGCGTCATCGCCCACGACGGCAAGGGCGGTCTGCCGGTCGAGGGCCGCGCCGCCCAGACCGAGGGCGTGGACGTCAGCAGCCACCAGGGCAACGTCGCCTGGTCGACGCTCTGGAACAGCGGCGTGAAGTGGGCCTACACCAAGGCCACCGAGGGGACGTACTACACGAACCCCTCCTTCGCGCAGCAGTACAACGGCTCGTACAACGTCGGGATGATCCGCGGCTCGTACCACTTCGCCACGCCCGACACCACGAGCGGCGCCGTCCAGGCCAACTACTTCGTGGACCACGGGGGCGGCTGGTCCAAGGACGGCAAGACCCTGCCGGGCGTGCTCGACATCGAGTGGAACCCGTACGGCGCGCAGTGCTACGGCAAGACCGCCGCGCAGATGGTCTCGTGGATCCGTGACTTCGTGAACACGTACAAGGCGCGCACCGGGCGCGACGCGGTGATCTACACCGCGACCAGCTGGTGGCAGTCCTGCACGGGCAACAACGCGAGCTTCGGGACGACCAACCCGCTGTGGGTGGCCCGCTACAACACCACGGTCGGCACGCTCCCGGCCGGCTGGGGCTTCTACACGATCTGGCAGTACACGTCCTCCGGTCCGACGGTGGGCGACCACAACCACTTCAACGGCGCCCTCGACCGCGTACAGGCACTCGCCAACGGATAGTTCCCGACCCTGCGGAGCCCGGTGACGTACCCCGTCACCGGGCTCCGTCGCGTCCGGGCCACCCCACTATGCACCCGGTGTATACATCGCAGGTATAGTCGCCGCTCCAGGTTGCACACCAGTGCGTTCGTTCACGGGAGGGAGTGGCACGCCGTGCCCAGTAAGAGGAAGTCGATCGGTACGGGGTTGGGCGTCGCTCTTGTGACGGCGCTCACGCTCACGCTGAGCGGCTGCACGATGGAGACCACCGCGCCCGGCTCGGCCCGCGACGACGCCGCATCGGACGCCAAGGGGCCGATGGGCCCGGTGGACTGCCGCAAGGCCAAGTGCATCGCCCTGACCTTCGACGCGGGCCCGGCCGAGGACACGCCCCGTCTGCTGGACATCCTCAAGGAGAAGAAGGTCCACGCGACGTTCTTCCTGCTCGGCAAGAACCACGTCAAGAAGCACCCTGACACCGTGCGGCGGCTCGCCGCCGAGGGCCACGAGATCGCCAACCACACCTGGTCGCACAAGATCCTGACCGACCGGAAGCCGGCCGAGATACGGGCCGAGCTGGAGAAGACGCAGGACGCCATCGCGGACATCACCGGCAGGAAGCCCCGGCTGATGCGCCCGCCGCAGGGCCGCACCGACGACACGATCTCCGGCATCTGCAAGGACCTCGGGCTCTCCCAGATCCTGTGGAGCGCCACCGCCAAGGACTACTCGACCACCGACTCGGCGCTGATCAGGAAGCGGATAGTCGACCAGGCGAGCAAGGACGGCATCATCCTGCTGCACGACATCTACAAGGGCACCGTGCCCGCCGTGCCCGGGATCATCGACACGCTGAAGAAGCAGGGCTACACCTTCGTGACGGTCCCCCAGCTGATGGCCCCCGCCGAGCCGGTGCCGGGCACGATCTACCGGCCGTAGACGCGGCGGTACGCGGAACGGCCCGCGCGCCCGGGCCGTTCCGCGTCCGTTGCCCCCTTTGCTCCCGTTGCTCCCCTGCCTCCGTTACGCCGCCTGTGCCGCCGGGATCCTGCGCTCCGCCGCGGCCGGGGCCAGGGCGATCTCCAGGACCTGGCGGACGTCGGTGACCGGGTGGACCTCCAGGGTCTCCAGTACCTCGGCCGGGACGTCGTCCAGGTCGGCCTCGTTCCGCTTGGGGATCACCACGGTGGTGATGCCCGCCCGGTGCGCGGCCAGGAGCTTCTGCTTCAGGCCGCCGATCGGCAGCACCCGCCCGGTCAGCGAGACCTCACCGGTCATCGCCACATCCGTGCGGACCAGCCGGCCGGAGAGCAGCGAGGCCAGCGCGGTCGTCATCGTGATGCCCGCGCTCGGGCCGTCCTTGGGGACCGCGCCCGCCGGGAAGTGGATGTGCGCGCCCCGGTCCTTGAGGTCCGCGACCGGCAGCTCCAGCTCCGCGCCGTGCGACCGGAGGAAGCTCAGCGCGATCTGCGCGGACTCCTTCATGACGTCGCCCAGCTGGCCGGTGAGGGTGAGACCGGACGCCCCGGTCTCCGGGTCGGCGAGTGACGCCTCCACGAAGAGGACGTCCCCGCCCGCCCCGGTCACCGCGAGCCCGGTGGCCACGCCCGGCACCGACGTACGGCGCTCGGCCGGATCCTGGGCGGACTCGGGCACGTGGTGCGGGCGGCCGATCAGACCGCGCAGGTCGTCCGCGCCCACCGTGAACGGCAGCTCCCGGTCGCCCAGCTCGCTCTGGGCCGCGACCTTGCGCAGCAACCGGGCGACGGCGCGCTCCAGATTCCGTACGCCGGCCTCGCGGGTGTACTCGCCGGCCAGCTTGCGCAGCGCCGGTTCGTCCAGGGCGACCTCGCCCTTCTCCAGACCGGCCCGTTCCAGCTGGCGCGGGAGCAGGTGGTCGCGGGCGATGACGACCTTCTCGTCCTCGGTGTAGCCGTCGAGCCTGACCAGCTCCATGCGGTCGAGCAGCGCCTCCGGGATGGCCTCCAGGACGTTGGCGGTGGCCAGGAAGACGACGTCGCTGAGGTCGAGCTCGACCTCCAGGTAGTGGTCGCGGAAGGTGTGGTTCTGCGCGGGGTCGAGGACTTCGAGGAGGGCGGCGGCCGGGTCGCCCCGGAAGTCGGAGCCGACCTTGTCGATCTCGTCCAGGAGGACGACCGGGTTCATCGAGCCGGCCTCCTTGACGGCGCGCACGATGCGTCCGGGCAGCGCCCCGACGTACGTACGCCGGTGGCCGCGGATCTCCGCCTCGTCCCGGACACCGCCGAGCGCGACGCGGACGAACTTACGGCCCATGGCGTGCGCCACGGACTCCCCGAGCGAGGTCTTGCCGACGCCGGGCGGCCCGACGAGGGCCAGCACCGCGCCGCCTCGCCGTCCGCCGACGACGCCCAGGCCGCGGTCGGCCCGGCGCTTGCGCACCGCGAGGTATTCGGTGATGCGCTCCTTCACGTCCTGGAGCCCGGCGTGCTCGGCGTCCAGGATCTCCTGGGCGCCCTTGATGTCGTAGGCGTCCTCGGTGCGCTCGGTCCAGGGCAGTTCGAGGACGGTGTCGAGCCAGGTCCTGATCCAGGAGCCCTCGGGGCTCTGGTCGGAGGAGCGCTCCAGCTTGTCGACCTCCTTGAGCGCGGCCTCGCGGACGTGCTCGGGCAGGTCGGCGGCCTCGACGCGGGCCCGGTAGTCGTCGGACTCGTCCTCCGGATCGCCGTTGAGCTCGGACAGCTCCTTGCGTACGGCGTCGAGCTGGCGCCGCAGCAGGAACTCGCGCTGCTGCTTGTCGACGCCCTCCTGGACGTCCTTGGCGATGGACTCGGCGACGTCCTGCTCGGCGAGGTGTTCGCCCAGCCACTGGATGGCGAGCTTGAGACGGGCGACCGGGTCGGCGGTCTCCAGGAGGCGGACCTTCTGGGCGGTGGTGAGGAAGGGCGAGTACCCCGAGTTGTCGGCGAGCGCGGAGACGCCCTCGATCTGCTGGACCCGGTCCACGACCTGCCAGGCCCCGCGCTTCTTCAGCCAGCTGGTGGCGAGCGCCTTGTACTCCTTGACCAGGTCGGCGACTGCCCCGGGCAGGGGGTCGGGGACGGATTCGTCCACCCGGACCCCTTCCACCCAGAGGGCAGCGCCGGGGCCGCCGGTGCCCGCTCCGATGCGGACCCGGCCGCGGCCCCGGATGAGGGCGCCCGGGTCGCCGTCGGAGAGCCGCCCCACCTGCTCGACGGTGCCGCGGACACCGATCCCGGTGTACGTCCCGTCGATGCGCGGGACGAGCAGCACCTCGGGCTTGCCCCCGCCCTCCCGGGCGGCGGCCTGCGCGGCCTCGACGGCGGCGCGCACCTCGGTGTCCGACAGGTCCAGCGGCACCACCATCCCCGGCAGCACGACCTCGTCGTCGAGCGGCAGCACGGGCAGGGTGAGCGGTGTGACGGCGTTGGACTCAGTAGCCATGATCTCCCCTTCGGCAGTCAAGTTGAGCTATACCGGCTCAATGCTTGTGAGCCCCGCGATGTTCCCCAAGCGTTGTTCGCTCTGAGCGATCAGCTGCGGTCGAGACGGGGGGATCAACCAGCTGCGCGGGGTCCTTATGCCCCGCCCCTGAGCGGCCCCGTTATTCCGTGGAGCCCGCGCGCCGCGCCGGACAGGATGGCCGTATGACCGAGACCCCGCTCCCCGTGCAGGCCCTGATCGTCGTGGACGTGCAGAAGGACGGGGTGACCGGCGCGGGAGCCGTCCCCGGGGCCGATGTGCTGCTGGACCGTACGGCGGGGCTGCTGACGCGGGCCCGGCGCGCGGGCGCGGTGGTCGTCCACCTCCAGAACGACGGCGCCCCCGGGTCGGGCGACGAGCCGTTCACGCCGGGCTGGGCGCTGCATCTGCCGGTCGTGGCCGGGCCTACGGAGTCGGTGATCCGCAAAACCTGGGACGACGGCTTCAAGGACACGCCCCTGGGCGCCGCCCTGACGGAGGCGGGCGTGAAGTCACTGGCCATCTGCGGCGTCATGTCGGAGATGTGCGTCCAGGCGACGGCCCGCACCGCCCTGGAGCGGGGCTACCGGGTCGTCCTCCCGCACGACGCCCACGCCACGCACGACGTCCCGGCCGCACCCGGGATCAGCGACGCGGTCCCCGCCGCCGTCGTCTCCCGGGTCGCCGCCTGGGCGATCAGCGCGGACGCGGACGTCACCACACCCGCCTCGGCCGTACGGTTCACGGCGCCGCCGGGGGCGTGAACCGGGCGGCGGGCGGCCGCCGATAGAGGGGGTGTGAGCGACTTGCGCCCTTCGGGGGACGACCGGAGCGACGAGGCGCTGCTGCGTGCCGTCGCCCAGGGGGACACGGCCGCACTGGCCGCGTTCTACGACCGGCACGCCGGCTGGCTCCTCGCCCGGCTGAGCCGCCGGTGCCCGGACCCGGAGACCGTGCGGGAGGTCGTGCAGGACACCTTCGTGACGGTCTGGCGCTCCGCCGCCGCGCACCGGGGCGCGGAGGCGGGCGGCTGGCTCTGGGTGATCGCCGCCCGGCGCCTGGTCGACGCCCAGCGGACCCGGGCGAGGACGGACCGCGCGACGGCGGCCGGGCAGGCGGGCGACGCCCACTGGGCCGCCCCCGCACCGTCCGCCGAGGACCGGGTCCTGGCCGGCCTGGAGTACGGGGACGTGGGCGCCGCACTCGACCGGATCTCGCCGGAGCTCCGCGAGGTCCTGCGGGCGACGGTGGTCGACGGCCTGACCACCAGGGAGGCCGCCCGGCTGCTCGGCATACCGGAGGGCACGGTCAAGACCCGGGCCATGCGCGCCCGCCGCGAGCTGCGCGCCGCCCTGGACCGGCTGGTCACGGAGAACGGCCCCCTGGGAGGCACGGCATGACGACGTGGCACGTGACGGACGATCTGGTCCTGCGGTACGCGGAGAGCACGGCCCCGGAGACGGACTCCTGGTCCCTGGAGAAGCACGTCGAATCCTGCACGGAGTGCGCGGAGCGGGTGTCGGCGGCGGTACGCGACCGGGCGGTCGCAGCGGCGGTGCTGGACACGGTCCGGGCGGCGGTGCTGGCGGAGGCGAGGGCGGAGCCGGCTCCGGTGGCGGGGGCGGGCACGTGGCGCCGGGTGCGCGGCGCGGGTGGGTGGCGCCGCGTGCGCGGATCCCGCCGCCTCGGGCGGGCGCTCTGGGCCGCCGGGCCCGCCCTGCGGGGTCCGTGGACCGGGGCGTTGCTGCTCGTGGTGTGCGCGGCCGTGGCGCTCGCGTACGGGGGTGGGCTCGGTGGTTCGGCGCGGGCGCTGCTGCTGCTCGTGGCGCCGGTGCTGCCGCTCGCCGGGGTCGGGGTCTCGTACGGGCGCTCCGCCGACCCCTTGCACGAGATCATCGCCGCGTCGCCCGGCGGCGGACTGCGGCTGCTGCTGACCAGGACGGCCGCGGTGCTCGGGGTGACCGTCCCGGTGCTCGCCCTGGCCTGGGCGGTGCTGCCCGCGTCGGCCGGCGGGCCGGGGCCCCTGGCCTGGCTGCTGCCCGGGCTCGCTCTGACCCTCGCGGCCCTGGGACTCGGCTCGTACGTCGGCTGCCGCACCGCGGCCCTCGTCGTCGCGGCGGGCTGGGCGGCCGCCGTCACCGTACCGGCGCTCGACACGTCCCCGTCCGCACTGCTCGACGGAACGCCGACGGCGCTCCGCTACTTCGCGGGGCTCCCCGCACAGGGCGCGTGGGCGGGGGCGGCCGTGCTCGGCGCGGCGCTGCTCGTCCTGCGCCGCCGATCCTTCGACCATCTGGAGACGTCATGAGCGTGATCGTGTGAACAGCACCGTCAAGGTGTCCGGGCTGACGGTCCGGCACCGCCGCAGGACCGCCCTGGACGGCGTCGATCTCGCCTTCGGACTCGGAGTGCACGGGCTCCTGGGCCCCAACGGAGCCGGCAAGACCTCGCTGATCCGCGTCCTGTCCACGGCCGCCGCGCCGGACGCCGGCCGGATCGAGCTGCTGGGTTCCGACGTGGGGTCGGCGTCCGACCACCGGGCCCGGGCGGAGGTCCGGCGCAGGCTGGGCTATCTGCCGCAGGAGTTCGGCTTCTACGCCGGTTTCACCGTCCGCGAGTTCGTCGCCTATGTGGCGTGGCTCAAGGAGATGGACGGCACCCGGGTGGCCGCCGCCGTGGAGCGCGCGGTGGACCGCGTGGGCCTCGCCGACCGCATCGACTCCCGGATGAAGACGCTGTCCGGCGGAATGCTCCGACGCGTCGGCATCGCCCAGGCCATCGTCAACGAGCCCGAGCTGCTCCTCCTGGACGAGCCGACCGCCGGTCTCGACCCGGAACAGCGCGTCGAGTTCCGCGCCCTGATGCGGGACCTCGGGGAGAACGCGACGGTCATCCTCTCCACGCATCTCGTCGAGGACGTGGTGGCGGCCTGCGAGGACGTGACGCTGATCGAGGCGGGCCGCGTCGCCTACCGGGGGACGACGGACGAGCTGGCGGCCCTCGGTGAGGACGAGGAGACGGACGCGCTCCACGGCAGCCCGATCGAGCGGGGCTACACGACGGCCCTGCGCTCCCACCGGGCGACGGCGGGCGCCCGATGACCGTCACCGAGGCCCCCGTACGGCGCAAGACCCCCGGCCCCGCGCTGCGGGCCGAGGCGCGGCGCGGCATCGGTCCGTGGACCGGGCTGTCCACGGCGCTCATGCTCGGCGTGACCATGGCCGCGAAGGCCGACGACTGGCAGGGCGACTGGATCGAGACCCAGAGCCTGCTGCACTCCGGAGCCACTCTCCTCGCCGGCCCGCTGGTGGCCGCGGCGGCCTGCTGGCAGGGCGCCCGCGACCACCGACGCGCCACCGATGAGCTGTGGCGCTCGACGCCGCGTGCCCGGTGGCAGCGGATGGCGGTCGCAGCGCTGGCGCTCGCGCTGTGGGCGGTCGTCGGGTACGCGGTCGCGCTGGCCGGGGCGTTGGCGGCCACCTGGCCGTACGCGGGCGGCGGGGGCCCGCTCCTCTCGCTCGCCGTGGTGGACGGCGCGTTCCTGGCGGCCGTGGCGCTGCTCGGGTTCTCCATCGGCGTGCTGTGCCGGTGGCGGCTGGCCGCGCCCGTGCTCGCCGCGTTGATGTACCTGGTGCTCGGGGTGCCCAGTTACTCGGAGTCCTCGGCGCGGTACCTCGACCCGGCCGTGCAGTACCCGCTTTGGGACCGGCTGCCGGTCTGGTGGTTCGCTCCCGCCATGGTGGCGTGGACCTGTGGGCTGGGGGCCGCCGCGCTCACCGCCGTGGCGGCGAGGCGCCGGATGTCCGCTCTCGTCCCGCTCGCCGTCGCCGCAGCCTTCGCACCGCTGATCGTGTCCACGGGCGACGACCTGTTCCAGGACGACCCGGCGGCGAGCCGCCTCGCGTGTACGGAGGGGAGCCCGCAGATCTGCCTGAGCGAGCGTCAGGAGCACCTGCTGCCCCAGGTCGCCGAGGCGCTGTCGGGACTGACCGGGCAGCTGGAGGGGGTGCGGGGCGCACCCGAGCGCTACGTCGATCGCCTTCCCGAGCAGCGCGCCGACGACACGTGGATTCCAACGCCGAACGCAGGCTGGTACCTCCTGCGTGGACGGTTGCAGCACACGGAGGACTACGCCTGGCAGGTGGGTTACCACTTGACGGACCGGGGATGCCACGGTTCGGACTCCATGGACGCCGGCGACGGTCGGGTTTGGACGACGGACCAGGCTGTCGCGAGCTGGCTCAACGGCCCCTCCGCGTCGTTCCCCGGTGACGAGAAGTCCCCCGAACTCCGCCGCCTCGAAGCCATGCCCGAAGCCGAGCGCCGCGCCTGGCTCGGCCGCTACATGGCCACGCGCACCAGCTGCGACCCCTCGGAGGTTCCGGCGCTGTGAGCCTCCCCCTCCTCTACCTCCGCTCCCGCGCCCTCCCCCGCACCGCCGCGGCCCTCGCCTGCACGGCCCTGCTCGCGGCCTGGGCGGCGTACTGGATCCAGGCGCAGCCGACCTTCGACCACAGCGCCCGCGTCCCCGTCCTGGTCCTGGCCCCGCTGCTCGTCTCGTCGGCCATCGGGACGAGCCTGTACGCCGCCGCCGACGAGCTCGACCGGACGGCGGTCCGGCGCTGGTGGCCCCGCCGGCTGGCGCACCTGCTCGCGCTCACCGTCCCGGCCGCCGCGGCCCTCGCGCTCGCCGTGCCCGGGCACCCGGAGGCGTTCGGCGCGCCCGGCATGGTGCGCAACGTGCTCGGTGCGACCGGGGTCACCGCCGCCGCGGCCGCCCTGATCGGCGCCCGGCTCAGCTGGCTCCCGGTCACCGTGTACATCGGCGCGGTCTATCTGGCCGCGCCGCGCACCCCGGGCGGCGCGGCCTCCGTGTGGGCCTGGCCGATGCAGCCGGGGCCGCAGGTGGGGGCGTGGGCCGTGGCGGCGGCGGCGTTCGCGGCGGGCGCGGCGCTGTACGCCGTACGCGGGGCGCGCCGCGAACGCGGCTGACCGAGGCAGTCCCCCGTACGAACTCGCTGGCACGCGCCCGCCCCGGCACGACAGGATGGCCGGAACAGCCGCCCCGGTCACAGGAGATCAGCGCCATGCCCCACACGTTCGGCCCCGACGCCGACGCACCCGTCATCCTGGACCGCCGCGAGGGACCGTACGGGGAGGTCGTCCTGCGCCGGCGCGGGGAGGACTTCGAGATCATCGCCAACGGGTGCTTCCTGATGGACACCTCGGACGGGCGCTCCGAGCGGCTGCTGATCGACGCCGCGCTCGCCGCGCTCCCGGCCGGCCGCACCGCGCCCGCCGTGCTCATCGGGGGGCTCGGCGTCGGGTTCTCGCTCGCCCGGGCCGCCGCCGAGCCCCGGTGGGGCCGGATCGCGGTCGCCGAGCGGGAGGAGGCGATCGTGGACTGGCACCGGCGGGGGCCGCTGGACCGGATCTCGGGGCCCGCGCTCGCCGACCCCCGTACGGCGATCCTGACGACCGACCTCGTCGCGTATCTGCGTACGACTACGGACCGTTACGACGCACTGTGTCTGGACATCGACAACGGGCCGGACTGGACGGTCACCGAGGACAACAACGACCTCTACTCCCCCGCCGGTCTCGCCGACTGCCGTGCGCGGCTCAACCCGGGCGGGGTGCTCGCCGTCTGGTCCGCACAACCGTCCGCCGCATTCGACCGGGCCCTACGGAATGCCGGGTTCCAGGGGGTAAGGGCGGAAGAAGTGGGCGTTGCCCGAGGTGTGCCGGACGTGGTCCATCTCGCAATCCGGGGTGAGTGAGATCCCCCCTGCGGGTATCGGAAGCCCCCGAACGCCCGTGGGCCCGGGGCCGGGAGCACGTCGCCCCGCCCCGTGCGAAGGTCCCTCTCGGCGGTCCGGCCTTGCACCCTGCGTAGCCGAAAAGGCTCCGCTGCCTCTACGCTGCTGACCGGTAGCGGGATCACCCACGAAATTCACGAGCGAAAACCGTACGTCCGGGGGAATGGCCTCCGTGAGAACGGGCAGGGGCGGGGCGATGGAACAGACACACACCACCCAGACCGGCGTCGCGGCAACCCCGGGCGCGCAGCGCCGGGTGCTGGTGGTCGAGGACGACGCCACGATCGTCGATGCCATTTCCGCCCGGCTGCGGGCGGAGGGCTTCCTGGTGCAGACCGCTCTCGACGGCCCGGCGGCCGTGGACGCGGCGGAGGCGTGGCAGCCGGACCTCATGGTCCTCGACATCATGCTTCCGGGCTTCGACGGCCTGGAGGTCTGCCGCCGGGTCCAGGCCCAGCGGCCGGTGCCGGTGCTGATGCTGACCGCGCGGGACGACGAGACGGACATGCTCGTCGGGCTCGGGGTCGGCGCCGACGACTACATGACCAAGCCGTTCTCCATGCGTGAGCTGGCCGCCCGGGTGCATGTGCTGCTGCGCCGGGTGGAGCGGGCCGCGCTGGCCGCGGTGACGCCGCGCAGCGGCATACTGCGCCTCGGCGAGCTGGAGATCGACCACGCGCAGCGCCGGGTGCGGGTCCGCGCCGACGACGTGCACCTGACCCCGACCGAGTTCGACCTGCTGGTCTGCCTGGCCAACACCCCGCGCGCGGTGCTCTCGCGTGAGCAGCTGCTGGCCGAGGTGTGGGACTGGGCGGACGCCTCGGGCACCCGGACGGTCGACAGTCACATCAAGGCGCTGCGCCGGAAGATCGGCGCGGAGCGCATCCGTACCGTGCACGGCGTCGGCTACGCGCTGGAGACCCCCGCGCCATGACCTCGCCCGGACCGGGGCTGCGGCCGTTCTCGATCAAGGCCAAGCTGGGCACCCTGGTGGTGGTCTCGGTGTTCATCACCACCGGGCTGATCATGGTGGCCTTCCGTACGCGGACCGAGCTGCGGTTCATCACCGTGTTCTCGGTCATCGCGACCCTGCTGATCACCCAGTTCGTGGCGCACGGCCTGACCGCGCCGCTGGACGAGATGCGCGCGGTGGCCCGGTCGATCTCGCACGGCGACTACACGCGGCGGGTCAACGGCGCGGACCGGCGCGACGAGCTCGGCGACCTGGCGCAGACCATCAATCTGATGGCCGACGACCTGGCGGCCGTGGACCGGCACCGCAAGGAGCTGGTGGCGAATGTCTCGCATGAGCTGCGCACGCCCATCGCGGCGCTGAGAGCCGTCCTGGAGAACGTCGTGGACGGGGTGTCCTCGGCGGACCCGGAGACGATGCGCACCGCGCTGAAGCAGACGGAGCGTCTGGGCCGCCTGGTGGAGACGCTGCTCGACCTGTCCCGGCTGGACAACGGCGTCGTCCCGCTGAAGGCCAACCGCTTCGAGGTGTGGCCCTATCTGTCCGGGGTGCTGAAGGAGGCGAACCTCGCCGCCGCGCACCGCCGGCTCTCCTCCGGCTCCGGCAACCACTCCCGTACGGACGTCCATCTGCACCTGGACGTGTCACCGCCGGAGCTGACCGCGCACGCGGACGCGGAGCGGCTGCACCAGGTGGTGGCCAATCTCATCGACAACGCCGTCAAGCACAGCCCGCCGCACGGCCGGGTCACGGTGCTGGCCCGGCGCGGCCCCCAGCCGGAGTCCCTGCACCTGGAGGTCGTGGACGAGGGTCCGGGCATTCCGGAGTCCGAGCGCCACCGGGTCTTCGAGCGCTTCAACCGGGGCGAGGTGGCCTCGCCGCACGGCCCGGGCAGCGACGGCGGTACGGGCCTGGGGCTGGCGATCGCCCGCTGGGCGGTGGATCTCCACGGCGGCCGGATCGGAGTGGCCGAATCTGCTCGGGGCTGCCGGATCCGCGTCACTCTTCCGGGGATTCCGCAACCGCGAGGTTGACATAGGGTTCGAACCGGAAGGCCGCGTTCTACGTGTTCCGGTAACGGGATACGGTCGAGGAGGCCGCTGCGGCGGCCTCGCGTACCCGGAGCGAAGCGGAACCATGCTTGTTTCCCGCCATTTCCAGTGCCGAAACCCGGCTTCCGATGTGACTTGCACGACGAAGACCTCCCCGGCCTGCAAGGAACGGCCACGGAGGCGTAGCCTTGATTCCCGCTGTCCATCACCTTGCGAAGCGGAAGAGGGCGGTCACCGCCGTGTCGTCTCAGTCCCCCAGTAACTCGAGCATCTCGACCGACCAGGCCGGCCCGGGCACCAACCCGGCCGCGGCATTCGGCGCCAATGAGTGGCTCGTCGACGAGATCTACCAGCAGTACCTCCAGGACCCCAATTCGGTCGATCGTGCCTGGTGGGACTTCTTCGCCGACTACAAGCCGGGCAAGACCGGCACGGCGGACAAGACCGGAGCCGCAGCCGCGGGGGCTGCAGCGCCCGCGGCCCCGGCCGCCCCCACCACCGCACCGGCGGCCCCGGCCGCTCCGGCCGAGCCCGCCGCCCAGGCCCCGGCGGCACCCGCCGCCCCGGCCCAGGCCGCTCCGGCTGCACCCGCCGCGCCCGCCGCGCCCGCCGCGCCCAAGGCTCCGGCGAAGGCCGCCCCGGCTCCGGCCGCCAAGGCCCCCGCCGCGAAGGCCAAGGCCGCCGCGGACACCGAGGCGCCGGCCGGACCGGAGTACGTGACGCTGCGCGGCCCGTCCGCCGCGGTCGCGAAGAACATGAACGCCTCGCTGGAGCTGCCCACGGCCACGTCCGTGCGCGCCGTCCCGGTGAAGCTGCTCTTCGACAACCGCATCGTCATCAACAACCACCTCAAGCGCGCCCGGGGCGGGAAGATCTCCTTCACGCACCTCATCGGGTACGCGATGGTGCAGGCGCTCAAGGCCATGCCGGCCATGAACTACTCCTTCGCGGAGAAGGACGGCAAGCCGACCCTGGTCAAGCCGGAGCACGTCAACCTCGGCCTCGCCATCGACCTGGTGAAGCCGAACGGCGACCGCCAGCTGGTCGTCGCGGCCATCAAGAAGGCCGAGACGCTCAACTTCTTCGAGTTCTGGCAGGCCTACGAGGACATCGTCCGGCGCGCCCGCAACGGCAAGCTCGGGATGGACGACTTCACCGGCGTCACCGCCTCGCTGACCAACCCCGGCGGCATCGGCACCGTCCACTCGGTGCCCCGCCTGATGCCCGGACAGGGCCTCATCATGGGCGTCGGCGCGATGGACTACCCGGCCGAGTTCCAGGGCACCTCGCAGGACACCCTGAACAAGCTGGGCATCTCCAAGGTCATGACCCTGACCTCCACGTACGACCACCGGGTCATCCAGGGCGCCGCCTCCGGCGAGTTCCTGCGCGTCCTCTCCCAGCTGCTGCTCGGCGAGAACGAGTTCTACGACGAGATCTTCAAGGCGCTGCGCATCCCCTACGAGCCGGTCCGCTGGCTCAAGGACATCGACGCCTCGCACGACGACGACGTCACCAAGGCCGCGCGGGTCTTCGAGCTGATCCACTCCTACCGGGTCCGGGGCCACGTCATGGCCGACACCGACCCGCTGGAGTACCACCAGCGCAAGCACCCCGACCTGGACATCACCGAGCACGGCCTCACCCTGTGGGACCTGGAGCGGGACTTCGCGGTCGGCGGGTTCGCCGGCAAGTCGATGATGAAGCTCCGCGACATCCTCGGCGTCCTGCGTGAGTCGTACTGCCGCACCACCGGCATCGAGTTCATGCACATCCAGGACCCGAAGCAGCGCAAGTGGCTCCAGGACCGGGTGGAGCGTCCGCGCCCCAAGCCGGAGCGCGAGGAGCAGCTGCGCATCCTGCGCCGCCTCAACGCCGCCGAGGCGTTCGAGACGTTCCTGCAGACCAAGTACGTCGGCCAGAAGCGGTTCTCGCTGGAGGGCGGCGAGTCCGTCATCCCGCTGCTCGACGCGGTCATCGACTCCGCCGCCGAGGCCCGCCTCGACGAGGTCGTCATCGGCATGGCCCACCGCGGCCGCCTGAACGTCCTGGCGAACATCGTGGGCAAGTCGTACGCCCAGATCTTCCGCGAGTTCGAGGGCAACCTCGACCCGCGCTCGATGCACGGCTCCGGCGACGTGAAGTACCACCTGGGCGCCGAGGGCACCTTCACCGGTCTGGACGGCGAGCAGATCAAGGTCTCGCTGGCAGCCAACCCCTCGCACCTGGAGGCGGTCGACCCGGTCCTGGAGGGCATCGCCCGCGCCAAGCAGGACATCATCAACAAGGGCGGCACGGACTTCACCGTCCTGCCCATCGCGCTCCACGGCGACGCGGCCTTCGCGGGCCAGGGCGTCGTCGCCGAGACGCTCAACATGTCGCAGCTGCGCGGCTACCGCACCGGCGGCACCGTGCACGTGGTGATCAACAACCAGGTCGGCTTCACCGCCGCCCCGGAGTCCTCGCGCTCCTCGATGTACGCCACCGACGTGGCGCGCATGATCGAGGCGCCGATCATCCACGTCAACGGCGACGACCCCGAGGCCGTCGTCCGGGTCGCCCGGCTCGCGTTCGAGTTCCGCCAGGCGTTCAACAAGGACGTCGTGATCGACCTCATCTGCTACCGCCGCCGCGGTCACAACGAGGGCGACAACCCGGAGTTCACCAACCCGCAGATGTACACCCTGATCGACAAGAAGCGCTCGGTGCGCAAGCTCTACACCGAGTCCCTCATCGGTCGCGGCGACATCACCCTGGAAGAGGCGGAGCAGGCGCTCCAGGACTTCCAGGGCCAGCTGGAGAAGGTGTTCGCCGAGGTCCGCGAGGCCACCTCGCAGCCCGCGCAGCCGCACGTCTCCGACCCGCAGGCCCACTTCCCGGTCGCCGTGAACACCGCGGTCTCCGCCGAGGTCGTCAAGCGGATCGCCGAGTCGCAGGTCAACATCCCCGAGTCGATCACCGTGCACCCGCGGCTCATGCCGCAGATGCAGCGCCGTGCCGCCTCGGTGGAGAACGGCACGATCGACTGGGGCATGGGCGAGACCCTGGCCATCGGTTCGCTGCTGATGGAGGGCACCCCGGTCCGGCTCGCCGGCCAGGACAGCCGCCGCGGCACCTTCGGCCAGCGCCACGCGGTGCTGGTGGACCAAGTCACGGGCGAGGACTACACCCCGCTCCTCTACCTGACGGACGACCAGGCCCGTTACAACGTCTACGACTCGCTCCTCAGCGAGTACGCGGCGATGGGCTTCGAGTACGGGTACTCGCTGGCCCGTCCGGAGTCGCTGGTCATCTGGGAGGCCCAGTTCGGTGACTTCGTCAACGGCGCGCAGACCGTCGTGGACGAGTTCATCTCCTCGGCCGAGCAGAAGTGGGGCCAGACCTCCGGCGTCACGCTGCTCCTGCCGCACGGTTACGAGGGCCAGGGCCCGGACCACTCGTCCGCCCGCCCGGAGCGCTTCCTCCAGATGTGCGCGCAGGACAACATGACGGTCGCGATGCCGACCCTGCCGTCGAACTACTTCCACCTCCTGCGGTGGCAGGTGCACAACCCGCACCACAAGCCGCTGATCGTCTTCACCCCGAAGTCGATGCTCCGCCTCAAGGCGGCGGCGTCGAAGGCGGAGGAGTTCACGACCGGCGGCTTCCGCCCGGTCATCGGCGACGACACGGTCGAGCCGAGCGCCGTCCGCAAGGTCGTCTTCTGCGCCGGCAAGGTCTACTACGACCTGGAGGCCGAGCGCGAGAAGCGGGGCGTCACGGACACCGCGATCATCCGTCTGGAGCGCCTGTACCCGCTGCCGGGTGCCGAGATCCAGGCCGAGATCGCCAAGTACCCGAACGCCGCGAAGTACCTGTGGGCCCAGGAGGAGCCGGCCAACCAGGGTGCCTGGCCGTTCATCGCCCTGAACCTGATCGACCACCTGGACCTGGCCGTCGGCGCGGACGTCCCGCACGGCGAGCGCCTGCGCCGCATCTCGCGCCCGCACGGCTCGTCCCCGGCGGTCGGCTCGGCCAAGCGCCACCAGGCGGAGCAGACCCAGCTGGTCAACGAGGTCTTCGAGGCCTGACCGACAGCCTTACGCCCGAGGGGCCCGTCCCGCGCACACGCGCGAGGCGGGCCCCTCGGCCGTGACGGCTCAGGTGACGAGCGGTTCGAAGGGCCAGAACCGGGGAGGCGTGTCTGTCGGACCGGCGGTGACCACCTCACGGCAGGCCATGGCCAGCGGGTGGAGGGGCCCCAGCACCGCGTCGGCCCGGGCGCTGTTCGTACGCCCCGGCAGCCGCCGGTCGGCGGGCCGCACCAGCGCCGCGTTCAGCGCCCAGCCGATCGCCCAGGGGTGGTCGTCGCCGACGGCCCGCGCCATCCGGACGACGGCCCGCTCGATGCCCTCGGCCCCCCGGTCCCGGTCGCCGGCCGTCCACCGCATCAGCCCCAGGTTCCCCCGCGTCCCGATGGTGTACGGGTGTTCGTCGCCCAGCATGCTGCGGTAGCCGGCCACCACCTGCTCGTGGAGGTCCAGGGCCTCGCGGGGGTCGCCCGCCTCGCGTCGCACGGAGGCGGTGCCGGTGCTGATCAGGAGGGTGAGCGGGGTGTACTCGCCCAGGGTGCGCAGGGCGTCCCGCCGGATGCGGTCCAGGTCCGCGAGCACGGCCGGGGCGCCCCTGGTCGCGTACTGGCAGAGCGCCAGGTGGTACCGGCCGCGCAGGGTCTGCGGGGCGTTGCCCCCGAGCACCCGGAGATGGTGGTCGACCGTTTCCCGCAGCGCGTGTTCCGCCTCCCGGTACCGGCCGAGGAGCCGCAGGTCCATGGCGAGGTTGATCTCCGAGTACAGCGCCGCCGGCGCGTCCGGCGACAGCACCGCCCGCCGGAGTTCCAGGCAGCGCTCGTCCAGGGCGAGGGCGTCCCCGTACCGCCCGAGGAGCCGCAGGGAGACGGCGAGGTTGTTCTCCGCGTTGAGGGTGCGCGGGTCCTCCGGGCCGAGGATCCGGCGGTCGCGCTCCAGGATCGACGCGGACAGCTCCGCCGCCTCCTGGTACCGGCCGAGCCCGCGCAGATCGGCGGCGAGTCCGCCGGCGGCCCGCAGGTGGTCCAGGTCCAGTTCGCCGCGCTCGGCCGCCAGGAAGTCCGCGGTGGCGCGCTCGACCCGCTCGCTGTTGCGGTAGTCGCCGAGGGCCCGCAGCAGATTGGCGTAGTGGTGGCGCAGGGCCCAGGTCCGGGGGTCGGCGGGGCCGAGCGCGCTCTCCCAGGAGCCCGTCGCCGCCTCGGCGAACCGGATGCCGCTGCCGTACTCGCCGGAGAGATACATGTAGCGCAGGCAGTTGAGGACCAGCCGGCGCACCTGTGGGTCCGTGCTCTCCAGGACCTCCGCCCATTCGAGGTGGGTGGTGAGTGCGGCGTACGCGGGCCAGTGGCGCGGGTCCGAGGGGTCGTCCGGGTCGGCGGCGGCGAGCGCCCGGGAGGCCCCCTCGGCGAGCGCCCACCGCTCGCGCTCCGGGATGTCCTTGCGGATGATCTGGTGGACCATGCGGTGCAGGTGGACCGACTCGTCGGTCCCCCGGGACTCCACGCGGATCACGGAGAACGCGCGCAGGTGGCGGATCGCGCTGTTCCACAGCGCCGGATCGCGCACCAGCCGGGCGAGCCCCTCGGGCAGCGCCTCCGGCGGTACGGCCCTGAGCAGCTGTACGGGGACGGCGCCGGGTGCGAAGAAGCAGCAGAGGTGCAGCAGTTCCACAGCTTCCGGGGCGGTCTCGCGGAGCCGGTTCAGCAGGATCGACCAGGCGGTCCGGAAGGCGAGCGGGAAGTCGGCCGAGACCCTGACGACGTCCTGGCCGGCGCCTTCGTCGAGCAGTCGGATGTACTCGTCGACCGGCATGGCGGCCTCGCTCAACCAGCCCGCCGCCTGGTCGAGCAGGAGCGGAAGACCGTCCAGGGCCCCGGCCAGCCGGGCGGCCTCCTCCTTGGTGAGACGCGGGGCTCGTCGGCGTACGAAGGCGACCGACTCCTGTGTCGTGTACGGGGGGACGTCGAGGGCGGTGCAGCCGTGCTCGGTCCACTCGGGGTTGCGGGAGGTGATCAGGACATGGCCGGGTCCGGTGGGCACGAGGTCCTGGATCTGCTCGGGCTCGTCCGCGCCGTCCAGGACGAGCAGCCAGCGCGCGTACGGCTCGCCGCGACGCAGCGCGTCCCGTACGGCGCGCAGGCGTTCGCCGTACTCGGCACCGGTGGAGAGCCCCAGCTCCGGGGCGAGGCCGGCGAGTTGCTGCCGGAAGGAGGCGCGCCGTTCGGCCGGCACCCACCACACTACGTCGTATTCGGCGCCGAAGAGGTGTGCGTACTCCGCCGCGAGCTGTGTCTTGCCGATCCCGGACATGCCGTGCAGGACGACCCGGCCGTGCCGTGCCCCGGCGGCGTGGAGCATGTCGTACACGGCCATCAGCGACGCGTCGCGGCCGGTGAAGCGGGTGTTGCGACGGGGGACGCCGCTCCATACAGCGGGCGGCTCCAACGGGAAGCGGGGCCCCGTCGACTCCGTGGACCCGTGGGGAAGGGGGCCCGTGGGCAGTCCCAGCCGCCGGAGCAGTCGTGACTCGGCCGTGTCCGCGCCGACCCGGGTGAGGTCCGCCGCGCCCAGGGCCGAGGCGGCGCCGGGCGGCGCGGATTCCGTGAGGGTCACCGCGGCGAACCGGTCCGGGGCATGGGCGACGACGTCGCGGAGGGCCTGGTTCCAGTCGTCGTGGCTGCGGGTGCCCCACTGGAAGTAGGGGTCGCTGAGCAGCAGCAGGACGCGGCCCGGGGCGCGGGCGAGGTCCCCGAGGGCCTCCTCCAACGGCGTTTCCGGCGCCGGGTCCCAGTCCCGGTGGACCACCCGCACCCCGCGCCGCTCAAGACGGTCCCCGATCCATGCCGCCCAGGCCCGGTCGTATCCGGCGGAGCTGATGGTGACGCTCGCGTCGGGGCGCGGGGCGGGCGGGCCCGGGCGGGGCGCGGTCACGCCCCGTACCACCGCGCCGGGCCGGGCCGACTCCGTGATGGCGCAGGGCAGTTCGGCCTTGCGGACCGAGGCGCCCCACTGGTTGAAGATGGTCAGCCGCAGCACCCCGGGACCGGCCGAGGGTCCCGCGGTGACGAGGAACGTCGCAGGTCCGTACGTACCGCCGAAGCGGTGCAGGACGAGACCGGGGTCCTCGATCGCCTCGCAGACGAAGTGCGGCGCGCCTTCCAGGGCGACGCTGAACGTCAGCTCCTCCTCCTCGTACGGCCAGGCGTCGCCGTCCGTGTCCCCGTGGGCGTCGAGCGGGCCGCGCAGGTCGACGCTGACGCACTGGACGAGGCCCGGTTCCACCTCGGGGAGCCAGCCCACGACGGGCTCGATCAGCAGTGGGCGTTCGTCGGGGGTCACGGCCGCCCACCCGCCTCGGTCGGTACGGGGGCGCCGCGGTGGCGGGCGGTGAGGCGCAGGGTGCTGAGCGGATGCCCGTAGTACTGGAACATCAGGCTGTACAGCAGGCGCAGCACGTTCTGCTGCCGGTCCCTGTCGAAGGTGCCGTCGTCCGTGACCATCATCGGGACCCCGCCGCCCGCGAGGAAGGTGTCGTAGACCTCCGCGCGGAAGGCCCGGAGCGCACCGGCGACGGGCCGGCCGGAGTCCTCGGCCACGGTGTCGACGATGCGGCGGATCATCACCCGGGCCTCGGGGTCGCCGACCGCGCCCGCCGAGACGATGCAACCGCCCGCGCCGTTGCGCAGGAAGATCTGGGTGAACCCGCGCAGATACTGCCTGCCGTCGCCGCCGTAGTCGAGGAAGCGCCCGGAGTGGCAGGCGTTGAGACAGACCAGGGAGTCGTCGCGGCCCAGGAGCCGCATGTCGAGGTCGTGGTAGTCGGCCCAGGTGCCGCCGCCCAGGGTGAGCTTGCTGAGTTCCTGGTCGAAGGTGCCGTGGCAGCCCATGTACACCAGGCCGGTGCGCTGCTCGGCGAGGTCGTCCAGGTTGTTCAGGAAGCTCTCGATGCCGAAGTGCGGGCGGTGTTCGTACGGGTCGAAGAACTCCTGGTCGCGGGTCATGTCGGCGTGGAAGAAGCTGAGGACCCGGCCGTCGGGGGCGACCGCCCGGTCCGGGAAGTCGTCCAGCCAGCGCGCCACGTCCACGAGCGCGCCGAGCGGCCCGCCGCGCAGCCCGGCGCCCGGTTCCGGGGGCAGGTCCAGTGCCTCCCAGGGCAGTTCGAAGCCGGTCTGGTCCAGGACGACGATCTGGAGGGCGTCGCCGTGGACCCGCCGGCACCGGTTGATCCAGTCCGTCAGCCGGTGCTGGTACGTCGACCAGCGCCGGATGGACCGGAAGAGCTCGGAAGGCGGGATGCCGCCCCGGCGCGCGTGGCCGAATCCGATGTCCCCGGGCCGGAGCTGGTCGGGTCCCGTGGTGTACGGGAGGCGGTCCACGCCCGCGCACCACGCCTCGATCCCGAACGCGTCGGGGGCGCCGGCCCCGGTGTGGTGGCGCGCGACCCGGATGCGGGCGTACGCCGTGTCCGGCGGGCGGGCGGCGTCCACGGGCGCGGCGCCCAGGCCGCGTGGCTCCGGGGGGCCGGGTACCGGCGGGCGCTGGCCGGGCAGCGCCTGGGCGGCGGAGGCGACCATGCTCCGGATCTGCCGGAGCCGGCCGTCAGCCATGGCGCGCCCCCCGGTCCGGGGTGCCGGGGGCGGCCTCCTCGCCGGCCCCTGCGACGACCCCGCCGCCCAGGGCCTCGGCCAGGGCGGCCGGGAGGCGGGTGTACGGGGGCCGGCCGGGGTCCACGACGACGCTGCGGAGGCGGCTGCGGCCCAGGGCGCGGATGTGCGCCGCCACGGCCACGGCGTCGTCCACGCCGGTACGGCGCACCGGGCCGTGGACCGGCCGGCCGCTGCGGCTCACGGCGAGCGGAACGTTGCCCCGGCCGTCGGTGGCGACGACCAGGAGCGCTTCGACCAGTCCGGCGCTGTGGTGCCGGAACGCCCGGCGCAGCGCCTGCCCGGCCAGGTCGAGCCCGTGGGCGAGCGGGGTGGCCCGTCCGGGGTGCCGGGCCAGCGCGGCGGCGATGCGCGGGTCCCGGGTGGAGCGGGCGGTGAACGCGCGCGCCCGGAGCTCGTCCGGCTCGCCGCCGGCGCCGACCTCGACCACATGGACGGAGGCCCGGGTGACGTACGCCCAGCGCAGGAACGGTTCGAGGGCCGGGTACCAGTCCCAGCCGCCCCGGCAGGTGTGGTCGAGGACGACGGTCAGCATCCGTACGGGTTCCGGGGCCCGGACATAGCCGCGCAGGTCCGCCGGGGCGATCACCAGCGGGCCCCCCGTACCGCCGCGGACGGCCCGGTACTTCGCGGCCTCCATCGCGGTGCGGACCGGGGCCAGATCCCACAGGTCGCGGGCGCGCCGCACCCCGATGACCGGCCCCCGGGAGGCGCGCGCCCCCGTATCGCGCCGGGCCGGCACCCGCAGCGTGGCCTCGCCGCGCCCCGGGCCGGCCGCGTCCTCCGGGTAGGGGAGGTCGGCGGCCGGTGGCGGTTCCCCGGGGGCCGCCGCCGGGCCGAGCGGCTGCGCGGATTCCGGTCCGTGCACGGGGACACCCGCTTCGGCCTCCTGCTCCGCGCCGCGCGGCAACTCCGGTCGCGGCAGCGGGCGGCCCGCACCCGGCGGCTCGGGCAGCTCCCGGTCCAGGGCGTGCTCCGGCCGCGCTTCCGGACGGTGCGGGGTGCGGAGCCGGATGAGCCGGGCGGCGCGGTCGACGTGGGCGGGGGTGACGGGGAGGGGGGTGGCGGGCAGGCCGTCCTGCGGGGTGCCGTGCGGGGTTTCCGCCGCGTCCGCCGGGCCGTCCAGCCGGGCCAGGGCGCGGGCGATGCGGGCCAGGGCGAGCGCGCGCCGGTTGCCGCCGCCGCCCTCCTGCTCGTCCAGGAGGTCCAGCACGGCGGAGGCGGCCTCGTCGGTGAGCGTGACGCGGGGCCGGGGGGTGTCCGGGGCGAGGGCCGTCGCCCAGTCGGCGGGGAGCGGGCCGAGCGGGTCGGGGCCGGGGTGCGGGCGCAGGGCCGGGGCGGCGAGGCGCAGGGCGAAGCGGTCCA
Source organism: Streptomyces sp. NPDC097595 (assembly GCF_044761525.1). Taxonomy (NCBI): domain Bacteria; kingdom Bacillati; phylum Actinomycetota; class Actinomycetes; order Kitasatosporales; family Streptomycetaceae; genus Streptomyces; species Streptomyces sp. NPDC097595. The sequence goes on along the minus strand of NZ_JBIWCN010000002.1, from coordinate 45,695 downwards.
GGAGGTGCGGGGAGAGGAGCGCGGCGTCCTCGGACCGGCAGCACGCCAGCCACCGGGCGCGGGGCCGCCAGTGGTGCCGGATGCCGGAGTGCTCCAGGGTCGCGGTGTCCGAGCCGAGCAGCTGGACGGCGGCGCGCAGGCCGGGGACGCTGAGCCGGGCGAGGTCGGGGACGACGACGAGCCGGGGGCCGCCGTCCGGCTCGGCCAGCGGCCCGGGGCCGAAGGTGAACCCGATGCCTTCCGTGCCCCGGCGCACTCGGGGGCGTATCCACAGGTCCTCGTCCACCGTGGCGGAGTCCAGCACGGTCCGGGGCGCGGGGCGGCCGGGCGAGCGGCCGAGCAGGTGGGCGAACGTCCGGGAGACGGCGGGCAGGTGCTCGGGCGGGAGGTCGAAGAGCAGGACGCCGGCGAGCGAGGGTTCCAGCGCGGCGGAGACGAGCACGGTGAGCAGGCGCCGGAGGTCCCGGTCGTCCCCCTGGTCCCCTGTCGGTCGCACCGGTGTCCCCATGTCAGCCGAAGAGCTCGTCCAGCCTGGATTCCTCTTCAGGCCCCCAGACCGGCTCGGGTCCGTGCACCGAATCGGGCCTGCGGTGGCGCAGGGCGAGCGGCACCACCCGGCGTACGTGGGCACGCTCCACGGCCCGGGCGCCGTCCCGTGCGGCGAGCGCGCGGGCCGCCTTGGCCACCAGCAGGTCGCCCCGCTGGCCGACGGCGCCGGTGCGGGCGGCGGCCTCGGCGCAGAGCCTGCTGATGTCCGGATCCAGCCGGACCGCCGCCAGCCGTTTCCGGGCGTCGAGCAGGCCGTCCCGCAGGCGCTTGTTGTCCTCCTCGGCCTCCCGCAACCAGGCGGAGTCCGCGACGAGGCGTTCCTCCTCGAAGGCGAGCACGGTGGTGATCATCCGGTGCCGCTCCTCGATGTCCAGGTCGGCTGCCGTCACCATCAGCCCGAACCGGTCCAGCAGTTGGGCCCGCAGGCTACCCTCCTCGGGGTTCATCGTGCCGACGAGCCCGAACGAGACATGGGCCTCGGTGTCGATGCCCTCGCGCTGCACGGACAGGACCCCGGTGGAGACGACGTCGAGGATGATGTTGACGATGTGGTCGTCCAGGAGGTTGACCTCGTCCACGTACAGCAGGCCCTTGTGGTGCGCCTCCTCCAGGAGGCCGGGCTGCCGTCGCGCCTCCCCGTGCATCAGGGCGTCCAGCTCCCAGCCGCCGAGCACCCGGTCGTCGGTCGCGTTGATCGGCAGGGTGACGGGCAGGCGGCCACCGGTCATCAGCGCGAAGGCCCGCACCACGGTGGACTTGGCGGTGCCGCGCCGGCCGGCGATGAGGACGCCGCCGATGGCCGGCGCGATGAAGTTCAGCTCCAGGGCCAGCTTCAGCTCGTCCTGCCCGACGATGCGGCTGTACGGGAGGATCGGCGCCGGTAACGCCTCGGCCGCCGCCTCGCTCACGAGGGCGCCACCGCCGTGGACACCCGCTCCTCGCGTCCGGGCTGCCAGCGGAAGGTGACCTGGATCTGTGCCTCCGCCCCTGCCTTGACCACGGCGGCCATCCCCGCCTCGAAGGTGATGCCGACCTGGAGCTCGACCTCGTCGGGCCGCAGCCCGTCCCCGAGGTCGCCCAGCCTGCGCATCGCCTGGGAGGCGCAGCGCCGGGCGAGGTCGAGGCCGTCCCCGTAGAGATCCTGCGCCGCGCCGAGCGCCCGGCGGCCGGCGTTGTCCCGGGTCTCCTCGCTCCCGTAGAGGGAGTCCGCGTCGGTGACGGACAGCCCGGTGGCGGCGAACGCCTCCGCGTCCACGACCACCGGGATGGGGGCGTCCTCGCCCGGTGCGGGTGATCCCACTACTACCGCCATTGATGCCCCCAGTCGCCCAACTGCCTTGTAGAACAAGGTTACTGATAGGGCATCAACAACGCCATGCCGTCAGATCATCTGGGGCTCGAAGTCCCAGTACGGCCGGTTCCTGGAGCGCGCCGACACGGTGTGCACGTGCTTCATGCCAAGCGTCGCCACCAGGTCGTCCAGCGCCTCCGTCTCGACCTTGTCCGCCCGCTGCCTGTCCCGGATTCCGCGCAGGTCGGCGGCGTGGGCGATGCGGGCGGAAAGCGTCAGGGGGTGGGTGCGTCCCAGGACCTCGATGGCGCGCGTGACCACGGAGTCCGTCAGGGCCACGGCCGCGTCCACGTCACCGATCAGATTGCGGGTGGCCGAGGCGTTGATGGCGCAGCCCAGCGTCCAGGGGTGGTGAGCGCCGACGGCCCGCTCCATGCCGTCGAGCGCTTCCTCCATCAGGTGGTACGCCTGCTGGCGCTCGCCGACGCTGCGGAGGATCAGGGCGTGGTTGCCGCGGGTGCCCGCCACGTACGGATGTTCCTCACCGAGCATGTCCACGTAACCCTGGACGACCTTCTCGCTTATGGCCCTGGCCTGGTCGATGGCGCCGTCTTCACGCGCGAAGAAACTCTGGCTGGTGGCGAACATCATCGTGAGCGGGTCGCTCTCACCCAGAGCGCGCTCACACCGCTCAAGGACGCGGCTGAACAGCTCCGCCGCCTGGGCGCGTTCGCCGTTGCGGTAGTGGCACAGCGCGAGGTTGTGCTCGGCGCGCAGGGTCTGCGGGTTGTCCGGCCCCAGGATTCGCCGGTGGACGTCGGCGCTCTGGTTCTGAAGGGAGAACGCCTCCTTGTAACGACCGAGAAGCCTCAGGTCGGTGGAGTAGTTGATCTCGGAGTAGAGGGTCCACTGGTGGCGCTGACGCAGGAATTGACGACGGGCTTCAAGCGTTCTCCCGTCGAGTTCGAGGCACTCCTTGTACCTGCCCAGCAGCCGCAACGTCACGGCCAGGTTGTTCTGCGCATCGAGGGTGCGCGAATCCTGGTCCCCCAGCAGTTCCTGGTATTCGGCCAGCACCGAGTCCGAGATCGCCAGCGCCTCGTCGTACCGCCCGAGGCCACGCAGGTCGGCGGCCAGTCCGGTGGCGGCTCGCAGGTGTTCGAGGTCATGGGTCCCGCGCTCGGTGCGCAGATGCTCCACCGCCGCGCGTTCGATGGCCTCGGTGGCCGCATAGTCACCGACGGACCTGAGCAGATTGGCGTGGTGGTAGCTGAGCTCCCAGATCCTCGGGTGGTCCTCGCCGAACAGCTCCCGCCAGGCGGCCAGCGCGCGCTCGCCCAGCTTGATGCCGGCCCGGTATTCCCCCGACACATACATGTAGCGCAGGCAGTTGAGGACGAGAGTCTGGACTGCGGGATCGGTGCTCTTCAGTACGTCGGCCCACTTGAGGTGCGGGGTGATCTCGGCGTACGCGGGCCACAGGCGGGTGTCGTTGGGGCGGCCCGGGTCCGCCGCCGCGAGGGCGCGCCGGACGACGTCGATGAACTCCTGGCGGTTCTCCTCCGGCATGTCGTGGCCGACGATCTGGTGGACCATGCGGTGCATGTAGATGGATTCACCGGCGGAGGCCGCGTCGACCCCCGACTCGTGGGATTCCAGCCGGACCACGGAGTACTGACGGAGCTGGTTGATCGCCTTGTTCCACAGCAGGGGGTCGTTCATCAGCCCGGCGACCTGTTCCGGCAGGTCCCCCGGTGGCATGTCCTTCAGAAGCTTTACGGGGATGGAGCCGGGCGCGAAGAAGCTGCACAGGCGCAGCAGGTCGACGGACTCGGGGACGGTGTCCCGGAGCTTGTTCAGCAGTATCGACCAGGCGGTCTGGAAGGCGAGGGGGAAGTCGGCGGAGACCTTGACGACGTCCTGGTCGATGCCGCCTTCGAGGAGTTCGATGTACTCCTCCACGGACAGGTCCGAGTCGTTGAGCCAGCCCGCGGTCTGGTCGAGGAGCAGCGGCAGGTCTTCGAGGGCCTCGGCCAGCTGGTCGGCCTCGGCCGGGGTCAGGCGGGGGGCGCGGCGGCGGATGAAGGCCACGGACTCGTCGCGCCGGTAGACGGGCACCTCGACGAGGTTGCTGTTGTGCTCGCTCCACTCCGGGTTGCGGGAGGTGATGAGCACATGCCCCGGTCCGGTGGGTACCAGGTCCCAGATCTGGTCCGGTTCGTCGGCGCCGTCCAGGATCAGCAGCCAGTGGGAGTGCGGGTCGCCCCGGCGCAGCGAGTCGCGGACGGCGCGGAGCCGCTCGCCGTACTCGGGACCGGTGGACAGGCCCAGTTCCGGGGCGAGTTCGGCGAGCTTCTGGCGGTAGAGGGCGCGCCGGTCGGCCTGCACCCACCACACCACGTCGTACTCGGAGCCGAAGCGGTAGACGTACTCCGCCGCCAGCTGGGTCTTGCCGACGCCGGACATGCCGTGCAGGGTCACGACGCCGGCGCCCGGTCCGGATTCCTGGAGCGCCCGGTAGGCGTCGGAGAGCAGTTGCTCGCGTCCGGTGAAGCGGATGTTGCGGCGCGGCACCCCGCCCCACACCTGCGGGGTGTCGGACGGGAAGCGCGGGCCTGTGGGGGTGCCGTCGGGCAGCGGGTCGGTGGGCAGCCCCAGCCGGACGAGGAGCCGTCGCTCCGCCTCCTCGGCGCCGACGTTGGTGAGGTCGGCGGCACCCAGTGCGGAGGTGGCTCCGGGCAGGGCGGACGTGGTGACGCATACAGCCGCGAACCGGTCTGGATCGGGGGCGACTTCGGAGCGCAGGGCCCGGTTCCACTCCTCGTGGCTGCGGGGGCCGAGCTGGAAGTACCAGTCGCTGAGGATCACCAGGACGCGGCCGCGTGCGAGCGTCAGGTCCCGCAGCGACTCCTCCAGCGGGATCGAGACCGGCGGGTCCCACCGCTGCTGGACGACCTCCACACCACGCCGCTCCAGACGGTCCGCGATCCACGCCGCCCAGGCGCGGTTGAAACCGGCGAAACTGATCGTGACGGTGTTCGCCCCGGTTACTCCAACTGGCTTACGCGTTCCGGGCATTCAACCGTCTCCCTGCCTCGATACGAGCCTTCTCAACATACCCCGGAGCATGGTCGCTCCGACTGGAATCCGGGCGATGTTCACTGCCTTCGCGAGCCGTTCCTCTGCTGCCATATCACTTTGGCGGTGGTCACATACGCCTCCGCGCGGGCGACGTGCCCCGAGGGAGGCGGCGAATCCTCCAGACGGTGGTAGACCGAGATCATCTCGTTGACGACCGTCCGCCCTTCGGGCGTGAGCGCAGCCGAGCCGGCCAGTACCGGCAGTACGGCCCCGACCTGCTGCCGGCAGCGCGCGTGCTCGGCCCAGGCCAGATCCCGGTGCGTCACGCGCCCGGCCCACAGCGCGAACCGCTGCCAGTAGTCGGCGAGCGCGAGGTGCGAATAGGCGCCCTGGAGCAGCCCGTCGAAGGGCCGGGGGTCGGGGCGCCAGGGCGCGAAGTGCCGGGGTGCCGCGTCCTCGTGGTGCAGCGGGACGAGGGCGCAGAGGGCGGCGAGCTTGGTGTGCTGGAGCTCGTGCACGAGGGTGGAGGCGAAGTACGCGGCGGTGGCGGGTTTGCTGCTGAGGACCGCGCCGAACGCCTCACGCCGGGTGCCGCTGCAATGCGCCGCGCTGCGGCCGGTGGGCCCCGAGCCGGGCGGCGGCCCGAGCGGGACCATGCAGCGCAGCAGGACGGACGCCTCGGTGAGCCGGTGCTCGCCGCCCAGGCGCAGCAGCGGCTCGACCCCGGACCAGGACTCGACCCACGCCTTGCGCTCCCAGTCGTCGATCTGGGCGGCGTCCCCAAGGCCGTGGGTCTCGGCTCCGCCGCCCCGCGTCCGGTACGGGTCGAGGTCGTCCAGCACCACGGGTTCCGCCCCCGGCACCACGGCGGGCAGCATGACCAGGGGCACCCAGCGCGGGTCCGCCGAGCTCGTGGCCCCGTCCCGCTGGACCCGGACGGTGAAGGGCGCGCCGTCGGCCGGCCGTACCGACAGCTCCCCTTCGCGGCCGTGGAGTTCGACCGGTCCGGTGTCCGCGCGCACGGCTCCCAGCGTGGGCAGCGACAGGCGTCCGCCCCGGGGACCGATCCGCACCCGGAACCCGACCCCCGCCCGCACGCCCGCCACGGCCGCCAGGGCCGTCAGGTGGGCCAGGTCGGCCAGCAGGTCCGGCCCGCCCGGCGCCCCCGAGGTGAGCCCGCCCAGCAGCCGCCCGGCCCACGGCCCCACCAACGGGTGGAACAGAACGCTTCGCACCGCCCCCCGGTCCGCGTGTTCGGCGGCTTCGAGGAGGGCCCAGTCCTCCCGGAGCCGGTCCAGCAGCGGTGGCGGGCAGACGGTGGCCGGGGCGGCCTCCGCCGCGTCGAGCACCGCGCGCAGGAGGACGAGGCGGCGGGTGTCCTGGTCGCGGACGAGCAGGCCCAGCGACGCGGCGTCGCCCTCGGTGCGGCCGAGTGCGCGCAGGACGTGGTCGGGGACGGCAGAACTCATGGGGGGTCTCCAGCGGTTGCTTCGGCGAGCCGGTCCGCGAGGTGGCGGATCAGCCGTTCGAGGTCGGCGCAGTAGACGGAGGGGTTCCGGAAGCCGTTGTCTGCGCGGTAGCGGTGTGCGTAGTGGCCGCCCCCGCACACGGTCAGCAGCGGGCAGGCGCGGCAGGCGTCGGCGAGCGCGCCGGCCCCCGCCTGGCGGGCGGCCACGCCCGGGTGGCGCAGCGCCTCGTCGAAGGTGTGGTGGAAGACGTCGAGGCCGGTGGCGGCCGCGCCGTCGTACGCGGACTTGAGCGAGTCGACCTGCTCGATGGAGCCGTCCGTCTCGACCACGACCGCGTCGAGCGGGTCCAGACCGAGGGATTCGGTCGCGGCGGGCAGCCCGAGGAGCAGCGCGAAGCACTCCTCGAACAGCCGGATCCGGGTCTCCCGCCGGGGCGCCCCCCACCAGCGGTCGAAGACCGTGCACAGCCAGTCGCCGTACGGGGTGGGGCGCCCCGGGCCGGGAGCGGCGGAAAGGCCGGGCGGCGGGCTGGACCAGTTGCCGTGCGGGAGCAGGAGGTCCAGGGCCGGAGGGCGCAGGGCGAGCAGTGACTCGTACATCTCCACCGGGTCGGTGCGCGGGTCCACGACGGTGAGGATGCCCGCGTACGCCTCGGGGTGGCGGTCGGCGAGGAGCCGGGCGCCCCGCGATGCGGCGGGCCAGGAGGGGCGGCCCGCGTGGTCGGTGCGCAGGGTGTTGTGCGCGGCGAGCCCGCCGTCGAGGCTGATGCCGACGCGGATGCCGTGCCGGGCGAGCGTGTCGATGCCGGCGTCCGTGAGCAGCGTGGCGTTGGTCTGCACGGTGGTGCGTACGGAGCACCCGGCCGGCACCCGTTCGCGCACCGCGTCGGCGAGCGCCGCCAGCCTGCCCGGTCCGGCGAGCAGGGGTTCGCCGCCGTGCAGGACGAGGGCGACGCTCTCCAGCCCGTGGGCCGCGGCGTGCTCGGCGATGCGGGCGGCGGTGCGGTCGAGGACGGCGGGCGACGCGGCGGACGGGCGGTCGCGCCAGGTGCGGTCGGGGCCCTCGTACAGGTAGCAGTAGCGGCAGGCCAGGTTGCAGCGGCCGTGCACCTTCACGATGAACTGCCCGAAGGGCACGGGCTCGGCGCCCGGGGCGCCCGTGTGCCGCCCCCGCGGTGTCGTCCGTCCAGCCACTCACGCACCCCCGTGCTGTACGCCGGCCGGGGCGTCCCCGTACCGGCCCGGGGCGAGTGTTCCCGGTGAGGGACAGGGCCAGGCAGCACCCGGGCGATGATGTCTCAATCGGGTGCACCACGGGCCGGAATCGAGCGCCGGCCCCACCGGCACGGCCATGGCTCAGAACGCGTTGGTGAACCCCCAGAGCATCTCCTTCGGCTGCTCCGCCCGCCCGCGCAGATCCGCCACCACCTCGGACAGCACCGGGTGGTCCATCGTGCGCAGGGCCGCCAGGTCCAGGCCCAGCAGGTCCGGCAGTTCTCCCGCGCCGGCCGTGCCCGTTCCCTCGTACCGTGTCGACTCGCTCATCACGCCTCCCCGTACCGCAGCACCGGGCCGGCCGGTGACCCGCTCGCCCTTGAGCATGTCCCGCCGGTCCCGCATCCCTGACCTGCCCTGTCGTCCTCTGCCTTGCGTGTGCGCCGGGGCCCGGGCGCGCTCGCCGTCGAGCGCGCCGCTCTCACCGCTCCAGCTCCGCCAGCCGCTCGGCGGTCGCCTCACCCGCCGCGCCGCCGTTGTCCGGCAGTTTGCGCCACTCCTGGCGGGCCGCCCGGTACGCGTCGCGCGCGGCCCGGGGGCGGCCTGCCCTCTCGTACGTCATACCCCGCCAGTGGTTGGCTGTAGCGGCCAACTCCACTGCTTCCTGGAGATGTTGTGGACTTTCCTGCTCCGTTTGCGCCTCGCCGGCCGCGTCGGCGGCCGACCGGAACGCCTCCGCCGCCTCGTCGCGGCGGGCCGGGCGGTCGAGGATGCCGGCCGCCTGGAGGAGGGCCCGGCCCAGCTCCAGCCAGCAGCGGGCGGCGGTGAGCGGGGCGGTTGCCTCCTCGGCCGCCAGCTTGAAGAGGTACTCGGCCTCCCGCAGGTCGACCCGGTCCGCCGTGGCGCGGTGGCGCAGCATCAGGGCGCGGCCCAGCATCAGCAGGCGCTCGGACTGCTGGGCGCCGCCGGCCGGCATCTCGGAGCGGCAGTCGCGCAGCACCCGGACCGCCGCACCGATGTGGGCGCGGCCGTCCGGGAGTTCGGCGCGGCGCAGCAGGGTGGCGCCCCATTCGGCGAGCAGGTCGGTGTGGGCGCGGGAGTCGCGGGGGATGCCCCGGGCCGCGCGGGCGAACCACTCGGTGGCGGCGACGAGTTCTGCGGGGTCGCCGGTGTGTTCGTAGCGGGCGACCCGGACGCGTCCGGCCCGGGTCTGGAGCTGGGCGCGCTGGCGCTGGTCGCGTACGGTCTCCAGCGACTGGGCGGTGAGAGTGGCGGCCTCCTCCGGCTCGGCGCCCGAGGCGAGCAGCGCGTCGACCAGGTCCAGGACGATGCGGACCTCGGTGCCCATGGTCTGCCCGGCGCTCTGGGCGAACGCCGTGCGCAGCGACCGGGCCGACTGGCGGGCGTACTCGCGGGACTGTTCGCCGTCCTGGGTGGCGCGGGCCAGCTTCAGGAGGGTGCGGCCGTGCTGGAGGGGCAGGACGGCGGGGCGGTTCTCCTGGTCGGGCCAGGCGTCGGCGAAGGCCTCCAGCATCCCGCAGGCGCTCTGGAGCAGCGCGGTGTCGCCGTCGAGCCGCCACTGCGCCTCCAGGGCCCGGACCCGTTCCAGGGTGAGGCGCAGTGCCTCGCCGGGCTCCAGGCCGGGGCTGGCGCAGGCCGCGGTGTACTCGCGGTCGGCGCGCCGCAGGAGCTCCAGCGCGCCGCGCCGGTCGCCGCGCCTGCGCCGGTCGTCGGCGGCCGCGTGGAGGACCTTGGCGAGCACCGCGCGCTCCCGTACGGCGCCGGGGCGGGCGGCGGCCCGTTCGGCAGCGCGTTCGGCCTCTTCGAGGAGGTCGGCGCCGCCCTGGACCTCCCACAGGCGCAGCACGCAGCGCGCGTACTCCGCCCAGAGCTCGGTGTCGTCGGCGGGGGCCGGGCCGTGCTCGGCGGCGCCCCTGAGCAGCTGGACGGCGTCGATCAGGCGCTGCACCATCTTGTCGGTCTCGAAGTGGCGCACGAGTTCCCGCGCGCGGCGCACGGCGAGGCCGGCGGCCTGGGGGTTGCCGGGAGTCTTGGGCTCCCGGGTGACGAATCGTGGCGGTACGGGCATGAATCGCTCCAGTACGCGGGCTGCGACTTCGGCAAAGGCGTGGGGGACGCGCGGACCCCCGGGTCTCTCGTTCCCCCCGTTCCCGTCGTTCTCCTCACTGTCGTCGGCGTCCTCCGTGTCCCCGCCGGCGGCCCGGGACGCGGGGTCCGTGCCGGGGAGGGGCCAGGGGGTGCCGTGCGCGGCGTCGCGGGTGGTGCCGTCGCCGAGCTGGGCGTAGGCCAGGGCCGGGAAGTTGGGCCCGCCCTTGCCGAACCGCTGCTCTATGTATTGCGAACAGTGCTTGAGTACGAGCAGGGCCTCGTCGCGGCCGAGGGGCCCGAGCAGTGCTTCCTGGACGTCGGGCTCGAAGACGTACCACTGTCCGCGTCCGGTGCCGCCCTCCTGCCGCTTGAGGAGTCCGCTCAGCAGGACCTCGGCGAGTTCGGAGGGTCCGGAGTGGGGCAGCATCGTGCGCTGGACGAGCTGCATGACGGGGAGGTAGAGGGGGGCCGCGGCGAGGTAGACGGCGAGCTGTCCGGCCGCCGGGGAGGCCGTCGAGCGGAACCGGCTGACCAGTTGCAGCGAGGACAGCGTGTCGCCCGGACGGCGGGCCGGGGCCGCCGGCTGGTCGGCCCGGACCCATCCGACCGCGCCCGGCACCGAGGCCGCGCCGGTGCCGGAGAGCAGCCGGGCCCAGGCGGCGAGCGCGTCCGCGACCGGCGGCAGCACGGGGACGGCGAGGGCGCCGGGGTGGGCGGGGCCCGTTCCGGCGTCGCCGGTGACCTTGAGGAGGGTGGCCCCGGCCGGGCCCTCGCCCCGGGTGAGCGAGCCGAAGGTGACCGGCAGCCGGGTCCGGTTCCACATGCGCTGCGGCAGCGGCTGGAGCACGGCGACGGGGGCGATCCTGGCGAGCTGGTGCAGCAGCCGGTGGGCGTGCCCGGTGCGCCAGAGGGGGCCCGCGCAGTCGCTGACCACGACGGTCACCCGGCGGCCGGTGGGGTCGCTGAGCCGGTCCGCCGAGTGCAGCGGGGCTGCGGTGGGGTCGGGGCTGCGGCTGACCGTGCAGCCGCCGTCGGGACCGGGGTGCAGGTAGCGCATCTGCACGTCCCGGAACGCGCCGATCCGGGCGAAGATCTGCTGGAGCTCCTCGAACAGCCGGTCCCAGACCAGCATCGACGAGGAGGCGTCCAGCACGCACTGCACGACGGCGTCGCCGCGCCGGACCCCCCGGAAGACGGGCATGACCATGCCCCCGGCACGGGCGCTGCGTTCGGCGGTCGCCGTCTCGTCCAGGACCCGGCGCAGCGGCGCGGAGGCGGGGCGGTAGCGCTGCAACGGGCGCAGTGCGCGGGTCAGTTCGAGGGGGGCGGGCAGCACGGGCGCGGCGGGCACGCCGAGGGGCAGCACGGTGGCGTGGGCGTCCGCGCCGGGCCGGATGTCCGCCGGGTCCGGTGCGGCGTCCGGGTCGCCGGGCCGTGTGCGGCCGGGGACGGGGTGCAGGGAGATCCGCTCGCCGTCGCCCGGTGCGGGCGTCTCCTCGCGCCGGGCGTCCCGGTCCTCGTCCGGGGTGCGGACGTCCGGGGTCGCGGTGCGGCGGGGGTCGGGGCGCTCCTCGGAGGGGCGGTGGCCGGGGCGGTGCGCGGGGTCCGGGGCGCCTTCGTCCTCGGGCGCGGGCGTGCTCCGGGTCCACCGGGCCAGCCAGAGGGCGTCGCAGAGCTGTTCGACGTCCGGGTCGAGCCCGGCGCCGCGCAGCCGCGCGACCAGTTCGGGCAGTAGGCCGCCGTCGTGGGGTTCCGGGGCACCGCCGCCGTCGGTCCTGTCCGCCGCACCGGACATCAGAGCCTCACCTCGGCCGGTCGAGTCGCTGGATGAGCAGGTCGGCGAGCCGGTCGCGGCCCGCCGGTGACGCGGCGTGCGTGAGGTATATGGCGTTCAGCAGCTGGTCGGTGGCGAGGAGTTCGGTGCGGGACCGTTCCAGGAAGTGGGCGATCAGGTCGTCGCTGGCTCGGGCGGCCTCCTCGCCGAGGTGGGCCTTGACGAAGGAGGCGAGGCGCTTGTGGTCGGGGCGGCCGAGTTCCAGGTGGATGCAGCGGCGCATCAGCGGGGCCGGGAAGTCCCGTTCGCCGTTGCTGGTGAGCACGACGAAGGGGAAGGCCCGGCACTGCACCCGGCCGCCCTTGATGCGGACCTTGTTGCCGTCGTGGTCGAGCACGTCCGCCTCGCCGTCGGGCAGCCGGTCGGCGATCCGCTCCAGTTCGGGGATGGCGAACTCGCCCTCCTCCAGGACGTTCAGCAGGTCGTTGGGCAGGTCGATGTCGCTCTTGTCCAACTCGTCGATGAGCAGGACGCGCGGCCGGTCCGAGGGCAGCAGCGCGGTGCCGAGCGGCCCCAGCCGGATGTAACTGCCCACGCTCTGTGCCGCGTCGGCCCCGGCGGCGCCGCCGGCCGCCGCGTGCGAGGCGATCTGGACGTCCTGGAGCCTGGCGATGGCGTCGTAGTGGTAGAGGCCGTCCTGGAGGGTGGTGCGGCTGACCACGGGCCAGCGCAGCACCTTGCCGAGTTCGAGCTCCCGCGCCACGGAGTGGGCCAGGGTGCTCTTGCCGGCGCCCGGGTCCCCGGTGACGAGCAGGGGGCGCCGCAGGTACAGCGCGGCGTTGATCATCTCCAGTTCCTCGGCGCCGGGCCGGTGCTCCTCGGCGACGCGCCCGGGGATGCCGAGCCTGCGGTCGGCGGACTCGCCGCCGTCCGCCCCGGCGGGCCCGCGGCCTCCGGCGAAGTCGCGCCAGGGCGGCGGGGGCGGCAGCTGGGGCACCTCGTCGTGCGGTTCGCCGATGCCCCGGTAGATGAGCCACTCGCTCGGTTCACTCATAGCGTGTCCCTCGTTGTCACCCGTCCGCCAGGGGCGGCCTGCGTCGGACGTGCCCTACCGTATCGATCCGGTCCAACACCCGTAAGAGGAAGGCCAGTTCGCTTACACGACTGACGCTTTGCGTGGTCGCTCACGGCGCCTCCAGGAAGTCGGAACCCGGCAGCGGACGGTGTGGATCGTCGTAGTAGAGGGCGGCGCCGGCGGACCAGTACGTCTCCGTCCGCCCCGCGCTCACCCCGCGTCTCAGTTCGTGGATCTTCCACGGCAGCCGGTCGTGGGTGCGGGTGTCCGACACCGCCTCGGCCACGCGCCGGTGGAACTCCTTGCAGACCGTGTCGCCCTCCGCCGTGCGCCGCTGGAGCAGCGCCACGCCGAAGCCGCTGTCGAGCAGCCGCAGCACCCCGGCCGTCACGTCGGGGTCCGGCAGGCTTCCGTAGCGGCACAGGACCGGCACGGTCCCGTGGGCCAGGGTGCGCAGCCGCGCCGACTCCGGTACACATACCCGCAATTCGTCCTCACAGTCGACCACCTCGGCCCGGATCGCGGCCGCGAGACCCGCGTCCCACCGGGCGGGCCGCTCCTCGGCCGCCCCCTGGTACGGGCTGCGCAGCACCACCGGTCGTACGGCTCCGAGCCGCATCCCGGACGGCGGCAGCACCCAGTCGTCCACCGGGAGGCCGAAGAGCGCGGGCGCGACGACGACCTGGAGCATGGCGGGGCTGTCCGGTTCGTCGCACCGGCGGAACGCCTCGGTCAGCGCGGCGGCGAGCCGGTCCGGCACGGTGCCGAGCGGGACGCCGCGGCTGTCCTCGTCCACGGGCTCCGCCTCCCCGGCCCGGCGGTCCACGGCGACCCGCCAGTCGTACTGGTCGCGGGCCCAGCCCTGGAGGTCCACGTGGAGCACGACGCAGTCGCGTTCGCCGTAGAGGACGGGTTCGCCCGCCGGGGCGCGGGCGGCCCGCTGGCGGTTCTGTTCCAGGCGGAGCCGGATCGCGGCCCACTCCATATCGAGCTGCCGGCGCAGGTCGCGGGGGAGTTCGGTGTCGGCGATGCGCTTGACCCAGCCCCAGAGCGCCTTGGCGTTGCGCACGGAGAGCTGGCCGCAGGGGCGGTCGGCCGCGAGGACGCCCATGCAGTAGCGGACGATCAGTTCGAACCGGGCCTCGCGGTCGCGGGCGCGGGCGTCGTAGAGCGCGCCGAGCCCGTCGCGCCAGCCGCGCGGGGCCGGGCGGTGATCGCGGGCGTACACCCCCGGCAGCCGGTCGAGCAGGGTCAGCAGCGAACGGGTGCTGGCCGGGGGCGACAGCTCGGCGAGCCGGCCGAGGAGTTCGGCGCGCAGCTTGGGGCCGAGGATGCCGCCGGGCGGGTCGGGCAGCTCGCTCTGCGCGTCGGTCCAGGTCCGCTCGGCGCCGGCGGAGCTGGTGTGCCGGTCGGCGTGGTAGCGGTCGTGGGCGTGGAAGACGGACTGGTATATGTCGTCGGTCTCGGTCTCGACGGGACCGGCCGGCACCTCCAGGGTGCGCAGCCGCTCGACACCGACGGCGGTGCCGCCCTGGTGGCCGTTGATCTGCGACTTGATGACGCCGACGACCTCGCCCCGGGCCAGGTCGACCAGCGGGCCGCCGGACATGCCGAGCTCCACCCAGTCGCCGTCGATCCTGACGACCTGTTCGGCCTCGCCCGATCCCCCGTACGAGCCCTTGACGACGCAGACACCGCTGCGGTTCCGGAGTCCGCCGCCCTGGACGGGCGCCCAGCCCACACAGCGGACCTCGCGGCTGCGGAGCATCGCCTCGGACCGCTCGGTGACGTACACGCAGGGGTGCTCGACGGGGCGCTGGAGCTGGATGAGCGCGAGGTCGGGGGCGGGCCAGCCGCCCGGGCCGGGGGGCCGGGTGCCGGGCAGGGCGGCGACGACCCGGCCCGGCACCTCGGTCAGTTCCGCGCTGTAGCGGTCCTCCTTGAACCACACGCCCACCATGCCCCCCTCCCCCCGCATCGCCACGTGCGCACACGTGAGGACCCAGCTGGGTGCGACGAAGAATCCGCTGCCCAGGAAGTCCCCTTCCGGCTCGTCCTGGGCATACCCGGACGGCGGGCGATGGATGCGTACGGTGGCGTCCTGGACGAGGTCCATGAGGGCGGCCTGAGCGGGGCCGAGGGCCCCCTCTGCGCCCCCCTGTTCCCCGAAGGTCATGCCCCGCCGCCGTCGGTGTCGTCCGCACCGCCGGGGTGTGCCGGTGCGCCGGGGGGTGCCCCGGCGGGCGGGAAGCCGGGAGGTGCGCCGGCGCCCGGCGGCGGGGCCGTCTGCGCCGGTACGGGGGCGGGCGGGGGCGCGTCGATGGGCGGCCCGCCGCCGTTCCAGGTCAGCGTCACCGTGATGGCGCCCTTGGCCTCGCCGTCCGCGAGCAGCCCGACGATCTTCCCGGCCTTGGCGGTGAGCTCGATGCCGAACTCGACGCTGACCTCGTCCGGCCGCACCGCCCGCAACGGCACGGCCAGCGAGCGCGCGACCCCGGTCACCACGGAGTGCAGACTCTCGACCCGGGCCTGCACCTGGTCCGCGAAGTCCCCGAACCCGGTGTCCGTATAGGTCGGCCCCCCGCCGGGCGCCGGCCCGGTCAGCTCCTCGGCCCCGGAGATCCTGGCCCAGACCGGCGTACCGTCCGGCAGCTCAATGCGCGTAATACGGGACCCACTGTCACCCATGACACCCCCCGCTCGCCAACTACCCGCACATTAACGGCCGTAGTCGGCGGATGCGGGGTGGATCGACGAGGAGGCGGCCTGAGGTGCGTGAAGGCGCCTCTAGACTTGAACCATGTACTTCACCGACCGCGGTATCGAGGAGCTGGAGAAGCGGCGAGGCGAGGAGGAGGTCACTTTCGAGTGGCTCGCCGAGCAGCTTCGTACGTTCGTCGATCTCAACCCCGACTTCGAGGTGCCGGTCGAGCGCCTCGCGACCTGGCTGGCCCGTCTGGACGACGACGAGGACGAGGACGAGTAGGGGTCACTCCCCGCCGGGGCGGCCCTCGCGTACGCGGTCGTACGCGAGTCCCAGCGCCCCGTGCGCCATCAGCAACACCCCTGCGAAGGCCCAGCCGCCGCTGCGCCGGGCCGCTCCCCACAGGGCGAGCGGCAGTCCGGCCGCGAGCTGGGCCCCCGCCAGCGCCCGCGCACGCGGGCCCCGCACCCACGGTCCGAGCCGGCTGCTCTCCACCGCGCCCAGGTCGACCCGGACCGCGTCGCGCCAGCCGGGCCACTCGACGCGTTCGGCGTTCTCCCAGTCCTCGCCCGCGTCGAGCCCGGCCGGGAGCGCGAGGCCGGTGCGGGTGAGCACGGCGAGCAGCCCGCGCAGCCGGGCCCGGGCGTCGGCGTCCGGGTCGGGGCGGGTGAGCGCTTCGAGCGACTGCACGTCCAGTACGGGGTCGAGCCCGAGCCGGTCGGCGAACGTACGCATGGCCTCGTCCTCACCGGCGGGTGTGCCGTCCGCGAGCCAGACGTAGCCCACGGGGCGGCGGAAGCCCGAGGCCAGCGTGTATCCGGCCCGGTCGCCGTCCCACCACAGCGCGAGCACCGGCCAGGTGGAGCCGACGGCGAGCGCGGTGGCCCAGCCGCCCAGCACCCGGTCGACGGGTTCGGCCCGCTCCCCCTCCCCGGCCCTGGCCCGGCGGCCGCCCTGCCAGGGCTCCCCCTCCGGTACGAGAACGCTCCAGCCCGGTCCGGCCGGTGCGAGCAGCAGCGGTTCGCGCAGCAGCTGCGCGACCGGGCGCACGGCGTCCGGCACGGTCCGGCACAGCAGCAGGGCACCCACGGGGGAGGTCGCGTCCATGCCTCACACCGTAGGACATCTTGCCCCTGCTTGTGGGGTTTTGTGCACCCCGTCCATCCGTACTCCAGTCCCTTTTCTTGACTTCCCGAAGCCGCGATATATCGTGTTCTTCAAGAGACGCGATATGTTGCGTCACCAGTGCTACCGGGAGGTCAGATCCATGCCTGTCTCGACGTGGGCCGTCGCCGAGCCTCGGAAACTGGCCTTCGAGGAGCCCGTGACCGCGCTGAAGGTGCGCGTCGTCAACGGCACGGTCAACGTGGTCGGCACCGACGAGCCGACCGCGCGCCTGGAGGTCTCCGCCATCGAGGGCCCGCCGCTGGTCGTGACGCAGGAGGACGGCGTCCTGACCGTGGCGTACGAGGACCTGGCCTGGCAGAACCTGCTGAAGTGGTTCGACCGCAAGGAGTGGCGCCGCACCGCGGTCGTCTCGCTCGCCGTCCCGGCCGGCGCCTCGGTGGAGGTCGGCGTGGTCGGCGCCGGGG
Organism: Streptomyces sp. NPDC097595; assembly: GCF_044761525.1. Classification (NCBI taxonomy): domain Bacteria; kingdom Bacillati; phylum Actinomycetota; class Actinomycetes; order Kitasatosporales; family Streptomycetaceae; genus Streptomyces; species Streptomyces sp. NPDC097595. Next base: position 28,837 of record NZ_JBIWCN010000002.1, on the reverse strand, counting down.
CCTTCGTCTCCGGCGTCCGGGGCCGTACGGAGGTCCGCGGCGTCACCGGTGACACCACGCTCGTCAAGCTCTCCGGGCCGGTCGGCGCGGAGACCGTGTCGGGCAGCATCGAGGCCCAGTCCGTCACCGGCGACCTGCGCTTCAAGTCGGTCTCCGGCGAGCTGACGGTCGTCGAGGGCGCGGGCGCCTCCGTGAAGGCGGAGTCCGTCAGCGGCGGCATGGTGCTCGACCTGGACCCGACCGGGAAGCCCACGGACATCCGGCTGACCACGGTCTCCGGCGAGATCGCCATCCGGCTGCCGCACCCCGCCGACGCCCGGGTGGAGGCGAACACCGCGAGCGGTTCCGTCTCCAACGGCTTCGAGGACCTGCGGGTCAGCGGCCAGTGGGGCGCGAAGAAGATCACCGGCACCCTGGGCTCCGGCACCGGCACCCTGAGGGCGACGACCGTATCGGGGTCGATCGCGCTCCTGCGCCGCCCGCCGGCCGACGAGGAACCGTACGAGGCCGAGCCGACCGGAAAGGTGCTCTGACATGCCCCCCGTATTCGCCCACGGCCGCCTGCGGCTGTACCTCCTCAAGCTGCTGGACGAGGCGCCCCGGCACGGCTACGAGGTGATCCGCCTGCTGGAGGAGCGCTTCCAGGGTCTGTACGCCCCCTCGGCCGGCACGGTCTACCCCCGGCTGGCCAAGCTGGAGGCCGAGGGCCTCGTCACGCACGCCACGGAGGGCGGCCGCAAGGTCTACTCGATCACCGACGCCGGCCGCGCCGAACTCGCCGACCGCACCGGCGAGCTGGCCGATCTGGAACTGGAGATCCGCGAGTCCGTCTCCGAGCTGGCCGCCGAGATGCGCGACGACGTGCGCGGGGCCGCGGGCAAGCTGCGCAGCGAGATGCGGGCGGCGGCCGACGAGTCGCGCCACACGCCGGGCGCCGCACCGGGCACAGCTTCGGGCGGCGCTTCGGGCGGCAGGGAGCCGTTCGGCGGGCTCGGTGACTTCGGTGACCACGAGACGTGGCGTAACGCCAAGGACGAGCTGCGCAAGGCCAAGCAGGAGTGGAAGGAGCAGGCCCGCCGCGCGAAGGACGAGTCCCGGCGCGCCCGCCAGGACGCCCAGCAGGCCCGCCGCCAGGCGAAGGAGGCCCAGGACCGGGCGCGCGAGCAGATGCAGCAGGCCGCCCGCCAGGTCCAGGAGCACTTCGCCCGGGGCGACTGGCCGGCCGGGGTCCGCGAGGGCCTGGCCGAGATCACCGGCCGGCTGGGCGGCTTCGCCGGTACGGGGAGCTGGGGGCCGTACGTCAAGCCGGACGCCGCCGGGACCGCCCCCGAGTGGGGCCAGGACGCGGGCGGCACGGGCGACCCGGCCCGCGATCTGGACCGGCTGCTCGACCGCTTCCGCGACGAGATCCGCGATGCGGCGCGGGACCACGGGGTGACGGAGGCCCAGCTCGCGGAGGTCCGCCGCCACTTGGGGACGGCGGCGGCGCATGTGGGCGCGGTGCTGCGGGGGGACGGGGAGAAGTAGGTGCGGGGGCCGGTCGCCCGGCCCCCGCACCCGTCTGCCCGTCGCTCTCCCCGGTCAGCCGGCCTCGCCCCCGCCGGGGCGCCCGTGCCCCTCGGGTCAGCCCGCCTTGCGGTGGCCGTCCGCGCCGCCGGCCCCGTCGCCGTACAGCGCGCGTTCGGCCGAGGCGTACGTCGCCCCGTGGTCGGCGAGCACGTCGGCGACCGGGCCGGGGGTCGCGGTGAGGGCCAGCAGGAGGTGTTCCCCGCCGATGAACCGGTCGCCGCGCCCGAGGGCCACGCGCAGCGACTTCTCCAGGATCTTCTTGGCCTCCCGGGAGAAGGCCGGGCGGCCCGCCCGGCGCCGGCGACCGCCGTCGACCCGTAGGGCCCCCTCGCCGTGCGCCTCCTCGATGCGCGAGACGACGGCGCCCAGGTCGATGCCGATGTCCGCGAGGGCGTCGGCGTCGGCCCTGCTCATGCCGCCGCGCCTGCGGGCCTCGGCGAGCGCGGCGTCCACGGACTCCCTGCGGTCCACGAGGCCCAGCGCGGTGAGCGCGAACGCGGCCCGGCCGCCTTCCTGGTCGAGGAGGGCGAGCAGCAGATGTTCTCCGGTGACCGTGGCGGCTCCGGTCCGCCCGGCGTGTTCCACGGCGCCGCTCACCGTGGCGCGGGCGTCCTTGGTGAATCGCTCGAACATCAATGCCTCCCGTACTTCTTGTGCACGGCCTGCCTGCTGACGCCCAGTTCGGCCGCGATCTCCTGCCACGACCAGCCCTTGGCGCGGGCGCTTCTGACTTGTACGGCTTCCAGTTGCTCCAGCAGCCGCCGCAGCGCGGCGACCGACCGCAGCCCCACCCGGGGGTCGCGGTCGCCCGCCCGCTCGGCGAGATCCGTTGCTTCGGTCATGATGTCAACTTACGTTGACATCACAGCCTTGTCAACCGCTGTTGACAGTGAGCACGATCTTCCCGAACTGGTCGCCCGCCGCGAGGCGTTCGAAGCCCTCCCGGGCACGGTCCAGGGGCAGCACCTCGTCGATCACGGGACGCACGCCGGTGGTGGCGCAGAAGGCGAGCAGGTCCTCCAGCTCGTCCTTGGAGCCCATGGTCGAGCCGACGACCTTCAGCTCCAGGAAGAAGATCCGGGTCAGCTCGGCGTGCGAGGGGCGGTCGCCGCTGGTGGCGCCGGAGATGACCAGGGTGCCGCCGGGGCGCAGCGACTTGACGGAGTGGGACCAGGTGGCGGCGCCGACCGTCTCGATGACGGCGTCCACCCGGTGCGGCAGCCGGGCGCCCGCCTCGAACGCCTCGACGGCGCCCAGCTCGACGGCCCGCCTGCGCTTGGCCTCGTCGCGGCTGGTGGCGTAGACCCGCAGCCCGGCCGCCCGGCCGAGCACGATCGCGGCGGTCGCGACCCCGCCGCCGGCGCCCTGCACGAGCACGGAGTCCCCGGGGCGCACCCCGGCGTTGGTGAACAGCATCCGGTACGCGGTGAGCCAGGCGGTCGGCAGGCAGGCGGCCTGCTCGAAGCTCAGCTCCTTGGGCTTCGGCAGCACGTTGTACGTGGGAACGGTGACCCGCTCCGCGAACGTGCCCTGGTAGCGCTCGGTGAGGATGGACCGGGGCTCGTCGGGCCCGACCCCGTGCCCGGTCTGGCCGATGACGGAGTGCAGGACGACCTCGTTGCCGTCCTGGTCGATCCCGGCGGCGTCGCACCCGAGGATCATCGGCAGCTTGTCCTCGGCGAGGCCGACGCCGCGCAGGGACCAGAGGTCGTGGTGGTTGAGGGAGGCGGCCCGGACGTCGACGGTGGTCCATCCCGGCCGGTCCTGCGGGGCCGGGCGGTCGCCCAGCTCCAGACCGTTGAGGGGGTGGGCGGGGTCCAGGGTGGCTGCGTAGGCGGCGAACATGCCGCCGACGATAGGCGTCACCGTACCGACACGTAACCGCCTGCGACTGTGACCCGCACCGCGCGTCGGGGGCGCCTGCGGCGGGCCCGCTCCTCCCCGGCCCCCGCGCCTCAAACGCCGGCGAGGCTGGAAGTGGCCGCGCGGCCACAATCAAGCCCCTCCGGCGATTGAGGAGCGGGGGTACGGGGGCAGCGCCCCCGTACCGCCTCAGCGCCGGGCCACGCCCTCCGCACGCGCCGCCGCCGCCACCGCGGCCGTCACCGCCGGGGCCACCCGCTCGTCGAACGGCGACGGGATCACGTAATCCGCCGCCAGCTCATCGCCGACCACGTCGGCCAACGCGTTGGCCGCAGCGATCTTCATGCCCTCCGTGATCCGGGACGCCCGCACCTGCAACGCCCCCGCGAAGATCCCCGGGAACGCCAGCACGTTGTTGATCTGGTTCGGGTAGTCCGACCGCCCCGTCGCGACGACGGCCGCGTACTTGTGGGCGATGTCCGGGTGGACCTCCGGGTTGGGGTTGGCCATCGCGAAGACGAAGGCCCCCGGCGCCATCGAGGCGACCGCCGCCTCCGGCACCGTACCGCCGGAAACGCCGATGAAGACGTCGGCGCCGGCGAGCGCCACCTCCAGGGGGCCGGAGATGCCCGCCCGGTTGGTGAGCTCCGCCAGCTCCCGCTTGACGTCGGTCAGGTCCTCGCGGTCCCGGCTCACGATGCCCTTGCGGTCCGCGACGGCCACATCGCCGAGCCCCGCCTCCAGCAGGAACTTCGCGATGGCCACGCCCGCCGCACCCGCGCCGGAGATCACCGCGCGCAGGTCGCCCAGGCTGCGCCCGGACAGCTTCGCGGCGTTGCGCAGAGCGGCCAGCGTGACGACGGCCGTGCCGTGCTGGTCGTCGTGGAAGACCGGAATGTCCAGCCGCTCCTGGAGCTTGCGCTCGATCTCGAAGCAGCGCGGCGCCGAGATGTCCTCCAGGTTCACCCCACCGAAGGAGGGCGCGAGCCGGACGACCGTCTCCACGATCTCGTCCGCGTCGGTGGTCGCGAGCGCGATCGGCACCGCGTCCACCCCGCCGAACTGCTTGAAGAGGATGGCCTTGCCCTCCATCACGGGGAGGGACGCCTCGGGACCGATGTCGCCGAGGCCGAGCACCGCCGTGCCGTCCGTGACGACGGCGACGACCTGCGACTTCCAGGTGTAGTCGTGGACGAGCTCCGGCTGCTCCGCGATCGCGCTGCACACCTTCGCCACGCCCGGCGTGTACGCGAGGGACAGGTCGTCCCGGTCCCGGATCGGGACGGTGGACTGCACGGCCATCTTCCCGCCCCGGTGGAGCGCGAAGGCCGGATCGAACGGCTCGTCGGTGGTGCTGTCGGTACTGCTGTCGCTGCGAGGATTGACGATCTCCGCTGCCATGGTGTTGACCCCTTAAGTCTTCATCGTTTGAGGGTGGCCACTCCTGGTTGAGGAGGGGTGGGCGGACCCGCGTACGTGCCCTGCGCCTGGCGGTTGGCCCGCCCCGGCAGGGGGAGGTACGTACGCGCGGGCGCGCCGCACACGCGCCCTGAGCCCCGGATGAGGGGTGTAAAGGTCTTTCTTACCGGACGGACCTGGTCACGGACGAGTCCATATGCGCTCCGTGACATGACTCATAGTGGGCTGCCATTTCAACAGGTCAGCCTTGTGCCGGAGCTGAGTCCGGCACGCGAGACGCGCCGCAGATCCTCCGGTCATGAGAAGCAAACCCCATAAAAGGTCCGGCCTTGGTGTACCGGCCTCAAGAGGTTCGGGGATCACCCGTTACCCGATTTTGACATGCCGGGCCCCCTGTTCGGGCTAATCCACATGGCAACATGCCGTAATCACACAAGGCGGCGATACCCGATGCCGTGTTTCATTACCGCCCTGGCGAACCACCCCCACCTGCCGGAGGAACCCGAACATGACCGCACGCTTCACCCGTCGTACGGCCGCGACCACCCGCATCGCCGCGGTCGGCGCCCTCGCGGTCGCGGGCACCATGCTGCTGACCGCCTGTGGTGACCAGACGAAGAACAACGACGGCGACGGATCGACCAAGGCGAGCACCGGCGCCTCCGCCGGCACGGCCTCCCCCGCCGACCTGCTCCCCGCGGACATCAAGTCCAAGGGCGTCATCCGCGTCGGCTCCGACATCGCCTACCCGCCGGTCGAGTTCAAGGACAAGTCCGGCACCACCGCGGGCATCGACCCCGACCTCGGCGACGCGCTCGGCAAGGTGCTGGGTGTCGAGTTCAAGTTCGAGAACGGCACGTTCGACACCCTGGTCACCGGCCTGCGCGCCAAGCGGTACGACGTCGCGATGTCGGCGATGACGGACAGCAAGGAGCGCCAGGAGGGCATCGACCCCGAGACGAAGAAGAAGGTCGGCGAGGGCGTCGACTTCGTCGACTACTTCACCGCCGGTGTCTCGATCTACACCAAGAAGGGCGACGACCAGGGCATCAAGACCTGGTCCGACCTCTGCGGCAAGAAGATCGCGGTCCAGCGCAACACCGTCTCGCACGACCTGGCCAAGGACGAGTCGAAGAAGTGCGCCGGCGGCAAGAAGATCGCCATCGAGGCGTACGACACGGACCTGGAGGCCCAGACCCGTATCCGCTCGGGCGGCGCCGACGCCGGCTCCTCCGACTTCCCGGTCGCCGCGTACGCGGTGAAGACCTCGGGCGGCGGCAAGGACTTCCAGATCGTCGGCGACCAGGTCGAGGCGGCCCCGTACGGCATCGCGATCGCCAAGGGCAACGACAAGCTCACCCAGGCCATCAAGGCGGCCATGGACGAGATCATCAAGAGCGGCGAGTACGACAAGATCATCGCCAAGTGGGGCGTCGAGGCCGGTGCGGTCACCGAGGCCAAGGTGAACGGCGGGTCCTGACCCGATCCGGCACTGAAAGGCATCAGCCGTGACTGACATCAAGAAGACGGGACCGGCCGACGAGCCGCCCGCATCCTCCGCCACGGCGGCGGCACCCGCACCGGAGGCCATCCGGGCCATCCCGGTCCGGCACTACGGCCGGTACGTCTCGGCGCTGGTCGCCATCGCCCTGCTCGCCTCCATCGTCTACGCCTTCAGCCAGGGCAAGATCAACTGGGGCGCGATCCCGGACTACTTCTTCGACGACCGCATCATCGACGGCGTGGGCCAGACCCTGCTGCTCACCGCCCTGTCGATGCTGATCGGTGTGGTCGGCGGCGTCCTGCTCGCCGTGATGCGGCTGTCGAAGAACCCGGTGACCTCGTCCATCGCGTGGTTCTACATCTGGTTCTTCCGGGGCACGCCCGTCCTGGTGCAGCTGTTCGTGTGGTTCAACCTGGGTCTGGTCTTCGAGTACATCAACCTCGGGCCGATCTACAAGGACTACTGGTCCAGCTTCATGACGCCGCTGCTCACGGCGCTGCTCGGGCTCGGCCTCAACGAGGCCGCGTACATGGCGGAGATCTGCCGGGCCGGTCTGCTCTCGGTGGACGAGGGCCAGACCGAGGCGTCGCACGCGCTGGGCATGAGCCACGCCAAGACCCTCCGGCGCGTCGTGATCCCGCAGGCCATGCGGGTGATCGTGCCGCCCACGGGCAACGAGGTCATCAACATGCTGAAGACGACCTCACTCGTGGCGGCGGTGCAGTTCTACGAACTCTTCAAGAACGCCCAGGACATCGGGAGCGGTTCCGGGTCGCCGGTGGAGATGTACTTCCTCGCCGCCGCCTGGTATCTGATCATGACCTCGGTGCTGAGCGTCGGGCAGTACTACCTGGAGCGGTACTACGCGCGGGGATCGAGTCGCAGCCTGCCGCCGACCCCGTTCCAGAAGCTGAGGGCCACCGTGCTCTCGGTGGGCCGCCCGAAGGGAGGCATCGCATGACCGCGATGGTGAAGGCCGAGGGCGTCCACAAGTCCTTCGGCGCCGCGCACATCCTCAAGGGCATCGACCTGGAGGTCGCCCCGCAGGAGGTCTTCTGCCTGATCGGCCCGTCCGGTTCCGGCAAGTCGACGTTCCTGCGGTGCATCAACCACCTGGAGCAGATCAGCGCCGGACGGCTGTACGTCGACGGCGAGCTGGTCGGCTACCGCCAGAAGGGCGACAAGCTCTACGAGCTCAAGGACAGCGAAGTCGCCCTGAAGCGCCGGGACATCGGCATGGTCTTCCAGCGCTTCAACCTGTTCCCGCACATGACGGCGCTGGAGAACGTCATGGAGGCGCCCGTCCAGGTGCGCCGCGAGGCCAAGGCGGTCGCCCGGGCCCGTGCCGAGCGGCTGCTCGACCGGGTCGGCCTCCGCGGCAAGGCCGGGAACTACCCCTCGCAGCTCTCCGGCGGGCAGCAGCAGCGGGTGGCCATCGCCCGGGCGCTGGCCATGGAGCCGAAGCTGATGCTCTTCGACGAGCCCACCTCGGCGCTCGACCCCGAGCTCGTCGGTGATGTGCTCGACGTGATGCGGGGCCTCGCCGAGGACGGCATGACGATGATCGTCGTCACGCACGAGATGGGCTTCGCCCGCGAGGTCGGCGACGCGCTGGTCTTCATGGACGACGGCGTGGTGGTCGAGTCGGGCCACCCGCGCGACGTCCTGGGCAATCCGCAGCACGACCGGACGAAGTCGTTCCTGTCGAAGGTGCTCTAGGCGGTACGGAAGAAGGGCGGTACGGACCCCGGGGTCCGTACCGCCCTTCTTCCGTACGGGGTCACCGCTTCGGCAGCAGCTCCGGACGCAACACCAGTTCGCGCAGCTGCGCGCGGGTGAGCGGCGGGGACTTCAGCAGCGGTCCCTGGACGACATCGGCCTCGAAGCCGGTGCTGTCGCGTACGCCCACCAGCGAACCGTCCGCCAGGGTGAGCCGGGCTGCCAGCTCCGGCCCCCACTGCGGGGTGCCGTCGCCGTAGTTCATCTCGTCGCTCCAGATGGTGAGCACCCGCCCGCCGGACAGCTCCTCGCGCACGCAGTTGTCGGGGGCCGGCTCGCCGTTCGTCGGCTTGCACAGGTTCACGACGGGCGACCCGCCACCGAGCTTCTTCGCCACGGCCTTCGCGTCCATGACGTCGATGGTCAGGTAGCCGACGCCGCCGTCCCGGCGGACCGCGTACTGCCCGTCCAGCGGCCCGGTCCTGGGGGGCTCGGGCGGCAGGGGCGAGGCGTGCTTGATGATGTCGGCGAACGACACCTCCTCGACCGTGCCGACCCCCTCCGGCAGCAGCGCGGCCAGCCGGGCGTCCCGCTCGGTGGCGGCGGGCGCCTTGGCCGACGAGGCCACGGACGAGGTCTGCGGGGTGGCCGGGGAGGAGGTGAGCTGGGGTACGAGGAACGCCCCCGCCGCCACCGCGCACACCGCCGTCGCCGACACCGCGGCCCGCCGCTGCCTCCGGACCCGCCCGGCCTTCGCGTACACCGCCTCGGTGCTGATGACGGGCCGTCCGGCGTCATCGGCGGCCCTCCCCAGCAGCTCACGCACGTCGTTCATACCAATACCTCCGCCATCTCGGCGCGCAGCGCCGCCAACCCCCGAGCCGTGTGGCTCTTGACCGTGTTCTCCCGCATCCCGAGCGTCGCGGCCGTGGCCTCGACGCTCAGGTCCTCCCAGTAGCGCAGCACCAGGACCGCCCGCTGCCTGGGCGTGAGCCGGGCGAGAGCCGCCCGTACCGCCAGGCCGGTGTCGGTGTCGGGTGCCTCGACGGCCCGCTCGGGCAGCTCCCCGTACGCCTGCTCGCGGCGCCAGAACCGGCGGCGGCTCGCGATGAAGGTGTTGACCAGGGTCTTGCGTGCGTACGCCTCGATGTTGTCGAGCCGCCCGTGCCGCCGGCCGCCCAGCACCACCTTGACCAGGGTCGTCTGGACCAGGTCCTCGGCCTCGTGGCGGTCGCCGCAGAGCAGGAACGCGCTGCGGAACAGGGCGGTGCGCCTGCCCTCCACGAAGGCGTGCAGCGCGGCGTGGTCATCGCTCCGCATCCGGTTGTCCTTCCCCCGGCCCGCGGGTGCGGACCGTCTCACCCTTCCAGTGCGCCGGCAGGCACGGCGGGTTGCGGCGTGTACGGAGGTATTTTCGGGCGGCGCCGCGACCTCCCGGACACCCCGCCCCTCCTCCGTAATACCCTGTACGCTGAGCGACCCATTACGCCCGCTTCGCACCGCCCCTGGACCGACGCCGTAAGGACACCTCGTGGAACTGGCCTATTACGCGGACTACGCCGTGCGCCTGGTCAACACCGAGCACCCGGCCCGGAACACGGACGCCCTCACCTCGGTCGACGCGGTCCGGGAGCTGTTCGGCCCGAGCGGCCAGGCGGCCCGGCGGGCGACCGACGCGGACGTGACCCGGTTCCGTTCGGTACGGGCCCGGCTGCGCGCGGTGTTCGAGGCGGCGGACACCGGGGACGAGCGGCTCGCGGTGGACCGGCTGAACTCGCTGCTGATGGAGTTCCCGGTCAGCCCGCAGATCTCCGGGCACGAGGAGCGCGACGAGGACGGCAGGCCGGACTGGCACATGCATCTGGCGGACCACCCGTCCAACGCGACCGCGGGATACGCCGCGATCGCCTCCATGGGCCTGGCCTTCCACCTCACCTCGTACGGCGTGGACCGGCTCGGGCTGTGCGAGGCCGCGCCGTGCCGCAACGCGTACCTCGACACCTCGACCAACCGTTCCCGCCGCTACTGCTCGGACCGCTGCGCGACCCGGGCGAACGTGGCGGCCTACCGGGCCCGCAAGCGCCTGGAGACGGAGCGCGCCGCCGACACCGGGCGCAGCGCGGAGACCGCCCAGGCCACCACTCCGCGCACCGAGCGCTGATCCTTCGTCAGCGGCCGGTACCGGGCCCGGACCCGGGCCAGCACCAGCTCCTCGGGCACGGTCCCGTAGTCCGTGCTGTCCCCGCCCGCGTAACTGTTGTCCCCCAGCACCCACCAGCCCCCGGTCCGCCGCTCCACGGCCCGCTTCACCACCAGCAGGTCCTGCTGGAACGGATGGCGCAGGATCACCACGTCACCGGGGCGCACCGGCGCCCCGTACTGCACGAGCAGCCAGTCCCCGTGATGGAGCGTGGGCACCATCGAGGGCCCGGTCACCTCCACCACCTGGAACGGCACCCGCCCCGCCAGCCCTCGCGCGGGCTGCTCCTCGGCCGGTTCCGGCACGTCCGGCACCTCCCTCATCTCCGTTCCTCACAGGGTTTCGTACATTCGGCCACTGGACCCACACTCATCCCGGACTTTTGGCCTAAGCCCCCGGGGGCACTCGCTGAAACAGGGTTCTCACGGAGTAATGTCCCACCTGAGAAGACGATCACGAGGAAGGACAGCTCAATGCTTTCCCGCCTGTTTGCCCCCAAGGTGAAGGTCAGCGCCCACTGCGACCTCCCCTGCGGCGTGTACGACCCGGCCCAGGCCCGCATCGAGGCGGAGTCCGTCAAGGCCGTCCAGGAGAAGTACCAGGCCAACGAGGACGCGGACTTCCGCACGCGCGCGGTCCTGATCAAGGAGCAGCGCGCCGAGCTCGCGAAGCACCACGTCTCGGTCCTGTGGAGCGACTACTTCAAGCCCCCGCACTTCGAGAAGTACCCGGAGCTGCACCAGCTGGTCAACGACACCCTGAAGGCCCTCTCGGCCGCCAAGGGCTCGAACGACCCGGCCACGGGCCAGAAGGCGCTGGACCTGATCGCGGAGATCGACAAGATCTTCTGGGAGACCAAGAAGGCCTGATCTCTGGTTAGGCCGTCTGACCTGCGGTTTCGCTGGTCACGTCGCCTACCTGTCCGCACCCGGTCCGCAGGCCGCCGAGCACGGCGTCCATCACGGACCGGGTGCGGTCTTCTTCGCCCGGCCACAGGTGCGCGTAGATCCGCAGCGTGATGACGGCGGACGCGTGGCCGAGGACCACCTGCACCTGCTTGACGCTCGCGCCGCCCGCGATGAGCGCGGAGGCGTAGAAGTGCCGCAGGTCGTGGGTCACCATGTGCGGCAGCTCGACGGGCTTGCGGCCGTCACACTTGGCCGCCTTGCTCTCCTCCGCTTGTAGCGCCCTGCGGGCGCAGTTCCACTCGGTCTTCCACCGCCGGTAGTTGAGCGGCTCCCCCTCCTCCATGGTGAACAGCCACTCCTTGGAGGGCCGTGCGGCGAGATGCGCGAGGAGCGCGTCGGTGACGACCTCGCCGACCGGGACCGTGCGCCGGGACTTGGCGGTCTTCGGCGCGCCGATCTTCCCGGACTGAAGCCGCTGCCGCTCGACGCGGACGGTGCCGGCCTTGAAGTCGACGTCCGCCACCTTGAGACCGAGCAACTCTCCTATTCGCAGACCTGATCCGGCGAGCGTGACGACGGCTGCACGGATGTACGGCGGCATCACCCGCGCCATGGCCTCGACCTGGGCGACGGTGGGCGGAGTGACCTCCTCGTCCGACATGACCGGAAGGGTGATCCGGCGGCACGGGCTGGAAGCGATGACCTTGTCGTCCACGGCCGCCGTCATGACGCGCACGAGGACGTCGTAGACGTTCCGCACGCTGCCGGGGCCAAGCTGGTCGGACAGGTGCTTGAAGAGCACCTGTATGTCGTTGCGGCGTATCGCCGCCATGGAGCGGGCGCCGAGCGCGGGTACGAGGTGGAGCCGCAGCGCGTTGTCGGTGATGCGCTCACCCGCCTCGCTCGCGATGAGCGAGCCCTGCCACCTCTCGGCGTACTTCTCGAAGGTGACGCGGCCGGCGCGGGGGTCGACGTACTGGCCGGTGACCATGCTGGTCGTGACCTCGTCGAGCCAGCGCTGGGCGTCGAGCTTCCGGTCGAAGTGGCGTGCGTGCTCCTTGCCGTCAAGGTCGCGGTATCGGGCCCGCCACTTGCCGGTGGGGCGCTTCTGAACGTTGGCCAAGTGGCCTCTCCTTCGTCTCGGTTGTCAGTAGTGGCCGCCGTCCTCGATGTCGCCACTGAGGACACGGGCGTCCCGCTCGTCGCCCATGAGGCGGAGGCACTGCTCGTGGATCGCCCGCGAGCTGTCCGGATGGGCCTTGATGTGGTCGGCGACGGCGACCACGGCGCGGTGCAGGCGGTCGCGGGCGTCGCGGGTCTCGTAGAACGCCTCGACGGCTTCCTGGACTAGCCGCCGACTGTCGATGTCGAGCCCTTCGAGGGGCGGGGACATCAGCTCTTCGAGGGGTAGCTCGAAGACCCGGGAGAAGGCGAGCGCCTCATCGAGGTTGATCCGCCTTCGGGGTGATCCGTTCTCGATGCGCCAGACAGCCGTCTGGTTCATCTTCACGCCGGCTCTGGTCACGCGCTCTGCCAGCTCGGTCGTGCTCCACCCCCTGACCTCGCGCTCCAGGGCAACGCGTCCGGCCACGTTGCCTTCGCTGTAGAGGAGCGGCACCTCGCCGCCCTCAGCCTTCTCGCCTGCCATCGAACCTCCATCACGACTATCGCTATCCCAATTGAAACATGCACTTCCCGATTTGGGTAACCGCCGATCCTGGGGTACAACTTTATGCACATCGAATCACCACCTAGTCGAATGGGAATGCATGCGATACCTGACCACCGCCGAGGTCGCCGAGCGCTACCGCACAGCCGAGAGCACCGTCCGCTACTGGCGCCACATCGGAAAGGGGCCGCGTGGCATCAAGGTCGGCAAGCGGGTGCTCTACCCCGGGACCGAACTGCTGCGCTACGAGCGCGCGCTGGCCAATGGCGGAGACGAGTGGGGCCTGGCCTCATGAGCCGCAGGCAGTCCCGGACACAGCAACGGCCCCCGGCGCGCCAACGCCGAGGGCCGGAGATTCCCCTGCCCATCGTCCATCCCTGAACGAAACGAACCGGTGAAAGGCGGGACCTTGCCCGTCCCGTCCCTCACCTGAGAGGAACGTCGATGGAGGACTCTACGTCCCCCGCCACCTCGAACACATCCCACAAGGTCGTCTGGCCTGCCGCTGCGGTCCCCGGCCAGGGCATCCCGTGGCACCGTCCGGACCGAGCGGACAGCCGGTCCCCGTCTTCGGAGACCGGCGACCGACCGGTCCGTGCCGCTGGTCCGGTCGGTCCGGAACTGGACCGGTCCGCGACCGAGACCCGGACCGAGGTTTCGGGCAACCCGGACCAGGGACCCGGACCGACGGAGAACGCGCAGCTCAGCGGCCTGTCGGACCGGACCGGGAACCCGGACCATAAACCCGTTCCGGAAGCCGGGGACCGGGCGAAGAGTTCTGGTCAGTCGGCTGGCGAACCCGGACCAACGGTCCTGGCGGACCACGGTGCTCCGGGGACGCTCCGCGAACCCGGACCGGGGACCGGGGGCCGTGAGGGTGCCGGACTCACAGCAGGCGGGGACCAGGAAGGGGCCGTCGTACTGGACGATCTGCGGGCGGCGATCGGCCGGTATGTGGTGCTGCCGAGCGAGGAGGCGCTGTCGGCGGTCACGTTGTGGGTGGCGGCCTCCCATGTTCAGCCCGCTCTCCAGCATGCGCCGCGCCTGGCGGTGGTGGGGCCGACCAAGGGTTGCGGCAAGTCCCGCGTCCTGGACGTGCTCCACGAAACCGTCCATCAGCCGATGATGACGGTGAACACCTCCCCTGCGGTGGTCTTCCGCGTGATCGGCAAGAACCCGCCGACGCTGCTGGTGGACGAGGCCGACACCATCTTCGGCCCCAAGGCCGGGGACAAGGAGGACCTGCGCGGTCTGCTGAACGCCGGGCACCAGCGCAACCGCCCGGCCTGGCGGATCTCCGGTCCGGAGCACAAGCCGACGGCGTTTCCCACCTTCGCCATGGCAGCGCTCGCGGGGATCGGCGACCTGCCGGACACGATCATGGACCGGGCGGTCGTGCTCCGTATGCAGAAGCGCAAGCCGGGCGAACGCATCGCCCCGTTCCGCTCGCGGTACTCGGTTCCGGAACTGAACGCGCTGCGGGACCGGCTGACCGCCTGGCTGGCCCCGCTGCGGAGCACCGCTGGGGGCCTGGTTCCCTGGATGCCGGTCGAGGACCGCGCTGCCGATACTTGGGAGCCGCTGGTGATCGTCGCCGACCTGGCCGGCGGGCACTGGCCTTCCCGGGCCCGTGCAGCCTGCCTGGCGATGACCAGGAACGAGGTGGTGCAGGACGAGCAGACGACGCTGAAGACTCGGTTGCTCCGGGATATCCGCCGCGTGTTCGAGCAGCAGGGCGACATTGGGGCCATGCGCAGCCACGACCTGCTCGCCGCCTTGGTCCAGGACGCCGAGGCGCCGTGGGCCGAGTACGGCACCAAGGGGTTGAACGCCTACCACCTCGCCAATCTGCTGCGCGACTTCGGCATCAGCCCGGCCAACCACCGCTTCGAGAACGGCAGGCAAGCCAAGGCGTACGCCCGCAACCAGTTCCTCGATGCCTGGGCCCGCTACTGCCCCGACCCCGCCCCACCGGCCCCCGCAGCCGACGAGAACGCCCTCGCGCGTCGGGCCCAGGGCAAGCCACCGATCTCTCCGTCCGGGACGCCGCCCATCGGCCCGCCCGGCGGGCCTGCCGGCCCCCGGCGCACTCGCTGACCCCAGCTCCGTATCCATCCGTCGCATCCGTCCCCGCGCAGGTCAGCGCGGGGACGGAGTTCCTCGCCGATACGGATCACTCCGTACCTGCAACGGTCTCCGTACCTGTGCTGACCAGCTACGGGACGGATGCGACGGACGTGACGAAGCCCCACCGCACACGACCACCGGAGCACCGCCATGCCCGAACCGAGCACCGACAACGCTCCCACCCGCCGCCGCAAGGGGTTCTTCGGCCTGACCCGCCGATCAGCAGCAAGCTGGAGCGAACGAGCCTCTAACGAGGCTTCGTCCGCGCTTGCCCCCGCCCCAGGGGTGGCGGAGGAGAAGGCCGGGCGCCAGGGGGCGCCCGAGCTGGAGGATGCCGCAGCGGAGACCAGCTGCCCCCAGGTGCCCGACTCCGTCGCCCACCCGTCAGTCGAGCTGCCCTCCTGGCGGGATCTCGACGCCCCCGCCCTACCCGCGCTGATGAACCGCAAGCGCACGGTGGAGAAGCGCGACCAAGAGAAGACCATCCGCTTCACGCGGACAGCGGTCGGTGTGATCAGCGCCGCCGCTCACCAGCGCGGTCAGAAGTTCGCCGGATTCGTCGGTGACGCCGCCCTCGCCGTCGCCCAGGGCAAGGCAGGGCTGGTCGGCAGCCCGGAGGACGATCCCCTCCGCCCAGTGATCGCGGCTGTCGAGGCACACACCGTCGCGCTCGACCGCATCGGCCGCAACCTCAACCAGATCACCGCGGCCATCCACCGAGGAACCGTGCCCGAGCGCGCCGAGGCGGTGCTGGACCGCGTCGAGCAAGCCGCCGAGAACAGCTACCGACTGATCGACCAGCTCCTGGCGGAGGGCACCGCGCATGGTTCCTGACGTCTCCACCGGCTCCGACACCCGCGGACTGATCGCCTACCTCTTCGGCCCCGGCCGACGCGACGAACACACCGACCCTCACATCGTCGCCGCCTGGGACATGGCCGGCGCCCCGGACCCCGGCCGCGTCCCCGAGACCACCTACACCCAGCTCGCCAAGCGCCTCGACACCCATGTCGACCTGCGCACCCGCGAACTGGGCGGCAAGAAACCATCCCAGCACGTCTGGCACTGCCCGGTCCGTACCGCGCCCGGCGACCGCTACCTCACCGACACCGAGTGGGCCGAAGTCGCCCGCCGCATCGTCCACGCCACCGGCATCGCCCCCGACGGCGACGAGAAGGCATGCCGGTGGATCGCGGTACGCCACGCCGACGACCACATCCACATCATGGCCGCCACCGTCCGCGCCGACGGACGCCGCCCACGCAACCACCACGACGGCCAGCGCGCCCAAGCCGAATGCCGCAAGATCGAAGCCGAGTTCGGCCTGCATCGCCTGAAGTCCGGCGACCTCACCGCGCCCCGCACCCCCACCGGCGCCGAACGCGCCAAGGCCGAACGCCAGGGCCAGACGGTCACCGCACGGCACTGGCTGCGTGAGCAGGCGTACGCGGTCGCCGCCGCCGTACGCAACGAAGCCGACTACTTCACCGTGCTCCAGTCCCTCGGCATCAAGGTCAAAACACGCCTCGGCCCCGAGACCGGCGACGTCATTGGCTACAGCCTCGCCGCCCCCGGCGACACCAACGCAGCCGGCGAACCCGTTTGGTACGGCGGCTCCAAACTCGCCCCCGACCTCTCCATCAACCGCCTACGCGAACGCCTCCCCGACCAGGAAGTGGCGGACCGCCCCCGGCACGTCGCGGACTCCACCGCCCCATGGCGGCACACCACCACCGCCATAGACGCGGCGCACACCGTCCTCGACTCCGGCGACGATGCCGCCGCCCAAGGCCACCTGGCCGCCTTCGGCGACGCCCTCTACAACATCGCCAGCACCACACCCCGCCCCCACCGGGCAGAACTACAAGCGGCGGCAATGGCGTTCAACCGCGCCCGCCGCTCCGCCACCCGCGCCGACCACCAGGCCGCCACCGCCCTGCGCGAGGCCGCCAAGGAACTCGCCTACGCCTCCAACCAGCCTGGCGGCCTCGCCATCGCGCTGCTCTTCGCCACCGTGCACCTGGCCCGCGCCGCCACCAGGTGGCACGAGCAGCGCGGCCACGAACAACAGGCGGCAGCAGCCGAAGAAGCCTTCCGCCACCTCCAGTCGGCATACCAGCAGGCCGCCACACCCGTCCTCGCGGACTTGGCCCGCCGGGCACCACGAGCCACAACCGCCCACCGCTACGAGCAAGACGTGCGCGCGGCACTCCCCAACCACGCCGACCGGATCCTCACCGACCCCAACTGGACCGCCCTGACCACCACCCTCGCCCAAGCCGAAACCGCCGGCCACAGCCCCCGACGCCTCCTAGCAACAGTGGGCACCGAGCGGGAACTGGACAGTGCGGAGCGCCCCGCCGAGGTCCTCAACTGGCGCATCGCAGCTCAGCCGAACCGACGGACACAAGCGGCTCGCAGTCGAAGCACGATCAGCGGAACATCGCCCACGTCCGCCACCCCACGCCCCTCGGTCACACCGGTGGCCGCGAGGCCAGAGGTAATCAGTCGGCACTGATGACGCCTCTGCTTGGGGTCGCCGCACTCCGTCCATGCCCCCAGTCACGTCCCCTCCGCCAGCCGTTGGACCGTCCTCCAGCGCGGGGCGTCGTCATCAGGGACGTCCGGAGACGGGAAGTGGAAAGGCACGCGAAGGTGGCCGGCCAGCGCCCGGCCGGCCTCGGCCGCGGCAACACCAGGAGGAGGGCCGTCAGATCGGTGGTAGACGGTCGCCAGGTGGCCTTCCCCATCTGGGGCGTCCAGGACCGCGACCAAGAACACGAACCAGTCGTGCACCGTATCGCCGTCCCAGAGCGCCTCCACTGCCGCCACGCGGCCTGGGAGAGCCGCGGCGCGGGCTGCGAGCGAGGGGAGGTCCAGCGGATCGGGCGGGGTGGACTGTACGCGGTCGCCCAAAGCCTCGTATCGCGCGTGGACCACCCGCTCGGCTTCGTGCAGGCCCACCCCCAACGGGCGCAGCGCCTCCCAGACGGACCTGACCGCCGAAAGCCGGCAGTCGCGCAGCACATCAGCATCGACCTCTCGACAGGTCCGTTCCTCCAAGTAGGCCCACCAGCCGCTCACTGGGCCACCAGTCGGGATCTTCTCAGGGCGCGCGTCATGGGCTCGAACGTACGTCAGGGCTCGGTGCCCGCCCCGGCCACCCCCTTAGTGGTGCTGTCGAGTCTCGGGCTCTGGCACAACTTCTGTGGAGCTACGCCCACCGGGCCTCTGTCTCCCTCTTGGCAAGCCCCTGACCTGCCGGTCCCCGGCATGCTCCGGCCTCGGACACCGAGCTTCGACTCGCCACCCCAGAAGTGGTGCCAGAGCCCCGCCTCGGGAGGCGCCTCAGCACACCGTGAAATGCGAAGACCGAGTGAGTCGCTTGCCGGGATCCGAGGCGGCGGCTGACATTTGCTCGCGCTGCGTTGACACTCCGCGACGGTGGCAGGTGCCCTTCCCGCAGCAGATGAGAAAACATGTTGGCCGCCCGCCGGTGAGCTGCGACGATGCGTCTGTTTCCCAGGCGGAGGAAGTTTGTTCGTTTTCGTGTGTGGGGGATGCGGCGCCGAGCTGACCGTCCCACTGTCCCAGGTCTCACTGCCGGTACACGCTCGTCAGCAGTACGGGAACGGGGCCCAGCTTCCGGTGCTCATGGAATCCGGGACCTTTGCCGTGGACCCGGACCCTTGGGGAGGGCCGTGGCGGCTGTGGGACGAGATTGATCCGGGCGAGGCTGAGGCACGCGGCATCTACGCGCCGGTCCATGCCCTGTCCGACGGCACGCCCGGGGCCAGTGTCATCGCGCCCGGTGATATCCGTGGAACCCGGTTGATTCCCGAGAAGCGTGGCGGTGCTTGCTGTGGCCTCGACGGGACCGACGGGCCCAACATGGCCTGTGAGGCATGCGACCTCCCCGTGGGGACCAGGATCGACGATTGCTCGCTCTGGCAGATGGTGAGACTCGGCTCAGACGTCGTGCACCGCGTCCCCGTCGCCGGTATCCACGCCGTACCCCTGTCCTGGGCGGAGTTGGCAGAGAAGGGGGAGAGAACGCCCCCGTTCGAGCCGATCGCCACGTGGGGAGGACGGCTGGGGCCGAACCACTACTGGTCGTGGAGTCCGCAGTGGGAGGCGGCAGCCGGCCAGGCGCTCGCCCACCTTCTGATTGCCTCCGAGGGGCAGCCGGTGAAAGTTCCGGACGGCCTGGCCGCGGACGTATTCCAACGCACGCTCGACGCCTTGCTTCCGGCAGGCACCCGGGAGCGGCATGCCGTCCTGGCCGGTCCGGGGCAGCCCTCCCCGGACGCGGGCGTCGACATCCTCCTCGCCCCCGTCCATCCCCAGACGGGCCGAACCTGGACCCCTGCCGACCCGACCACACCGGCATACCTGGTGCCCCTGCCGCTTGGGGTGTGGCTGTGGCTGGTCTCGCCCGAACCGAACTTGCCGGTTCCCGCGTCGGGCCGCATAGCCGAAGACGTCCTGCGCGACTACCCGCTTCCGCTGCTGCCCAATCACCTGTTCCGGGCCGACCGGGGAACGTTCCAACACACCTTGGTCCGGCTACCAGCCGTGCGCAGCCCGTGGCTGCGCACGATCCTCAGGAACCTCACGCAGAGCACCTCGGCCAGCCTCTTCTAGCCGTCCGGCAGCCGAACAGCACCAGACTCTCTTGCCTCCAACTGGGGCTCTGGCACCACTTCTGGGGTGGCGAGCCGAAGCTCGGTGTCCGAGGCCGGAGCATGCCGGGGACCGGCAGGTCAGGGGCTTGCCAAGAGGGAGACAGAGGCCCGGTGGGCGTAGCTCCACAGAAGTTGTGCCAGAGCCCGGTCTCGTGGACAAAGCCAGCCGTGATGAAGCCCGCCGAATTCGCAGACAGAATGGCTTGGGCTCTCAAGGACGGGTTTTTGGCGCACATCCCGCCAGACAGGCAATGCAAGCGGCGGTTGATCGGAGCCCACTCCGCCCGGTCCGGTAGACGAGAGGCCGAGCCTGCTCGTCGGTGACTGACCAGCAATCAGAACGGCGCCAAATTGCCGGAATCTGGCATGACGCCCCTTCCCCCCTCCCGGCGTACCGTGCACCTGCCGCACCCCTGGACCGGAGGAACGGATGTATTTGGCACCTCTACTGCTGGGTCCCGGGATGATTCTGGCGGGGCTTGCGCTGGCGACGGACTACCGCGGCATCGCGAAACGGACAGTGGACACCTACCTCAACCCTGCCCACGCCGATCCCGGCCTCCTGCGGACGTTCAACCGACTGGGATTCGAGCATCCAGGGATGGACTTCCTCCGCTATGCGCCCCTTCAGCGGAAGCTCTTGCGGATCTGGGGCGGGCTCCTCTGCGCTCTCGGGGTCGCGGCCCTGGCCACAGGCGTCGCGCTCATGATTCGCGCTTAGTTGCCGCTGCGCGGGCTACGGCCCGAGATGACGTCCCAGGGCGCGCTCTGCCGGTCGTTAACTGCTCCACGGCATGTGCGCCAGAGCCTGCTACTGGACATCGAGCCGAGGAGGAGGCCGCTGCCGGAGGTCAGCTGAGATGCTTCCGCTGACCACCTGGCCTTCGCTCGTTGGTGGCCCGGAACAGGTATGCCTCCGGGCCACCAAGTACTTCCTTCAAGACTTGGCGGCCACTGCCTGGGCTCCGAGGCGCGTCAGCTCGTGGCTCACGGCCAGGGCCGCCTTCCGGGCGTCGCTGCTGGTGCGGCGAACATCGACCGAGGAACCGCCGTCCACGGTGAAGGATCTGGCGCGAACCGTGTAGGTGGTGGCCTCCGTTGCCCGGTTCGTTCTGCAGTACCCCGCCAGCGGGGCATTGCAGAAGCCGCCCAGCCGGCGGAGTACCAGGCGCTCGGCTTCCGCCTCCGTGGCGGTAACGGGGTCGTGGAGGAAGTTGATGGCCTCGCTCGTGGCCTTGTCGTCCTCGCGTGTCTGGAAGGCGATGATCGCGGCGCCGAGCGGAGGACAGATCACCTCCGGGCTGATCCGTTCGGTGATCAGGTGGGGCAGGCCGAGGCGTTCCATGGAGCATGTGGCGACGACCAGCGCGTCGATCCAGCTGTCGGGCTCGTGCAGCGCTCGGAGGCGTTCGTCCACCGGCCCACGTATCGGAACGACCTTGATGTCCGGGCGATGGATGCGCAGTGCGGCGGTCCGGCGCAAGGACGCGGTGGCTACCTTCGCCCCAGCGGGGAGGGTGGCCAGGGTGAGACCCGGATCGCGGGCGACCAGGCAGTCCCGGATGTCGTCGCGCCGCAGGTAAGCGGACATTGTCAGGCCGGGAGTGTCGATGGCCGGCGCGTCCTTGAGGCAGTGAACAGCGACATCGATTTCGCCCGTCAGCAGGGCAGATTCGATCTCCTCGGAGAAAACCCCGTCCGCCTCCAGTGCGGCTCGATCCACCGACCGATCTCCACCCGCTTCGGTAAAGGGGCGCAGGATGGTGGGGCCGGCAGCGGAGAGAGCGGATAAGACCGGGGCCGTCTGCATGAGGGACATCTTCGAGGCGCGGGCGCCCACGCGAAGGCTCACAAACTTCTCCTTTAGTGACAAAGTGTCGGAATCTGCATGGTTCTGGTGCAAGTACGATTGCGAGTCAACGGGACTGCTATCGCGAGGAGTTGACCTGAATGGGCGACGTGGTGCGCATCGGCTCCAGGGCTAGCAAGCTGGCGAGGACGCAGGTCAGCGAATGGCTGGCGCCTCTGGTCGGGCGGTTCCCGGAAGTCGCCTTCAAGCGCGAGGTCATCCTCGAAGGCGGCGACCAGGACCGCGTCACGCCCACGCTCGCGGAGGTCGCCAAGACGGCCGGCGGGTCCGCCTTTTCCACCAACCAAGAGGCAGCCTTGGTCACGGGCAAGGTCGACGTGATCGTGCACTCCTTGAAAGACCTCCCCACGGCCGTTACCGAAGGAACGACCCTTCTGACCACGCCTGGCCCGCGTGAAGACGTACGCGATGTGCTCTGCGGGGCGACCCTGGCCGGTCTCTCCGAAGGGGCGACCGTGGGCACAGGGGCGCCCCGCCGCGTGGCCCAGCTCCTCGCGCTCCGCCCCGACCTCAACGTCGTGCCGATCCGGGGAAACGTGCCAGGGCGGCTTGCCCGAACCACCAAGGGCTCGCTCGACGCGGTGGTTCTCGCCGCTGCCGGACTGAATCGACTCGGGCTGACGCCCGAGATCCACGAGGTTCTGGACCCACGCCTCTTCCTCCCGTCACCCGGGCAAGGCGCACTCGGAATCCAGGTCCGTACAGACTCGCCGGCCGCACGACTGCTCGCTGCTACCGGGAACAGCGACGTCGATGCTTGCGTACGAGCGGAGCGCGCCTTGCTTGCCGATCTGCATGGCGGATGCTCCGTCCCCGTCGGCGCATGGGGGCGGGTGGAGCAGGACGGACTGCTGCACCTGTCGGCCGCCGTAACGTCCACCGATGGGACTCAGCAGGTAACCGCGGAAGCCACTGGGCCGGCGGACGAGCCGGAGAAGCTTGGCTTCGCTGTTGCGGCAGACCTGCTGAACCAGGGCGCCGCCGACATCCTCTCGGCGATCAGGAGCCTTTAAGCCTGCGTGCGATTTCCATCGCACCGTACGTAATGATCCGATCGGCACCGGCCCGCTTGAGGACGGTGTACGCCTCAACCAGGCCGCTCACGTCGAGTGCCCCGTCCGGCTGGCGGTCCGTGAGGCGCAGGTACTCTCCCGACACGGAGAACGGAACCACGGGCACAGGGACCTTGTCCTTGAGGCGGACGAGGGTGTCGACGGTGTGCAGCGCAGGTTCCGTAAGGATCATGTCCGCGCCCTCACGAACCATCTCAAGGGCGAAGTGCACGGCCATCTCCGGCCGCTGCGGATTGATCTGGAAGGCCCGCATCCCGGACTGAGGGGTGGCCCCCATCGTTGCCCGGTAGCCCTGGTAGAGCCCGGACTCGAAGATGAGGTGCGGCATGATCGCCACGTCACGGTGCCCGGCGTCGTCCAGGGCTTCGCGGACGGCCTGGACCGAGCCCGGGATCATCGCCGCGGGTCCAACGATGTCGGCGCCGGCCTCGGCTTGCATCACTGCCTGGGCCGCAAGGACCTCGGTGGTCCTCACGAGGTCCATGCCGCCGTCACGCTCGTTGGCGAGCCAGCACTCACCCGAGTCGGTGTGGGAGCACACGCACGTCTCGGCCATGACCGCGAGCCCAGGCGCGGACTTCTTCACGGCCGCGATCGTACGGGCCATGAGCCCCGTGGGAGAGGTGGCCTGCGAGGCGTGGCCGTCCCGGAGACGCGAGCCCGCGAACACCTTGACGGACCGCATGCCCAGGTCCTGGATCATTTGCGCGTCTTCGACGGCCTCTCCCACCGTGCGCGTGGGCATTGAGCTGGCTGCCCTGTCGTCGCCCTCGCGCATCAGGAAGACCATCGTGAGGTCTTGGGGGGTGAGTCCCGGCCCACCGAGATAGTTCCGGACCGATAAGCGTGGGGTGCGCAATGCTCCTCCTATGGCCTGCGGGGTGTGCGGTGAAATGGGAGGGCCAGTGGTCAGGGCCCCCACCAGGTCGTGCGGTTCGAATGACATCGGTGCTCTTCTGGCTTGGGCGAACCCGCCCGGCCGCGACCGTCACGCAGCAGCCGGGCGGGAGATTGACGGTCAGGCCGCGTCGGCACGGGCCTCCTGATACGCCTCGTTCATGAGGCTGTTGAAGGCCGCGTCGTGCTTGTCGCGCGCCGTGATGCGGCGATGGTCGCGAGCCTGTTCCCAGAACTGGCGGCCCACAGGGCTCCTCATGAACTCAGCCGCCACCTGACGCATGCTGTTGAGCGGCATGAAACGCAGACGGAGCATCGTGCTCCAGAGGCTGACCCACCTGTTCGTGTGAATGAGCCGCGCACGAGTCGAGTCGTCCAGGTCCTCCAGGTAGGGGTAGTTCGTGATCTGGTTGAACTCCGGGTTCGCGGCCGTGTCCCGGATCAGCTCGCCATGCATCTGCGCCAATCCGAGATGCCGCACGTCGCGGTGGTGCCTGGCCGTGAGCACCAGGTGCGCAGCACCGACAGCCGTACCCAGGGCCAGGGCGAGGGCGAGGGGAATGGTGGACTTCATTCGTTCTTCCTTCGCGATTGGAGAGGGTGTCGGGGCCTCGGCCCGATCCGTCTGCCGCGTGGAGGAGGGGCGGACAGAGCGGGCCGAGGGCCGACTACCGCCTCCGGGGAGAGCTGCGCTCTCACCGGGACGGAGCCTTAACTTCGTCGGGCAGGACGCATCACGTCGAAGGTGCTGGGGAGCTTCCAGACGCCCGGTAGGCCGTTGATCACGGCAGCCCTTCCGCCGCGCCCGGTGCGGCGGAGATCCCGGATCGTTCGCCACGCCCCCTCACAGCGAACGAGGTCCCCGGCACGAACCTGCGCAGGGGTCACGGTGACAGTCGTAAGCACATGACTGCCGTTCATCGGCTTGCCCAGATTCCGACGACGAGCAGAACCGTGAGGCCCGCCAGAACGCTGAGGTATGTCCACTCGGGCGCCTGTCGGCTCACAGGGGCACCTCAGCGACGAGGGCATGGACACGCGTGGCCAGCTCGATGTCCGCCTGAGCCAACGGCACCCACGTCTGAGGGGCGCCCGGAGCGAAGTGGCAGAGGCCGGCACGCGTGCGAAACAGGTAACGGGCCGCGACCCGCATACGCTCACCGTCTTGAGCATCCGCGCGAGCCGCGTGGAGTTGAACCGGGTCTTCGCAACCCGGCTGAGTCCACAACTCATGAACTCCAAGGGCTCGCGCCAGCATCGAAGCCGCTTCAGCGAGGGTGTCCCACCCATCCTCGAACCGAGCCTCGGGAATCCTTACGGTGCCGCGCCCGACCCCGAGCACCAGCACTTCCTGACGCTCGTTGAGCACGATCGGGCTCGCCGTCACGATCGGGCACGTTCCCCGGTGGTGGCAGGTCCCCGCCTTCGCGTGCTGGGAGAGCGTCTGCCACAACGGGGCGAGCGCCAGGGTCTCCCCGGGGCGGCGGTGCATGTAGTCGCTGACCGCGCGAGCCACGGCGGCCGTCCCGATCACTGGTGCCCTCCCGCCGAACGGTTCAGCCACTGCTGAGCACGCCGCATCTCCAGGACGGTAGGAACCCGGTAGACGCCCTTGGGCACGCCCCTGCCAGTAGCTGCCGGCACTTCCCTCGGGGTGTCGTCCCCCGGGTCTCGGTCCTCGCCAAGCTTCCGGTTGGTGTACTGGGCAACGTGCCGCCGCAGAACGCGGCCCAGCGCCCGCATGCGCGTCCACGTACGCCAGGCCACGTCATCCCCGGCGGGCACTTCATCAAGGAGCGGGAGGATCTCCTGGCGCTGCGCGTCGGCCTCCTCCTGATCCTCGGGCAGACCGACCTCGAAGAAGCAGCGAATCTGCGCCACCAGAAGCACGACCTGCACTTGCATCGCGGGGAGTGTGGTGGTCCCGAGCTGGAGACGCAGCGTCTCGTCAGCGAGGGTGATCGCGGCTGCGGGATTCAGAGCTGGCGCCTGTTGGGCCTCGTTCGGGGGGTGCGACATAGCGGCTCCTGGCTTCTCCTGCGTCCCGGCGTTCCGTTGCCTTCCTTCGGCCCTCCCAAGATGCCCCCAGTAGCCCTACGATCACTAGGAGTTGAGTACCGGGCGGCGATCGGGATATCCGGCATATGACAAAGACGAGGGATGTAGACCCAAGCCAGGGGCTGGAGCAGTACATCGGCAGGATGGTTCAGGACGCCCGCCTGAGGCGACAGCAGGAGGCCAAGGAGAAGGGCGACTTCAAGGACGCACCCTGGAGCCAGGCTTTCGTCGCCAAGCGCACGTACACGTCGCAGAGCCGGATCTCCGAGGTGGAGACAGGCGAGGTCCCGCCCGACACGGACCTGGCACAGAAGCTCGAAGGAACCCTGGGCCTCGACCCCGATTCCCTCGTCAACCTGGTTCGCATCCTGAACCAGGAGAACGTCAACGACTACGCCAGGCCCTACATCCGTCGCCTCCCCGAGGCAACGATGCTCTACGACTTCGGCCTGATAGTCCCTGGCCTTCTCCAGACACCCGGGTACGCCCGAGCCCTGGTACTGGCCGGACAAGCCGGCGACCCCCGGCGTATCCAGCACATCGTGGATCAGCGCATGGAACGCGCTCGCCGCGTGCTGAGCGGAGAGCATCAGCCGTGGCTGACGGCGATCATCTACGAGGCCGTACTGCACTGCGACATGGGGGAACCCGAGGTCGCCCGCGAGCAGCTCGAGCACCTGCTGAAGGCGCAGGAGCAGCCGAACATCAGCGTCCGGGTTCTGCCGTTCACAGCCGCCATCGTCAGCGGATCATTCACCCTCCTCACCCTCAACAGCGGCCGCCGGGCCACGTACACAGAAGGCTTCGGAACGGGTAGCTACTCTGAGGAAACAGCGACGGTCATGCAGTACCAGCGGGTCTATGATCGCCTTGCCGAGGAGGCGTTGAGCGCCCGTGACTCCACCGGCCGAATCCACGAAGTACTGAAGAGGTTCAAGTGAGCGAGCAGCCGACCTACCGCAAGTCCTCCTACAGCGGCTCCAGCAACGACGCGTGCGTGGAGGTCGCAGACAACCTGCCTCAGGTCATGGTCCGCGACTCCAAGCACAAGGACGCGGCCGGTCCGGAGCTGAACGCCTCCCGGCCGGCCTGGACGGCTTTCATCAGCTCGATGAAGTAACGCCAAGAGCGCCCGTACGCCCCCCTCTGTGCGAGGGGGGCTTTCTGCTGCTCCGACGGGCGCAGACGGACCCCACGTGCCCCTGGAGGGTTGGTCATAGCACCTGATGGTCTCGCCGGAAAGCCGCCCATTTGTCAGTGACGACCTCTACGCTCATCCCTCCGGTACGAGTAAGGGGGCGGCGGCCTTGAGCACGGCGAGCAGGTTCGACAAGTTCCTGAGCAACATCAAGGTGACGAATAATCAACGGGCAGCAGCGCTGACGAGCGTCAACGCTATAGCCCGCAAACTGCACGGGCACTACAGCAACGCGCCATACACGGATGCCTCACGGATGGTGATTGGCTCGTACGGGAAGGGGACGGCAGTACGGCCGCCACGGGACGTCGACGTCCTGTTCTTCATGCCCATCCACGAGCTCGCTCGTTACACCGGGTACACACGCAATGGGCAGTCGGCACTCCTGCAAGACATCCGCCGCCTTCTCCTGCAGCGCTACTCGCGAACCGAAATCGGCGGCGACGGCCAAGTCGTGGTGGTCGACTTCGCTACCGGACACACAGTAGAGGTGCTGCCCGGTTGGCATCAGCGAGGCGGCGGGATGATCGTGCCCAATACCCACGAGGGCGGAAGCTGGCAGCACGTCGACCACAACACGGAGATCGCCTTTGTCGCCGATTCCGACAGCAAGACCAACGGCAACACTCGCAGTCTCATCCAGATGATGAAGGTGTGGCAGACACACTGCTCGGTGCCGATCAAGTCGCTGGTCCTGGAACTTCGAAGCGTGGAGTTCTTGACGGAGTGGGAGCACGCCCAGTCGTCCACGACCTACTACGACTGGATGGTGCGTGACTTCTTCGCCGAGCTCATCAAGAAGGCCAACTCTTGGCACATGATTCCTGGCACCAGTGAGAAGAAGCAGTACGGTGACGCCTGGCTGAGCAAGGCGCAGAGCGCCCACGGACGGGCAATCAAGGCATGTGAGTACGAACTGGCCGACAGGCCGCTCAGCGCCGCAACGGAGTGGCGCAAGATTTTCGGGGGTCAGTATGAGTTCTAGCCCGAGCACCGGGCACTCGGCAAACATCCAGGCTATCCGGGAAGCATTCGGCCGCGTCGTCTACTCACACAAGACGCACGAGAAGGCCCGGGAGCTGGAGGCCACCAAGGCTGAGCGGGCCAAGTGGGTCAACATCATCCTGCTGACGCTGACCTCCGGAACGCTGCTGACCTCTGTGATCACGAACGAGCGCAACCTTCTATACATCAGCAGCGTTGCGTCCGCCCTGGCACTCGCCTTCACCATCTTTCAGCTCAGCTTCAACCCGGAACAGGCCGCGGAGCAACACAGGGCCGCCGCCAAGGAGCTTTGGTACATACGGGAGCTGTATCTGCACCTGCTCACAGACATACAGACCGACCCACAGGCTGTAGACATCCCGCGCCGCAGGGACGAGCTGCTCGATAAGTTGAACCACATCTATCGGCTGGCGCCCGACACACCGAGTCCCGCCTACCGCGCAGCCCAGCGAGCCCTTCAGATCGACGAGGACATGACGTTCAGCAGCTCAGAGATCGACCGCTTTCTCCCAGAAGCGCTTCGCGCGTCCTGACACCCCTCGGTTCGGTCGGGTAAGCCACGGAGTGGCTTCCTATCCGGCGCGACTGCGCGAAGGGGATTTCATTTCTGGCCTCCCACGGGAATGAGGCAGCGGCGCTGACTTCGGCCTGATCCGCAGCCGCGTCGGCAGTCCGCACACAGTCCGCAGGACACCCAGTCAGGACCGTCGCATCCCATCGCCAGCCAACAGTAAAAGGCCAGGTCAACGCCCCGCAGGGAGAATCCCTGCAGGTCGCCGACCCGGCCCATTACTAGGAGACCAAGAAGGCCTGATCTCTGGTTAGGCCGGCTGACCCTGCGGTCAGACTCCCTGCCGATCCGCACCCGGTCCGCAGGCCGCCGATACGGCGTCCATGGCGGACCGGGTGCGGGCTTCTTTCCCCGGCCACAGATGCGCGTAGCTCCGCAGCGTGATGACGGCGGACGCGTGGCCGGGGGCCGATCCGCACCGGCTTGCCCCTCGTGCCGCGCGCGATGAGCGCGGAGGCAAACCTGTCACCACCCTCCGCGGAGGCAAGGTCTAGTTGAAGGG